>DATNPI010000244.1:0-3976 GCA_036703325.1 Coleofasciculaceae cyanobacterium
ACGCCTGGTCACAGTGGTCTGGCACAATCGGAAAACGGACGCCATTCTCTTCAGCCCAGCCCTGAAGATGTTCGTGGTAGTAATCCCATATCTGCCGCCGTTTGGCTTGAATTTGTTCGCGGGCTTCTAACTGAGCATACAAATAGGCGGCGAGCATATCCGAGGGGAGATAACTTGAACCAAGGTCTACCCAGGTATATTTGTCAACCTGACCGCGATAGAAACGGCTGCGGTTAGTTCCTTTCTCACGGACAATCTCAGCACGTTCAATATACTGAGGATCGTTGATCAGCAGTGCGCCGCCCTCCCCACAGTTAAAGTTCTTAGTCTCATGGAAACTCTGGGTAGCCAGTTTTCCAAAGGTGCCCAGGTACTTCCCTTTGTACTTGCCAAACAATCCATGAGCATTGTCCTCAACAACAGGTACACCGTAACGCCCAGCAATCTCCAGAATCGCATCCATCTCACACCCGATCCCGGCGTAGTGTACAGGGATAATGGCTTTGGTACGGGGTGTGATCAGTTGTTCCAGCTTCTCTTCGTTAAAGTTGAGCGTATCGGGGCGGACATCGATGAAGACAGGATTGGCACCACGTAGCACGAAGGCATTAACTGTGGTGACAAAGGTGAAAGATGGAACAATGACTTCATCTCCTGGTTGGATGTCCAACAGCAGCGCTGACATTTCCAGGGCGTGGGTGCAGGAAGTCGTAAGCAGTGCTTTAGAAACTCCTACTATCTCCTCCAGTAGAGCATGACATTTCTTGGTAAAGGGGCCATCGCCGCAAGTATGGGAATTGGCAATAGCCTGCCGGATATACTCAAATTCTTGTCCGACAGCGTAAGGATGGTTAAAGGGGATAGTGCGCAAAACTTACCTCCGTTCTGGGTTCACAATTAGAAGTAGACGGCTAACTAGCGTCAATTCGATACATTTCACGTCTAGTCGCGGGTAGGGCAAGCGGGTGCATCTCATTTTTATAGAAACACTCTAAGCTACTAACTGAAGTTTAAGCATTCCGGTCTCTGTCCCAGATTTTTTTGCGAAACTGAGGTACTCCCAGACACGCTCTCACTAGAGCCACAACTAAGTTTTAATTCACATGAGTATTTCTCTAAGAAACTGGCGTTTGTGTAGTAGTTGCACAATAAGCAATGCTAATGCAGAAAGTCAAACAGTGAGTACTTGACTTCCCTCTATTTCTATTATTTGATGAAGCACACCCTATCAAGCTTACTCAATCATACAAATAAATTTTGTGACCGTGGTTCCGTAAAATTACTGAAAGGCTTAAGCCATATGGCTTAAACGGCAAGATCGACCGCTTCGGGTTGATGGCAATCCTGGATTTTGAGAGCTAACTAAGTTAATCAAATGACAACGAACATTACGGTTGCCACTGCACAGGATTTTTGGGCTTCTGCATTTTACTAGCACACCTTAACCTCAAAACTCATACAGAAGTTACACAAGTCTCTAAGAGGGTATTGACGAAGGATTTATGAAGTAATGTCTAACAGTTATCGCATAGGGATTATGGCGAATTAACTAGATGCTCTAGGTCAAATACGCATCATCTTGTTCAGTCCATAATTCAGTTAACTTTACTTTTTCTTTATAAAAATCTTCTTATGCCGTTTCCATTTTATTGCGCTATGTAGCCGACTAAAAGCGAAACAGTATTAACTCGCGGGGGGCAAGGGGAAGATCTACAAGGAACCAAAGACCTTCCGTTCTTTCCAGCCTGCTTAAGTTCTAGCTATTAAAAGGACTCGGTAAAGGTTCTTGCTCCTTGGGTGTCAAGAGAGAGCGATCGCACTTGAGCTGTAATTCCTTCCTCTTTCCAAGCATCCGCCATTGCCGCCGCCACTGCCTGTGCTCCTGCTGAATCCACCAAAGCCAAAAGGGTTGGGCCAGCACCACTGATTACCATTCCATACGCTCCCGCTGATAATGCTGCTTTTCGTACAGCGTCATAGCCAGGAATCAACGCTTGCCGATAGGGTTGGTGAATGCGGTCTTGCAGCGATGTCCGCAACCAGTCACCTCGACCCATTTCCAACCCTCGTAAGAGTAAACCCAAATGGGCAATGTTGAAAATAGCATCAGCGCGACTGAAGTTCGTTGGCAGAACACTTCGGGCTTGTTGAGTAGACAGTTCAAAATCGGGAATTGCCACTACAGGCACAATATCGCCATGCCAGGGAATATCGCAAATTTCCCAGGTCTTCATCACTTCTTCACCAGTAGCAGCAAGACGACATCCTCCCAGTAATGCTGGGACTACATTGTCTGGGTGTCCTTCCATTGCGATCGCTAACTTCATCACCTCTATTCTGTCCAAGGGTTCCCCCGCTAACTGGTTAGCACCGACTAGTCCACCCACAATTGCTGTTGCCGAACTTCCTAATCCCCTAGCTAAAGGCACACCCAGTTCAATTTCTATCTGCACCAACGGCGGTGTTTGACCTAGATGTTCATACAACTTTACAAATGATTGGTAAACCAAATTACTGTCATCTGTAATAACCCGCTCTTGTTCAGCACCAGTGACGGTAATCAGAGGGCCGCTACGGGGAGTAGCAGGGGCTACTTTTTCAGTCGTTGGATCGAGGCGGCTGAACTTGAACTGGTTATAAAGTGTCAATGCTGCCCCGATGCAGTCAAACCCTGGTCCCAGGTTAGCAGTCGTAGCGGGGACATTAACGGTGACAGTAGAGACAAAGGACATATTTGTTTCCAATATTGTTGTATCAGTGAAGAGTTATCGTGAGAGGTCTACTCAAGATAGCGATTACCTAAGGGGTAGCTAAAGCGATCGCCTAAGGAATATCGGTAAAGTCGATAAGCCTGACGGCATGGCAATGCTTGCACAGTCGGCTGCTGTACCAGTCTGCCTAAACTATTATCTCCAGGCAACCAACGAGTGCGAAAGTTTTCGCACTAAGGAGACTTATATGAGCAAATCAAAGCATTCATCAAAAAACGGTTCTACTTCTGCTCACAACAGTACTCAAGCAGAACATAAAAAGACCAAGGAGGCCGCTGAGAAAGCAACGAGTGAGGTTGCCGCACTGATGGCACCAGAAACCATAGTCGTGAAAGATCCGCCACCCAAGCCCAATTATCCCCAATATCGGGTAAAACCAGGAGAGCCAATCACCCTAGCGGATATCGATCCAGACACCTGTGAACACTACAAACAAAAGAAAGACGTTAAAGAAGAACTCGCTCATCAGTGCCAGCGCCTTCAGAATCTCCAAGAACGCTTGTATGCCGAGAACCAGCGTAGCTTGCTGATTGTACTGCAATCAACGGACACTGGCGGGAAGGATGGCACGATCAAGCACGTATTCAGCGGCGTCAACCCCCAAGGATGCAGAGTTTGGTCATTCAAAACACCTAGTACTGAGGAAGCCAACCACGACTTTCTCTGGCGCTACCACCAACGAACGCCACAGCGCGGGATGATCGCAATTTTTAACCGCTCACATTACGAAGATGTGCTAATTGTGCGCGTAAAAGACATGGTACCGGAAAATGTTTGGCGGGAGCGATATCACGTAATCAATGAGTTCGAGAGTATGCTCACTCTCAATAACATCACGGTAATTAAGTTTTTTCTCCATATCTCCAAAGACGAACAGAAACGGCGATTGGAAAGTCGTCTGGCAGATCCGGATAAGCATTGGAAGTTCTCCCATAACGATATCCAAGAGCGCCTGCTGTGGGATAAGTATCAGGCAGCTTTTGAGGACGCGATTAACAACTGCTCGACTCAACATGCCCCGTGGTACATTGTGCCTGCCAATAAAAAGTGGTATCGCAACCTAGTAGTCGCCCGGACAATTGCTGATACGCTGGAGGCGATGAACCCCCAATACCCGCCAGCTGAGGAGGGTTTAGAAGATATTTTCATCCCCAATTAAAACAGTAGGTAATTACTTACTGATAAGGTCAACTAAATGGGCGTCA
>DATNPI010000245.1:0-10488 GCA_036703325.1 Coleofasciculaceae cyanobacterium
GATCAAAGTCCTTTCTAATA
The DNA here is from genome assembly GCA_036703325.1 of Coleofasciculaceae cyanobacterium. GTDB lineage: Bacteria > Cyanobacteriota > Cyanobacteriia > Cyanobacteriales > Coleofasciculaceae > DATNPI01. Next base: position 21 of record DATNPI010000245.1, read on the forward strand.
TGAAAGTGACTGCCAAACGACCAGGACAGTCGCTCAGTACTCCTGGGAAGCCGATAACATCGGGGGCATTCTCAGGAAATCAACCGCTGATGACCAATGTCAGCTCTCGCGTCAAGGTGATCGCTATTGGCGGTTCCACAGGTGGTCTGCAATCCATTCAGAAGATTCTTGCCCAACTACCGACGAATTTCCCATTGCCGATCATTTGTACGGTACATGCCAGTCAAGGTATTTTGTCAGGAATGGTCAATTGGCTGTCCTCTGAATGTGGGTTGAGGGTGAAAATTGCTGAAGTAGGTGAGTCTCCCTTACCGGGAACTGTTTATTTTTCCCCAGAGAAGAACAATCTAGAATTAGACTCTCGTGGGAAGTTCATTTATACACCGTGTCCAGAAGCAGACAAGCATTGTCCCTGCATCAGTGTCACGTTCAACTCGATCGCCAAGTTCTATGGCAAGGCAACTGCCGGAGTGTTATTAACCGGGATAGGTCGTGACGGTGCACAAGGCTTGCAGGCAATTGCTCAAGCGGGAGGCATCACAGTCGCTCAAGAGGACAAAGGAGGTGCAGCATTTGGCATGGTCAAAGAAGCGATGAACTTGAGTGCTGTGCAACAGGTACTTGGCATTGACAAAATTGCCCCATACTTGCTGAAGACCATATCTTAAAGCATTGAGCCAGTAATCGAAACAACCGGGTAGCGAGTTAGGAAGATGGGGGATGGGGGAGATGAGGGAGAAAAAACTGCTCCAGGTTCCCCATCCCCCCTACCTTCCCTATTACTTCTCATAGTCGAAGTTGGATACGGCTTGGGAATTTGTCCGCGACAACTGGCAGAACCTCAGCCAACATCCTGAGGATGTAGATAGCTTACGGCAGGCTATAGAGCGATTGGCTGTTCAGGGCAAACCTATTCCTCAAGACTTAGAGGATGAGCTGCTTTTGTTCTTCTCGAAAGGATTAGAGACAAAAAGACCAGTGTGAGACAAACTGTTGCGTAGGTCTTTTCATCTATTGCCGGAAGAAAAACTGATGTACTCTCCCGCATTTTCCCAGCTGGGGGAGACGCAAAACCGAGTAAGTTATAGAATTTTTGCTGTTTTTAAGGGTGGTCACAACTGATGTTACTCAGATGACCACCCTACCCAGTGCCTATAAAGGCTTATGCTCCTATACTATCGCTTGACTATCTTCCTCATAATCCACTTTTGGAGGAGATCGAGTCAGAAGCTGAACACGCTCCCCTTTCCCGCCGTCTCCGCTTCAAATCCTCCGTCAGTCGAATATCTACCAGTTCTCTTTCCTCCCACGCTTCACCACTCGGTTTTCCTTAGGCGTTGTCCGAGTTTTTGGAGTTCGACATCTGAGGGCCGACCATCTAAATGCCCGTTTTCGAGTGCCGCAGCAACCCTTAGTAGTGTATGTAGCCAAAATTGAATACTACGATTTACATCTACTGGAAAAAGCGCTCTGGTGTATCTGGGGAATCCCTACATAACTCTTGGGATACATGACTTTACGAAAGCTTCTCAGTAGAAAAGCTATAAAAGAAATGTATATGGTAGAACAACCAAAATTCGCTCGAATAGTCGGTGGACTCCAACAGGCAGTTGACCTTACCCAAGCACATTAGCATAACTTACTCAGCGTGTTCGCGAGGCAGAGGCTATTGAGTAACTGGTTGTTGCATCAGAACTCATAAACAAATGATATGTTAGTAGCCCCCTTACCTGATAACGAAGCTCTGCGATTGCAAGCTCTACGTAAGTATGGCGTGCTCGATACTGAGCCAGAAGAGGCTTTTGATGAGCTAACTCAGTTGGCGGCATCTATCTGTCAAGCACCAATTGCTTTGATCAGTCTGGTGGATGCTGAACGGCAATGGTTCAAATCCAAGGTAGGGCTGAGTGTTCCACAGACATGCCGTGATGTAGCTTTCTGTGCCCACGCAATTTTACAGAACCAAATTTTGGTAGTAGAGGATGCGTTAAAAGACGAACGCTTTGCCACTAATCCACTAGTGGCCTCGGAGCCTCATATTCGGTTTTATGCTGGTGTTCCCTTAATTACACGAAGTGGATTGGCTTTGGGAACTTTGTGTGTTATAGACTACATCCCACGTTCCCTAACTAACGAGCAGTGCAAGGCTCTACAAACCATAGCTCATCAAGTGATGACCCAGCTGGAGCTGCGAGCTAGTTTAAGGATTTTAAAGGGTGTGTTAGCTGAACGGCGGCGTATGGAGGAAGCCGCGCAGAAAGCAAGAAAAGCTGCCGAAGCAGCCAACCGAGCCAAGAGTGAGTTTCTGGCAACGATGAGCCATGAAATTCGCACTCCGATGAATGCTGTGATTGGCATGACTGAGCTGCTGCTCGACACCGAACTGACAGAAAAACAGCGCGATTTCGTTGAAACCATCCACAGTAGCGGTGAGGCACTCCTCACAATCATTAACGACATCCTCGACTTTTCCAAAATTGAGTCCGGTAAGCTGCAACTGGAGCAACACCCCTTCAGTCTGCGTAGCTGCATTGAAGAATCCCTTGACCTGCTTGCGTCTGAAGCCGCAAAAAAGGGACTGGAGCTGGTTCATCTAATTGACGAGTCAACTCCAGAGATTATTGTGGGAGACATCAACCGCCTGCGTCAGATTTTGGTGAATCTGCTGTGTAATGCCGTCAAGTTTACGCAAGCTGGAGAAGTCACGCTTGCAGTCAGGGCGCGGAAACTGGACGTTGAGTTAGACGAACAAGCAAGCGAACGATATGAAATTCTGTTTGCTGTGCGAGATACAGGTATTGGCATCCCAAGGGAGAGGCTGAACCGCCTGTTCCAACCCTTCAGCCAAGTTGATGCCTCGCACGATCGCCACTATGGTGGGACGGGGCTGGGTTTGGTAATCTGTCAACGATTGTGCAAAATGATGGGTGGTCGCATTTGGGTAAACACGGAAGTGGGCAAAGGCTCTACCTTTTCCTTCACCGTAGTCACTCACGCTGTCAAGAGCGTCTCTCCGGTTGAGCTTAAGGGTACACAACCCGAGTTGGTAGGTAAGCGACTGCTGATTGTTGATGATAACGCCGCCAGTTGCCAAATGTTAGTTCAGCAAGGACAAGCCTGGGGAATGCTGGCTCGTGTTGCCCAATCGGGCGCAGAAGCCTTGGAATTGCTACACCAGGGAGAGCTTTTCGACTTGGTTTTCCTGGATGGACAGATGCCAGGGATAGAGGAGCTGACTTTGGCAGTCCAAATCGGTCAACAAGCCAGTCACCAGAGGTTGCCAATAGTGATGCTCACCTCTATTGATCAGCCAGAAACTAGCGACGCCAGCGTCATCGCTAATTTTGCTGCCTTGCTCTATAAGCCGATTAAACAGTCTCACCTATACAAGGTTCTGATTCAGGTTCTAGCCAGAGAGCCTGTCCAAGTTTGCCCTGTGCCTTCGTCCTTCCCGTCGATTGACTCGCAAATGGCTCAACGCTTGCCGCTCACGATTCTGTTAGCCGAGGACAATGTTGTCAATCAGAAGGTAGGGCTGTACCTGTTGCAGCAGCTAGGGTATCGGGCGGATGTAGTCAGTAACGGTCTAGAGGTGCTGGAAGCTCTGTATCGTCAGCCCTATGATGTGATATTGATGGACGTGCAGATGCCCCAACTAGACGGTTTGGCAACTACACGGCGCATATGCGAAGAATGGTCACCGCCACAGCGTCCTCACATCATTGCCCTAACAGCGAATGCCATGCAAGGGGACAATGAGATGTGTCGAGCAGCAGGTATGAACGACTACATTAGTAAGCCTATCCGCCTACAGGAACTGGTTCGTGCCTTGAGCCAATGTCAGCCGCTTGTGAACCATTTTGTAGATGTTCAGGTCAAACCACCATCTACACTGCCTTGCGTACTTGACGCGGCAGTTTTTCGAGAATTATGTCAAATGTTGGGTGAGCATAAATTTTTGGCAGAGGTGATTGACAGCTATTTGGAGGATGCGCCTAAGCTCTTGCAAGTGATGGCAGTAGCTGTCGCTCAAGGCAAGGCAACTGACTTGCAACAAGCTGCCCACACTCTTAAGTCAAGCAGTACTCTTTTCGGTGCGACTAGCCTCACTCAATTGTGTCAGGCGCTGGAAGCGATCGGGTCTACTGGTACTTCGACAGAAGCCGCCGCTTTAATGCCGCAAGTGAAAACGGAGTATGAAAAAGTTCAGGCGACTTTGCTGCAAGAGCGTTCGGTTGTGTTCTCAGCTTAGGGAAGTTCGCTTGTCTGCCTCTGCCACTCTCGACCTTGCGTCCATATTTCCTTTAGGTCTGGGGACGTGTTATTACTGTGCGCTCGCCGTCGTTGCGGTCAGGAGTCAGGCTCAAATGACACTAATTTGTTACTGCCACTTCGGCGACATGAATTTGTCCTAATGACAGATAACTTGTCACAACGGCAGCAATCTGTCACCGACGACAAGTAATTAATCACTGTACAGTGCATATGGGCAATACTGGATTCGAACCAGTAACATCCTGCTTGTAAGGCAGGCGCTCTACCGTTGAGCTAATCGCCCAGTATCATACTTAGATTAGCACGAGATGACAAAAAAATGCCCTCTGGTTCGACACATGATCGCATAACTCTGTGGAGTTTGCCAGTAGTAACAGGTTTGACTGTCGCACTAACGCGAAGTGGCAACCTGACATTGCTTGTTTCGGGAGGGTTTCTCTTTAGTGGGCTGATGCTCAGTCCCGATCTAGATCTTCGTTCACGACCCTTCAAGCGCTGGGGCTGGCTGCGGTGGATTTGGATACCTTACCAAAAGGCCATGCACCACCGCTCTGTTTTTTCTCACGGTCCAATCGTTGGGACGACGCTGCGGGTGCTTTATCTCGGTAGCTGGATAGTTGTGTTGGGGATGCTGGGGTTGATAGTTGTCCAGCTGTTCCGAGATTTTACCTGGAGTTGGGAGCAATTTGTTCGAGATGTAGCACCCAGGCTTCTCCAACGCATCCAACATTTACTTATCACTTATCGAGCTGAATGCATTGCTCTGTTTGTCGGTTTGGAACTGGGTGCAATGAGCCATTCTTTAAGTGACTCGATTAATTCTGCCTACAAGCGTTCCAAGAAGAAGCCAAAGCGCAAACCTACCAATCGCAAGCGCACATCTTCCCGGCGTTCCTCAAACAAATGAAAGAAGACGCCAAGGGCACGAAGGTAAGATAAGAGAGAGTACTTAGGAGATTGGCAAGGATTGCAATCTCCTTAAGAATAGTTAAGTGTTGCGTGAAATTTCCTTCATGTCCAGTTCCCAGGAGCAAACTCAGTTGAGTAGCCAAGCTTCTACATTAGAAGCATTACAACAGCTGATTGATGTAGTAGCCCAGTTGCGATCGCCCTCTGGAGGTTGTCCCTGGGATTTAGCACAGACACCTCAAACGCTGACTCCTTATGTGATTGAAGAAGCTTATGAGGTAGTGGATGCGATTCGTAGTGGGGATAAAAATGCGATCGCAGAAGAACTGGGAGATTTGCTGTTGCAGGTCGTACTCCAAGCTCAGATTGCCAGTGAAGAGGGACACTTTACCCTGACAGAAGTCGCTCAAGGCATTACCCAAAAGCTAATCCGGCGACATCCTCATGTATTTGGAGATGTCAAAGTCCAAAATGCTGACGAAGTCCATCAGAACTGGGAGCAAATCAAAGCGGCTGAAAAAGGAGAAACTACCGCTGAGGCTCAGTTGCTCAGTCGCAAACTGACGCGATATACCCGTACACTACCACCGTTAATGGCAGGGATGAAGATTTCTCGAAAAGCCGCTGCTGCTGGCTTTGAATGGGATAATGTTGATGGCGTCTGGGCGAAATTTGACGAAGAATTAGCCGAGTTCAAACAGGCACTGGAGCAGGAAGAGAAAGCTGAACAACAGGCAGAACTGGGAGATATACTGTTTACCCTGATTAATATTGCTCGTTGGTACGAGCTTGACCCTCCGGAAGCTTTGCAGGGAACCAACCAACGATTTATTCAACGTTTAACAAAAATGGAGGCAGTTGCAGACCGCCCCCTTTCAGATTACACGTTGGATGAGTTGGAAACTCTCTGGCAGCAGGCTAAAGCGCAACTGGCACAAGAGCGTTAGTTGTAATTTACTTTAATGAGGTATCTTGCTCAGAGCGTTCCAAGTGCGATCGCCAACAATCCCATCTGCAACCAAACCCGAACGTTTTTGGAAGGCTTGCACAGCTGCCTTGGTGCCTGAACCAAAATCACCATCAATTGCGCCGAGATAGTCTTTAGTGATGTTGAGCAGACGCTGAAGGGTAAGAACAGTTTTGCCCTTGCTGCCTTGTTGGAGAATTGGCATATTCACAGGACCACCTGCATACAGTGCTTGCCAAGTTAGAGGCCCAACAATCCCATCTTCCACTAGAAAGACGCGGTGCTGGTAGGCAATTACAGCACTTTTCACATCTCGACCAAAGATACCATCAATAGTACCGATGTATACAGACAAGTTGGTTAAGAGAACTTGCAGTTCTCTAACAGCCTCACCTCTAGCGCCTAGCTGTAATAAAGGCTTGTTGATTTGAGCTTGGGCGTTTGCTTGAGTATCGGAAGTTTGCATTGTCGTACCTTAGAATTTGTGTTTCGACAATTCCTAATGTACGGTTGACGATCTTTCTGCCACCTCGCCTGAGTGACTCATCCGAGGGGGTGATCTGGAATCACCCTAGCGGTCTATCCGATAGCAGGTATAGTACCAAATCTGCTGTTACAACCCCGTTTTCCTTGCTAGTCGTAGAGACGTTCCGGCGGAACGTCTCTACAGAGTTGTGCTTATCCCCTAGGAATGTTCTTTCCCTCTTGCCGCCTGCCCCCTATTTTCAAGTTAGAAGTAAATTATTTGAGCTGTGACTCTTGAGTTATATTGCCTTTCACTCAGAAAATAAGCTTGGGGAAGTCAGCACAAAAACATCCCTTGTCCCCTCATAATCAAATATGGGTTTAATGGGAGTAGTATAGTGCAAGAATTCATGATCATTAACCAATAGCAGTTCTCCCGAATTCAAGACTTTACTGAAGACAGGATTTTCCTTTCTGGCTGTGTAGAGATGTGTTTCCCCACCTTGAATATTTTCTCTATCAACCGCGAATATGCCTATAAAATCTGTACCATCTTTATGGATGCCTTCCGGCGCTGGGTTGCCATAATTCTCCGGTAAACAGGTGATTCTAATTTGATGAACTCCTATTTCAGCTTCAGGATGAAGTTTACAGGAATCACAGAATGCCAAAACAAGTTTCCTAAATTCATCAAGCTCTATGAGTGCATCATCTAGTTCTGCATACTCTCTCCTAATGCCCCCGACTACCGAATTATATTCTTGGCTTTGGTAGAAGTAGCCATGAGGTAGCTTGATTAACTTATCTCCAAATACTGTAAACCGCGATAATCTTCTGAAACGATAGTTGCCTTTAATGTAAGGGTCAACTGGAAGATCGGTAAAAAATGGCTTAATACCCTCTAGCTTTATGGAGTTTACCTTTTTAAGGGTAAACATAAACGCATACTCTAATTCTGTCGATCCCGATACAGTTTGCATTGTAGTTTGCTCCTTATATCTTGATCCCTTGTGAAATTCTCTTTAGAGAGGGATATAGATTTAGTATAAAACCAAAATCCTAAACCGTTGTTATTTACACTACAGAAATTACCAATTTGTGATATATGGCTACTTCCATCACTTAGCTAGGGGTAAACCAAGTCTTTACCCAGTCAGGACTGACGCACTCGTGCCTCTAACTTCCCAAAGAAAGGCGGGAACAATGCCTGAGCATAGCTCTTTCTTCCCTCAATCTTGGGAGGGCATAGGGGAACGGGAGGCTTGCAGGACGATTGGTAGAAGCCAAGTGCGTAAGTTCTACCCCAGTGAACTCTTTGACGCCTCAAAAGGTGGGTAGCTTTAAGTTCGTACCGCTTTGACCAATCCTTGACAGGCTCGCAGGAAGATGCCGACATCCACACCGAGGGCGATGTAGCCAATCCCGGCGTCAATCCACTGTTTGGCAGTTTCCGGATTGTCGGCAAAGGTGCCAGCAGTTTTTCCAGCATTACGGATGGTGTTGATACATTGATGCATCAGGTCAATGACACGCGGGTCGCGCACTTGACCAGGAATACCTAGCGATTGGGACAGGTCGTAGGGCCCAAGGAAAATGACATCAATGTGGGGCACACTGACAATTTCGTCGAGGTTCTCTACGCCACGTATTCCTTCGACGTGAATAACAACTAGGGATTCTTCATTGAGTTGGTCTGTGATTTGCGCCCCTGCTGCTGTGTAGACGCCAGCGCGGGTGTAGAAGGAAAGACCGCGTGAACCTAGAGGACTGTACTTGGCACCCCTGACGCAAGCTTCGGCGTCTGCCTTGGTTTCAATCTGTGGGACTTGGACGCCTGCACTTCCGATATCAAGAGCGCGTTGGATTTGTAGCGGATCGTTCTTGCCGACACGCACGATGGGTGCGATTCCCACACAATCTGCTGCACGGCAGAGGTCTTCGGCAACCAGTGTGTTAAGTGGGCCATGTTCCAAATCGATGACGGCGAAGTCAAATCCTGCGTGTCCGCAGATTTCAATAAATGCGGGATAGGCACAGTTGGTAAAGAGTCCCAGTACAACCTCGCCTCGCTGGAGTTTTCGTTTGAGTTGATTTTCGCGTATCATTTCTGCCGTTATTCACCCGTGAAAGCGATCGCACGTCTGAGCCAAAGATGTCACTATTTGGAAAACCTTATTATTACCTATCGTTAAAATCGGCAGCCAAAGTCACTAAGGCGCAAAGTACCTCTTGTGGAGCTGGTGTGAAGACTTCGGATTGCGAAAAAATGGATTTGGGCTGTCCACTCAACCTCAGGAGCCTGTGTTAATGAGCATCATAACGATTTTGGAGCTGTTGAAAGCAACAGTTTCTGAGTGGAGGCGAGATCAAGCCTCACTGATGGCAGCCGCTTTAGCCTATTACACGGTGTTCTCTCTGGCACCATTGTTGATTATTGTGATTGCGATCGCAGGCTCAGTATTTGGGGAACAGGCAGCAAAAGGTGAGCTTGTGACACAAATTCAAGGCGTGATTGGCAAAGATGGTGCCCAGCTTATTCAGACAGCGATTGAAAATGCCAGTCAGCTCGATCCTAGCCAAGGTCCTATCCCCACCCTCATTAACATCGGCTTCCTCCTTTCCGGCGCAACTGTTGTTTTTGGTCAACTCCAAAACTCATTAAACAGAATTTGGGAAGTTCAACCGAAGCCAGGAAACGGCATTATACAATTCCTTCGCAAACGCTTTTTATCGTTCTCAATAGTGCTGGTGATTGCGTTTTTACTACTAGTGTCGCTGGTTATCAGTACGATGCTTGTGATTCTTGGCAATTATTTGAGAGGTTTGATACCCGGTTTCACCTACTTATGGCAATTTCTCAACTTTATCGTCTCTTTTAGCATTGTCACGCTGCTCTTTGCGATGATTTTTAAAATTCTGCCGGATGCCAAAATTGCCTGGAAAGATGTCTGGATGGGCGCAGCGATTACCGCAGTGCTATTTAATATCGGTAAGTCTCTCTTGGGGCTATATCTAGGTCATACTAGTTTCGCCTCTGCCTATGGTGCAGCTGGCTCCCTGGTTATTATTCTTACCTGGGTTTTTTATTCTGCCCAGATTCTGTTTTTGGGCGCAGAATTTACCCAGGTTTATGTTAAAAACTACAGCAAAGAAATTGTTCCTGCTGAGTATGCGATGCGTGTATCTAAGTCCGTCAGTGGGGAATTAGAGCGGTAGTCCTTTTTCTTCTACCTCAGCCCAGGTTAGATCGCTTTCAACATAAGCTTTAGCCAGGTTGATGAGTAGATGAAGGTGGTTATTTCCCTCTAGTTTGGTCATCATTGTGTGAGGGATATCTAGCTCCTTCTCGAAGCAATAGTACCAAGATTTCGGCTGATAGTTGAGTACGGTTTCAAACAACTCCCGATGCTCATGAAGGTTTGTCGCTTGATCGCTTTTACTGGAAACAATCAACATGGGGGTAGCAGGAGTGTTTTTAGCCTGGTCGAGAATCTGCTGCCCCATATCCAAGAAGATACGTGCAGCAGGAATAGGAAAGCCATCGTAACCAAAATTTCCGGGGTTGTCCTTATTGAGCCACTCGTAATAAAACGGGAGAATTTCTACAAGCCAATCGACTAGTTCGTTCATACCGCTTAGGTAGGGAGCAAATAGTAGAGTTTTTTCAATTTCCTGGGGATATTCTTGAGCTAACCAAGCTGCCAAGGTACCACCAGTAGAGTATCCTCCAACTATCAGCTGTTTCCCTAGAGGTTTCGCTTGTTGTAACCACTCAAGAACAAACTGTTGATAGACTTGAGGGTCTTCTGACAGGGGAGGGGGATTCTCGCCATTCCATTCTCCCGCTACCCC
>DATNPI010000251.1:0-12731 GCA_036703325.1 Coleofasciculaceae cyanobacterium
AGTTCATCGAATTACCCGCTGCTAAAAACGAGGAAATTGATATTGAAGGACTTGCCTATGCCGATTACTATCTATGGTTTGTTGGCTCACATAGCTGGAAACGCAAAAAACCGAAAGCAGATAAAACTGACGAAAAAAACACTGAGCGACTTGCAAAAGTGGAGTTGGGAAAAAATCGCTTTATCTTAGCACGAATTCCTTTAGTAAATGGTGAGTTATTCCAATCATGCCCTCATCCCGAATACCCAGATAAACAGCTAACGGCAGCAAAACTTCAATTGACTAAGACAGGGAACTTACTGATGGAGGCCCTAGGCTCAGATGAGCATCTTCACCCGTTTATTTTTGCAGGTATTCCAAGTAAAGATAATGGATTTGATATTGAGGGTTTGGCTATTTTAGAAGACAAAATTTTCATTGGTCTACGCGGGCCAGTACTTCGCGGTTGGGCAATAATCCTGGAAGTACAGGTGGAATCAACTAGTTTGGAGAGCTTGAAACTCAAAGAAGTAGGAGATAGGGGAAAACTCTACAAAAAGCATTTTGTAAAGTTGGGTGGGTTAGGAATTCGTGAGCTGTGTTTTGATGGTCAAGATTTGTTAATCTTGGCTGGGCCAACGATGGATATAGATGGCCCTGTTAAACTTTTCCGGCTTCAGGAGGGGTTCAATTCAGCAGACTATCTTTTCTCTTGGGAACCCAAGCCGATACTTGACTTACCTTACGGAGAAGGCAACCATCATGCGGAGGGCATTACGCTATTTAACGCGATCGCCCAGCAGCCTTCTATTCTAGTGGTTTATGATTCACCTGCTCCCACAACACAACTAGGTGAAGCCTCTGCTGTTACCGCCGATATCTTCCCGTTAGGTTAATCAGAACGTTGGTGATGAAGTGCCGCACAGCAGCGACACTTCATCAGCTAAATGTTTTTATTGAGACTGACCGAATTGGCGATCGTACACTTCATCTTCTTTCTCTGTCTCAATCTTCAGGTTAGAGCGGGGATAGGCTACACACAGCAGCACGTAACCTTCATTTTGGAGTTCTGGACTCACACCCATACCATCACTTTGCTCTACAGTTCCTTCTAGTATCTGAGCGGCACAGGTGGTACAAACCCCCGCGTTACAAGAATTGGGTAAATCTATTCCAGCAGCATAGGCAGCTTGAAGAATCTTTTTATCGTCTGGCACTTCTATGGTGTGGGTGGTGCCTTGGTGATGAATTTCGATGGTATAAGTTTTGGGCATAAAGGGACATCCTCCCGGCTCTAACTCCTATCGGAGTATAGCGTGGGCTTTGCTACCTCGCGATCAGGCATTCCTAAATCTCAGCATTTACCTAAGCCATCGCTCCCGGCACTACGCCTCCCACCAGGTTGTTGGTGGTTCCTAAAAGTGCGTGAGTACTAATTACTTCTAAACCCTTACCCGCCTTAGGCAACTTAATCTACCCAGGTGTTGACGGGATGCCCACTCCTCAATCGAGATAGCAGGAAGAATAGTCGTCGAGTTATTAGCCATCAGTCTGGTGTTATTAATATCCCAATACAAGTTATCGACAACTAGACAGAAAATACTCATAGTCAAGGTCGAATGAAGAATGACTACTTTCGGAGAAAATTCGCTTCAAAGGCAACTTCTGAGGAGTCACTCAAACTGAAAAATTTCCTGCTGATAGGCTTTGAACTCAGTGGTCTGCAATCTGTGTAGACTTGGCTTGATGTGCGATCGCTACTCTGAGGCATACTAGGCTAACACCCGACTAGGTTCCGTGAGAGCTAAGGCAAATCTCATAACGTGATCGCTTTTAAAGCCAGCTTTTAAAATAGGATGAAGTCTGTTCCAGGTGTCAAAACACCAGAACATACAAGAAAAGAAAATTCATTTTTAGAACATGAGTCAAACAGCAGAGGTCTTGGGTGCAATTGATGAGAAGCTATCGAAGCGTCATATCGAACTCGACCCAGGCGGATACTTTATCATCTACCTGGATCGGGAGGCAGGGCTAATTTGTGCCAAGCATTTCACAAATGTAATTGATGATCGCGGTTTAGCCGTTGACCCGGAAACTGGGAAAGTCATCCCAGCACGCGGCAAGGTAGAACGAACTCAAAGCACCTTGTTTACAGGTAGAACCGCCAAAGAACTTAGTGTTTCTATTTTTGAGCAAACCCAGCCCTGTCCTGTCACCCTACTCGACCATGCGGCTTATTTGGGACGGGAGTTTGTTCGGGCTGAGAATGCTCTAGTTAGTGGACAGGAGTATGTTCAGGACTAAAAAAGGTTGCAGGTTAAAAGTTAGAAGGTTGCAGGTTAACTTTCCAACTGTCAGCCTGACCTACGCGCATACTACGCAAACGGCAACGGCTAGCTTCTACGGAGCCGCTCCGCTAAGGTCGAACAATCTGTCAACTTTCAACCCCTGAGAGCGGCAACCTACAACTAGATAATTTAGCCGGAGAAGCCCTGATAGAAGAAGTAGGTAGCCATCGGGACAACTGTGGCGATAATCAATATGGCAACGACCCAGATAGTGGAATTTTTGGTGTCGGTTTCTTCTGCACTTGTAAAGGTGCTGGCAACCTGAACATTTTCTTCCACGACGGGTGGACCGGGGTCAGGTTCACCAGAAAGTACGGCGACCATGCGATCGCTTGCATCCAGTAAACCCTGATTGTACTTGTTCCCATCACGGATTGGTACAATCACTGTTTCAGCTGCCACGCTCTGAGCAATCTCGTCAGCCATAATTGGCTTTACGGCTTCACCCGTGCGAATGGCAGTGGTGTTGGTGAGGGTATCAATGACCAACAAAATTTGATTAGCTTGGGCTTGGGTCGTTGGAAACCATTTTTCAAATAGCGCGTTTGTGAAACTTTCTGCTGTCTCACCGTAGTCTAAGCGGTGGATGGTGACCATCCTGACCTCTTTTCCAGTTTTTTTCGCCAAACTATCAAGGGTATTGCTCAACTTGCCTTCATTGAGGCGGCTGAGAACTTCTGCTTTATCAATGACCCAAGTCGGTTCACCTGCCCTGACATTAGGCATTTGATAGACACCTGTAGCATTTGCTGGTGCTGCAACTAACCCGCAGACCAGAACGATTAATAACAGCTGTAGAATCAGGTGTTGAAGGTATTTTTGTCCGTTGTATGGTAAATTTGGAAACTGTTTCATTGAATTGATCTCAAGATTGCCTTTTCCAATAAATTAATATATAAACTCGCGCAAAACTCACTTCTAAAAAATGAAGGGCGTGCTACGGTTGATGTGTAGCCTTCAGCTTCCTCACAAAGCGAGTGCCAGCAATGAGTTCAGCAGAAATTTACCGGGGTTGGATTATTGAGGCTAGACCTGTGTTCTGCGTTCAGGTTTGGAGCGCCGCTGGGGAATGCGTTATTCCCATCCATAACGCTAAGACTGAGGAAGAGGCACTTCATTTGGCGAAGCGCTGGATTGATTTGCAAATGACACCGGACGGAGTTAGACCGCAACCGAGTGATTCGCCTCCCCCTGACTTTGACGATGATGATATCCCCTTTTGAGGCACTCGGCAGTAGATATCCTCAAGAAAGTGCTGCCATGCCCTCCCTAAGGCTTATTGCTGTCGAGGGATGAAATCTCCAGCACTAAGAAGTTTAATGAACTTTTCTAAAGGTCACAACTGTTTCTGTAACTGGGTAACACCTCGTTGCGTAGAATGTGATCTCAAGTCGTTCTATAAATTTTCAAACAGGGAGGAGAAACAAATATGGCCGACCCGAGAAATGCAGAGGTGGTTAAACCCTATAATGGTGACCCTTTCATTGGTAACCTAGAGACACCCATCAATAGTTCTCCAATCGTTAAGGCTTTCATTAATAATCTGCCAGCCTATCGCAGAAATGTAGCTCCCTTAGTTCGGGGAATTGAAATTGGCTTGGCTCATGGTTATTTTTTAGTTCACCCATGGGTTCTATTTGGTCCTGTGCGGGAGACAGAGGTAGGCAATATAGCTGCACTATTGTCGGCAGTGGGTTTAATTCTCATTGCAACTACAGGTATGTCTCTCTATGGAATTGTCTCTTTCCAAACAGGTGGTGACTTTGAAATCAAAAATCCTCAAGCCACTCCGGATCTGAAAACTGCTGAAGGCTGGAGTCAGCTAACTGGTGGATTCTTTATTGGCGCGATGGGTGGCGCTTTCGTTTCCTATTTTCTGCTAGAAAATTTTGGCGTTCTGGATTCCATATTCCGTGGGCTAGTTCACAATACCTAGCAATTTTTTACTGTAAGCGCTTGGCTTTAAGCTTCTGACTTGAGCAACAAGACAGCTGACAGTAATATTACCTTTGGAACCTTGTAAATTTAGAGAGGAAAGTTTGACATGACAGGCTCATACGCAGCTTCATTCTTGCCGTGGATTTTGATTCCCGTAGTTACTTGGCTCTTACCTGCAGTAGTATTCGGTCTTTTGTTTATCTACATTGAAAGCGACGCCTAACCCGGTATTATCCTAAAGTTCGTACCGAAAGGCTGAAAGCTAATAAAGTTAAAAGCCATTTTTAACTACTGAAAATACCCTGCCTGTAGGTAGGGTATTTTTCGTTTTGAGTACCTATAATTAATCGATGGAATCTCAGCGTTTGTCAATCAATCATGGGCTTAGTGAGGTTGCGGATTCGGGAATTTGCAAACGAAAAGGGATGGACTCTTAAGGAGGTTTCTGACCGTTCTGGACTTGTTTATAGCACGGTAAGACATTATGCTCGTTCTCCTGGGATGGCAATGGTTGACTTTACCGCCATACACAAGTTGGCTCGCACGTTCGATGTGATGATTTAAGACATAGTTGAGATTTTGGAAGAGTAGAGCGATCGCTCCTTCAGCTGCTATCACTTCCGTTTACATAGTCATTATTAAATTTTCTTCCCCTCTTCCCCTCTCCCACTCAGAGTTAACGATGACAACTTAATCGGAAATGATATGACTCTACAAACCAGGGATACACGGCAGAATGTTAAAAGTTTTCCCAGAAGTATTTCTCGTGCTTGTAGGCGTCTCGCAGTTGTTGCACTGCTGCGATAGATAGCACGCACTTAACGACCGCAACTAATTTTCCCCAAGCCAGCAAGTTAGACTCTGTGGCAGCGTACTTGAACTGATGCTTGTAGTATTTTGTCCAAAACTCCGGTGCTTGTTGGCTTTTCCAGCGGCTTCGCCAACGCTTGCGCCAGCGAACAAAATCTTGATTGGTTGGTACCTCTGCGCCTAAAGTTGGTGGAAAGTCGGCATAGCTGACAAATTTGCTCACACCTTTGCCGTGGACGTAAACGACATGCCGCCAGCAGTCGATGCGATAAATCTCGTCCAGCTGTAGATTAAAAAGCATAGCAGCCGTCTCTTCCGTCACATATCGGACAAGCGGGTGAAGGACTCCAGACTTATGATTGATTTTCGATGCCTTGATGACGGGTGTTTTCGCCTTGGGTGTTGATACCATAGAAAGTGCCTCCCTTTAATGGGGCTTTTTGGCGATCGCCCTTGAGTTGGTCAGACTGGGAGGGGGATCGCTTTTTAAGATAAAACCATTAAACGATGGTATGCCATCATTAGTCAAGCATGGGGTTAGTCAGGCTGAAGGTTCGAGAACTAGCGGAGGAGAAGGGCTGGACCCTCAAGGAAGTTTCTGACCGTTCCGGAGTTATTTACAGCACTGTGAGACACTATGCCCGCTGTCCTGGAATGTCAACCATTGACTTCATCTCCCTACAGAAATTAGCTCGCACGTTTGATGTGATGATTGAGGATTTAGTTGAGGTAGTGAAGGAGTAAAAACGCTATAGAAGCATACCGTTAGGCTTATCGCTGCCATATTAGTTTTGTTGTTCTTTGCTATTAACTCGCATCTTAAAAAAATCCCCCACCCGAAGGTAGGGGATTTTCTTTAATTACCTACAACGCTAGCTTCAGCAGAAGTTAGCCAAATTTACCAGCTGTCGAGGCAATCAAGAATGCCGCGTAGGTGAGGATATAGCCAACAGTGAAGTGAATTAGACCCACCAACCAACCTTGAACGATGGACAGAGCAACAGGCTTATCCTTCCAGCGAACCAGGTTCGCCAAAGGAGTACGCTCGTGTGCCCAGACAAGAGTTTCGATCAACTCTTGCCAGTATCCACGCCAGCTAATCAGGAACATGAAACCGGTTGCCCAAACCAGGTGTCCGAACAGGAACATCCAGGCCCAAACAGACAGGTTACTCGTACCGTAGGGATTGTATCCGTTGATCGTCTGCGCTGAGTACAGCCAGAGGTAGTCACGTAGCCAACCCATCAGGTAGGTAGAAGACTCATTGAACTGAGCCACGTTGCCTTGCCAGATACCTAGATGCTTCCAGTGGAAGTAGAAGGTCACCCAACCAATGGTGTTGAGCATCCAGAACATGGCGAGGTAGAAAGACTGCTCCCAAGAGGAAGTTTGGCAAGTACCGCCCCGACCAGGGCCGTCGCAGGGGAAGGTATAGCCGAAGTCCTTCTTATCGGGCATCAGCTTGGTACCACGAGCATCCAACGCACCCTTGACACAAATTAGGGTGGTGGTGTGCAGACCCAGAGCGATCGCGTGGTGAACCAGGAAATCGCCAGGACCAATCGTCAAGAACAGAGAGTTCGTGGTGTTGTTAATCGCATCCAGCCAACCCGGTAACCAGACATTGCCGTAGTTCGGCCATGCTGTGTTTGCGATACTGTCAGGATTTGACAACAGAACGTCCATTCCATAGAGCACCTTACCGTGAGATGCCTGGATGAACTGAGCAAACACTGGCTCAATCAGGATTTGCTTTTCAGGGGTTCCGAAGGCGACCACGACATCATTATGGACGTACAGACCCAGCGTGTGGAAACCCAGGAACAGAGAGACCCAAGACAAGTGAGAGATAATCGCTTCTTTGTGTCTCAGCACCCGATCCAAGACGTTCCCCTTGTTTAGCTCAGGGTCATAGTCCCGTACCAGGAAAATTGCACCGTGAGCGAACGCACCAATCATGATGAAGCCAGCAATGTACTGGTGATGGGTGTAGAGCGCCGCTTGAGTGGTGAAATCCTTAGCCATGAAGGCATAAGGCGGTAGCGAATACATATGCTGCGCTACCAGGGAAGTGACAACTCCTAGAGCAGCTAGGTGAATTCCTAACTGGAAGTGCAGGGAGTTGTTGTAGGTGTCATACAGCCCTTGGTGAGGCAAGTTGAACTGACCTTCAGTTTTGGCACCAAAGAAACTTTTGGCGTTGAGCATCTCTTTGATGCTGTGACCAATCCCGAAGTTCGTCCGGTACATATGTCCGGCTACGATGAACAGCACTGCGATCGCCAGATGATGGTGGGCCATATCTGTCAGCCAAAGCGACTGAGTCTGGGGATGGAAGCCACCCAAGAACGTCAGAATCGCTGTACCTGCCCCTTCAGAGGTTCCAAATACGTGCCCAGCTGTATCCGGGTTCTGGGCGTAGACCCCCCAATTCCCCGTAAAGAATGGTCCTAACCCCGCTGGGTGAGGCTTAACGGACAGGAAGTTATCCCAACCCACATGCTGTCCCCGAGCCTCTGGGATAGCAACGTGGATCAAGTGTCCGGCCCAAGCCAGAGAGCTTACACCAAACAGGCCCGCCAAGTGGTGGTTCAACCGAGACTCCGCACTCTTGAACCAGGCTAAGCTGGGGCGGAACTTGGGCTGCAGGTGCAGCCAGCCCGCGAACAAGAAGAGCGCAGCCAATAACAGGAGGAACAATGCACCTTGGTACAGGTCACCATTCGTCCGTATTCCTTGGGTGTACCACCAGTGGTAGACACCAGAATAAGCAATATTAACTGGGTTAGATGCACCGGCTTGGGTGAAGGCATCTACCGCTGGTGCGCCAAATTGAGGGTCCCAAATCGCGTGGGCGATGGGACGGACATTTAGCGGATCTTTAATCCACTGTTCAAAGTTACCTTGCCAGGCGACGTGGAACAGGAGGCCAGAGGTCCACAAGAAAATGATCGCGAGATGACCGAAGTGGGAAGCAAAAATCTTTTGATAAAGATTTTCCTCCGTCATGCCATCATGGCTTTCAAAATCGTGAGCCTGAGCAATCCCGTACCAGATTCGACGTGTTGTCGGATCTTGAGCGAGGTCCTGGCTAAATTTTGGAAATTTTGTTGCCATCTGTCTTAGGAAATCCTCCTCGCTGACACATGAGACTTATGCAATGCTGCAGCTCATTTTCTGTCTAGGTGACCCCCTGGAACCAAGGTTCCAGGTTTTTTGGGTCTTGACAGGCAAGACACGCCTATAGTGTGTCCTACTTTAAATTTGGTATCGATTCAAAGAGCCGTTATCCAATCGCGATTATTCGCGCCAGGAAGAACGCCCATGTTGTGACGATTCCTCCTAGGAGGTAATGAGCTACTCCCACAGCCCGACCCTGAATGATGCTCAGAGCACGAGGCTGAATTGATGGAGCAACTTTCAATTTATTATGCGCCCAAACAATGGATTCGATCAGTTCTTGCCAGTAGCCGCGACCACTGAACAGGAACATCAAGCTAAACGCCCAAACAAAGTGAGCGCCTAAGAATAGTAAACCGTAGGCTGAAAGGGCAGATCCGTAGGATGTGATCACCTGAGAAGCCTGAGCCCACAAGAAGTCACGTAACCAACCGTTAATGGTGATGGCACTTGTTGCAAAGTTGCCGCCTGTGAGATGAGACACAGTTCCATCAGACGCTACCGTTCCCCAAACATCCGATTGCATTTTCCAGCTGAAGTGGAAAATCACGACCGAGATGCAGTTGTACATCCAGAACAGACCTAGGAATACATGGTCCCAGCCAGATATTTGGCAGGTACCACCACGACCCGGGCCGTCGCAAGGGAAACGGAAGCCCAGGCTGGCTTTGTCTGGAACCAGACGAGAGCTACGGGCAAACAGTACACCTTTGAGCAGAATCAGCACGGTAACGTGGATGGTGAAGGCGTGGATATGGTGAACCATAAAGTCCGCCGTACCCAAAGCAATTGGCATCATCGCTACTTTACCACCAACAGCCACAATGCCGCCGCCAAAGGCATAGCTAGCCGGCTCTAGCGCATTGGGAGCAGTCCCCCCAGGTGCTAGGGCATGGATATTTTGAACCCACTGGGCAAATACTGGTTGCAGCTGAATCGCCGTATCCGAGAACATATCTTGAGGACGACCAAAAGCCCGCATCGTATCGTTGTGAACGTACAGACCAAAGCTGTGGAAGCCTAGGAAGATACACACCCAGTTTAGGTGAGATATGATTGCGTCCCGGTGACGGATGACCCGATCCAGAAGATTGTTCTGGTTCATCGCTGGGTCATAGTCCCGCACCATGAAGATCGCGCCGTGAGCAGCACCACCAACAATACAGAAAGCCCCAATCCACATATGGTGGGTAAAGATGGAAAGCTGCGTGGCGTAGTCCGTGGCAATGTACGGATACGGAGGCATCGCGTACATATGATGAGCCACGATGATCGTGAGCGAACCGAGCATGGCAAGGTTAATCGCCAGCTGGGCATGCCAAGATGTGGTTAGGATTTCATAGAGACCTTTGTGTCCTTCACCAGTGAAGGGACCTTTATGGTTTTCTAGAATTTCCTTCATGCTGTGACCGAGGCCCCAGTTCGTCCGGTACATCTGACCAGCGATGATCAACAGAACTGCCAGCGCTAGATGATGGTGGGCTGTATCCGACAACCACAAGCCACCAGTCACTGGGTTCAAGCCACCCTTGAACGTTAGGAAGTCAGCATACTGACCCCAGTTCAACGTGAAGAAGGGCTTCAAACCTTGGGCGAAACTGGGATACAGTTCCGTCATCAAGCTGCCGTTCAAGATGAACTCGTGGGGCAGTGGGATATCTTGCGGTGATACCCCAGAATCCAACAGCTTGTTAATCGGTAAAGCAACGTGGATCTGATGCCCAGCCCAAGACAAGGAGCCAAGTCCAAGTAACCCGGCTAGGTGGTGGTTCATCATCGACTCCGCATTCTGGAACCATTCCAGCTTAGGAGCACGCTTATGATAGTGGAACCAACCCGCAAACAGCATCAGTGCTGCCATCACCAGCCCACCAATTGCGGTGCAGTACAGCTGGAACTCATTAGTAATACCAGCAGCGCGCCACAGCTGGAAGAAACCAGATGTTATTTGAATGCCGTGGAAGCCTCCACCGACATCCCCATTCAAAATACCTTGACCCACAATGGGCCAAACGACTTGAGCACTAGGCTTGATGTGCATCGGATCGGTCAGCCAAGCTTCGTAGTTGGAAAAGCGAGCACCATGAAAATACATGCCGCTTAACCATACGAAGACGACGGCCAAGTGACCGAAGTGAGCGCTGAAGATTTTACGAGAGACGTCTTCTAAGTCACTGGTGTGACTATCGAAATCATGAGCGTTGGCGTGGAGGTTCCAAATCCAAGTTGTGGTTTTTGGACCTCTTGCAAGGGTACGGTCAAAGTGACCTGGCTTGCCCCACTTCTCGAAAGAAGTTGGTACCGGGTCTTTGTCAACTATAACCCTAGCTTTTTTCGCCTCTCGCTCAGGAGGGCTGATTGTCATGAGGAATCTCCTCTCTAGACAAGGAACGAGAAATACCCCCAAGGGGGAGTTTGATGTTTATGGAGAGGAAAGCACCACGATGTATGACAGCTTTCCTGTGAAAACGAGGTCCCCACTTGGAACAGTTCAAAGGGAATACCTTCTGTAGTTGATGATAGGACTAGCCTTTGAAAGTCTTTGGGCGCGCTTAACAATAATTCAAATTTCAGCAAATCAAGTTCCACTTTGGCTTTTAACGCAAAAACACTCGGAAAAAAGTCAAGAGGAGTTGACCGAAAATTTACAAAACACAATATTTAAGCCGCTCAGGCTCAGAATTAGAAGGGTAACTAAAGCAGCGTCGTGTTCAAAACTAGTCACCAACCCGTGTTTCGGTAATTTCGTTTCTGTTGGAACATAAGAACCAGCTTCTTCAAGATCACAAAAACAAATAATCTCCATAGGAGTAATCTATATTTCCAAGACACATCGGTCAGATGCGCTAGCACCTAGCTAACGACTCAGCTTCTTAAACCTAATTTCATCAGAGGAGATGGAACCTTATTCCGCTATAGTGCCTATGGGCAGCTTCAGTTAAGATGGATTGCCGGGAACAGTAAGGAGATTGTCTGTTGGGTAGGAATCGCCGGTGGGCAACTATGAGAACACTTTTTTCATTCTTGATGGCAGCGGTTTTGGTCTGGAGTCTGATGGGTTGTGGGAATTTCCAAGATGGCTCCGCTTCACGCATCGAGACATCGCCACCACTTAACACCGATGGGACATCCAAAATTCCGCAACGCGGGTCACTTTCGGAGGTAGCGCCGCCTCTAGCCATTCAACAGTTGAGCCAGAGCTTGGAAGCTTACCAGCCTCAAGTCACTATCGTTAGTCCTAGTGCTGATGAAGTTCTGCAAGACACAAAAGTATCTGTGCAATTTCAGGTTCAGGATTTACCAGTCTTCAAAGACCCAGATTTAGGTCTGGGACCTCATCTACACGTCATCCTGGACAATCAACCCTACAAAGCGGTTTATGACTTAGACCAACCTTTAGTCTTTGAAGATTTACCTCCAGGCACACACACCCTGCGGGTTTTTGCCTCCCGCCCCTGGCATGAGAGCTTCAAAAACGAAGGAGCCTATGCTCAAACAACATTTCACGTCTTTACAAAAACTACTGATAACAACCCTGAGCCAGCTTTGCCACTGCTGACTTACAGTCGTCCTACAGGCAGCTATGGAGCCGAGCCAATTATGCTCGACTTCTATCTGACCAACGCCCCTCTCCACATAGTTGCTCAGGAAAGCCCTGACGACGAAATTGCCGATTGGCGAATTCGCGTCACAGTCAACGGTGAAAGTTTTGTTCTCGATCGCTGGCAGCCGATTTATCTCACAGGGTTTAAACCTGGCAAAAACTGGGTGCAGTTAGAGTTTCTCGATGAGCAGGGAAACCCTGTCAAAAATGTTTTCAATGACACGGTACGGCTAATTAGCTACGAACCCAAGGGCAAAGACACACTGTCCAAGCTGATGCGCGGTGAACTTTCGGCTGAGGCAGCCCACGGCATTGTCGGCTCCAACTACAAGTTCAAGCCAACGCCAGTACCGGAGGTCGCACCAACTCCTAGCCCATCTCCAACAGAAACACCAACACCGATACCGTCTGTTACTCCTTCTGTTGAAGAAACACCAACCTCTGAACCAACAAAACCGGAGGAAAAACCGGCTCCAGAAGCTGAAGCGACCCCTACTGAAACTAAAGAGACAGAGAACCCAAAATCAGGTGGCTTCTTTAGTCGCTTCCGACGACCAGCGGCAGTTCCTAGCCCATCAGCCGAACCGACTGTTCCTGAGGAACCAGAGCAGACACCAGAACCGGAAGCGTCAGTAACCCCAATCGAACCCCCAGCCGTTGTAGAGGAATCAACTCCCGAACCAGAAGCGGTACCAACACCAGTCATTAAGCCCGTACCAGTACCAATAGAACCGGAAACGCCAAAATCCGGCGGATTCTTTAGTCGCTTCCGACGACCAGCGGCAGTTCCTAGCCCATCAGCCGAACCGACTGTTCCTGAGGAACCAGAGCAGACACCAGAACCGGAAGCGTCAGTAACCCCAATCGAACCC
>DATNPI010000275.1:0-28321 GCA_036703325.1 Coleofasciculaceae cyanobacterium
TAGAACGTAGTTGATGACAGAGGCGATCGCTTCGCGGGTACCGCGATCAAATTTGAAGCGAACTAAAAGCTGTCGCTTAATCCCTTCAGTGAGGGTGCGAGAAATGATTAAGGCGATCAGCGCCAAAAAAATCAGTTCAACAAGCGAACTCAGGGAGAAGGGTTTGCCGCCAACCTCAAACAGCGCAGTTGTGAATACCTCGGATAAGGCAGTCAAGATTTGCTGCGTTTTCGTGACAATCCAATTCATCGCTGCTCAAGATACTCCCTAAGTGTTCGCATAGCGGTCAACATAGTGGTTATAAAGCCACTCAGCTTGCCGCATTGCTTTGTCCTTTGATTCGATACCAGAGTAAGCAGGTAGGCACCAAGAATGTTATTGCTGCGATAAGCGTTTAACTTCTTGACCACCTAACAACTGGTGGGCATCTTCCAGAAAGGCAGGGATTTTGTCAGCGTGAGGACTCCGCAAGAGACATTGGTGTAAATCCAGTTTCTTCACTCGGTCAGCTTTGTTACCAGGGAACCAGTGACTGGCATTACCCAGCATACCGTACCGCATTTTCGCGTATTCCAACATATCATAGGCAAGAGCGAGATTCCTCAACCACAGAATGGCTTGGATGTTCATGCCACCCGGCGTTTCTTCAGGCTTCGGTAAGCCAACGTGCCAGGATTTGACCCAAGCTTCTCCGAAAGTGGCGATCGCTTCTTCCTCCAGACGCACCAAAATCGGTGGTAAAAGCTCATCTACCCTATCCAACAACTCTACTGCCTTCAGGTGTTCATCAAAATCCGATGGTCGTGACGCCCCTAGACTTAGGGTATGCACCTGAGGATGCGACAGGCAAAACAGGTCATTAAACACCATCGGACTCAGGGGGGCACAGAGTTTTACTAATTTCTGGGGAGGTTTGTAGAGCATTCCCCCTTTATCCGACGGACTAATGATAAATACACCCATATCGCGACGATTTGCGGCTTCAATCGCAGGCCAGTTGAATTGATTGATGTAATACCAGTGCAGGTTAACGTAGTCAAACTGGTCAGTCTCAATCGTCTCGACAATCACGTCAGTAGGCCCGTGGGTAGAAAAGCCGATAAATCGTACCTTCCCTTGGTCTTGTAGCTTCCGAGCCACATCCACGCAGCCACCAGGACGGATGCTATCATGCAACAACTCAGGAGTATTAATACCGTGCACCGATAGCATATCAACGTAGTCCAGCTTCAGATTAGCCAGCGACTTATCAAACTCACGCCGAAATTCTTTAGAGTCTGACTTGGGGCCAATCTTAGTTTGGACAATCAGCCGATCACGAGGAAATGTGGGTAGAATCCGTCCCAGCTGCATCTCCGAGGTGCCATATCCACGCGCCGTTTCAATGTGATTAATTCCGACTTCTATAGATCGGTGAATCGTCGCTTCCAGATTCCGTTGATTATCTTGAGAAATTTGCCACGCTGGGACATCTTGCCACTTGTACTGATATCTCATGCCGCCGCACGAGAAGACTGGAATTTGTAATTCTGTACGCCCAAATCGTCGGTATTGCATCATCTGCCCAATCGCGACTCTTTTACCATTTTAAGTTCTGTAAACCCTGGTTAGAGCCTGCACAAACCGACTAACCCTATTGTTTCCACACTTCATCAGTGAGGTATGCAAACGTTAGTAATTGGCGATATTCGGGACATTCTCAATCGAGTAATTACGGCAAGAAAGCCAACCAAAAGCTGCACAGTTGGTCGTTTGGGACGTTTCGATTCTTGCTTACCGAGAAAGCTCAATTACTGGGATTGAAGGTGGTTTGGCAGGATGAACGGCACATAAGTCCAATCTACTCCGAATGTGCCAACCGTCATATGTTGTATCAGCAATCCAAAATCTAAAAATCTATTTGAGACCACTGGTGTCCTGTCCATAGGCTTGCCAAGCCAAGTCTACTAGTCCGTTGACAATGGCGGCTGCCACTACAGAACTGCCCTTACGGCCTTCAATCCGAATATGAGGAATCAAGGAGTCTTTCAAGCGGTCTTTGACGACATCCACCTCGACAAAGCCCGAAGGCGTCCCAATTACCAATGCCGGTCTAATTTCCTCAGCCTCGATTAACTCAACCAGGGCTGTCAGAGCAGTCTGAGCCTGACCCACGACAAAAATCCCTTCTGGGTAGCGTCTGGCTAGCGTTTGAATGCCCCAAGCTGCCCGTGTCTTCTCTTTTTGAGGCCGCGTTAGAGCCTCCATGCTGCAATACACCGGATTAGCAAAGGTGTTCTGGATGTGGGGAGTGATACCCACTTGCACCATCGGAACATCTACCACAATTGTGCTACGAGCCGCTAACGCCGCTGCCCCTGCCTGTAAGGCACGCTCAGAAAAACGAATTAGAGACTGATATTCAAAGTCAGCTGTTGCATAAATCACCCGGCGCACAATCTCGTATTCCGCTGGTGAAAAGACGTGATCGCCCATTTCGCGGTCAATAATTGCCAGACTTTGGGCATCTGTCATATGCCATTCCATAACGTCTCTTAATTCAAAAGTGATTTGCTGATTTTAAGCCTTTTATGAGAGGGTTAAATGTTTTAACTGTACTACAAGACACATATGTATTATTAATTACCAATTACCAATCCCCAAATCCCTTTAAACCTCCACAAGCCAGTTGAAGGTGCCCAATGTAGGTTGAATAATTGACAAATTATAGCAGCTGTGTATACCCCACAATAAGGGCACGATAACATCGTGCCCCTACAAAAACCTGTATTGAAGTCGAAGGACTTTGCGGTTTGACCTACCGTTTAGGTTTCAGAAGTGGAGGATTGATTAATAACTGGTGATAAATAAGCTACTAAGGCACCAAGGACAAAGCCGATAATATTGCGAAATAGTGGCAACCACTCCGAGGTACGCGTAACTACAGGACCGATTCCGAAGGCAATAAACAGGATGCCCCAGAGAGGTGAGAAAATCAAAGCCCACTGCCAAGCAAACAGTTGCCCTTCTTTGCGGGGAATAGCCGCAAATCCGCAGATTACTCCGCCTAAGACGGAAGTAATGAGAGTGAGAATCCACTGTTCTCGTGGAAGACCGGGAACAACTTGGCAACCACCTTGACGCAGGCAGGTCTTAATTGTGTTTAAAGATTCAACGATGGATTGGTTTTCACCATTCTCACGAACGAAGTAGAGGTTGCCGAAGCGTGTCTGTAACTCCACCCAGAAGGTGCGAGGGAGGAACGGATAAAGGGCATCGCCAACGTTGAAACCAAGTAGATTACCGCCTCGTGCGTCAGCAATAAGTAGAACACTTTTATCGTTGAGTCCCCAGAAATCTTTTACGGCCCGGCCTGGTGTGCGGTCATATTGAGTCAGAACTCGCAGCTTCCAGCCGGTTTCAGCCTCAAAAGTTTGTAAATCGTTGATTAGTGCTTCTTCTTGAAGTGTTGGGAGGAAGTTAGCTAAATCAATTACTGGTGTTTGAGTATTGGGCAGTAAGTCGGGATTGTCGTAAGCCTGTGCCACTGGTGCGATCGCCCAAACTGAGAAGGCAAGGAAAAACGCCGCAAAGTGTACCAGAAGTCGTTTTGGAAAAAGATTCTGCATCGTGAGTTTTTATTAAAGTCTCAAGCGTGGACACTAAGGGGAAAGCAAAGATAAGGTCAAACTAAGATTTTCTTTACACTTGTTTACTTTAGTCTAATAATAGCGGCGATCGCAAAGCGTTTGACCACTGAGTTAAGCAATTTTACTTAAAACCCACATCTATAGCGGTTTTCAGGCTTGATGAGGTACAGAGATTTGGGTTGGGGACTCTTGAAGACAAGGGAAACTCTGGCTATATTGCCTTCAACTGAGCCAGTTCCGATGCAGATGAGAGGGAGAAAGGGGAGAGGGAGAGGGGGAGAATTTCACCCTCTGGCTTATTTCTGCTATCCTTGCCTAGCCCTTTTTAGTCAACTCTTGCGGCGATAACGCCGGAGTGTTAACCAAAGCCGCAAAACTAATATTCTGTGTCTTCCTCAGGCGATTCTAAGTCTCGGTATTGCCTGGTTGAGAGAGAATCACCCGGAATATTCTGAGGGGATGCTTCCTGAGTGTGAGGGTCAGTGTCGTTGTAGTCGTCATCACACTCGGGATATCCATCAGTAGCTGGTGATGAGCCAGTCATCGAGTTGGGGCTTTCACGCTCACGAAAGTCTAGAGCCGCTCTTTGAGACGGTGGGAGACGATCAACTGACTTACGCCCTGTTGAGGGACGGTTCCAAGTTTTCCAGGCCGCTTTAACACCCGCAACAACACTCCGAGTATTGACCTGTGCCTTTTTAGCCTGGTTTTTAGCGCCACTGAGACTCTGGTCAACTTGTTTGACGACTTGACCGGCGCTTTTGACACCCTCACTGACATCATCGGTCAAGTCACTAATTTCCAAACCCGTCAGGCGAATCGCCTCTAGGGTTGGCGGCAATTCCCGCCGGAGAGTGTCAAATAATTTTTCAGCGCTACGAGCTGCCCGCCCCAATTCTTGTAAGGCAGGCAGTGCTGCCACTAAGACAGCTGTTAAACTGACAGCCACCAGTAAGATGGACAGTCCTAACCAAAATAAAGGGTCAATCACCAACGGGTCGCCTACAGCGTGTGGTCAGGAATCGACGGGCGAGACTCAGGGGCAACTTCAGCTTTGGTTTGTCTAATATCTAAACTCTCCTGCTGGGAAGCCTCCATGCCTGCTGTGATCGCCTCTCGTAGTCGAGCCAGTGTACCATCCCAGTTACGCAGGGCGGACTCCGAAAGGCGATCGGCTTGCAGTTGCACACTAGTTGATAGATCTTCTGCTAACTCTGGTAAGGCATCTGCGGATTTCTTTAAAAGTTGCCGCGTATCCCGGCCAGTGCGCGGGGCAATCAGTAAACCTGTTACGGTTCCGATGGCGCTGCCCAGCAGTAGACCGCTAATAAATGTTCCAGCACTTTTCTTTGACATCTTCTGGTCTCTCTCCATACACCAATTCTATGCAGATTTGTTCTGGGAAATTGATCCCTGATACCTGAGCGTCTGCTGTTACTGTCGCCTTCTCTGGCGCTGTGGACGCCGTAACCGTCTTGATAGGGAGCTTTTGCCGCCCCTGCGAAGTGCAGAACTCCATACGCTTTGTATCAAACCTAAAACTGTCAAAACTTGCTGAACTTGTTGCAGCTGAAGCTCAAGTTGCTGATAACGCTCTCTCAGCCCGTGAACGCCCAACTGCCCCTGGGAGATAGCATTGGGAGCACCATTTAACACAGCATAGGTACTGCGCTCAACATTCGTCAAAACATCTACGGCAGTTGCTAGTGCCCGCCGCAAATTCCACACTTGCCAAGCTACATATAGACACAGTAGCGAGATCAGGACATTCAGAACTACTACAAGCTGGAACATTTTTATATACCTTCCCAATCAATTGGTGGCATTGAACTTGAACCGTCGTTAGGACTATAAACTACCCCATCCTTACTGATTGGGCAAAAGAAGCAACTGCCACCCTGACCAAAAAAGTTTGAAGTCTGAAGGATGAAATGGGTTGTGCGAAGCTTCATACTTTACACTTGGGTCTTCAGGATGACACTGTTATGACGATGAAACTCCAAACAGTGCAAGAGGATAAAGGCAAAATGCGGAATTAATCAAGTACTTAGGGTAGTAATTTATAGGAAAGATCTTTCGGGAGGATGAGGCACCCTCAGCCCTAAGAAGGAAAAATCTTAAGATATACCAAAGAATCCCCAATAATTAGTCCAGTTAACATTTGTTGTTAGTCTGCTTTCCTCATGAATCCTTCGGTTCTGACTCGCTCCTCGAAAACTGACCATATTCTTGTTGTCGATGATTCTCCAGATAACTTATTCCTTGTTCAAACAATTTTGGAAGAAGAGGGGTATGAAATTAGTCTGGCGGAGGATGGTCGGGTTGCCTTAGAACAGATTGAGATATCTGCACCCGACTTGATACTACTGGATGTGATGATGCCGGAGATGGACGGCTTTGAAGTCACTAAGCGCATCCGGGAAAATCGTAACTTACCGTTTATGCCGATTTTGCTAATCACGGCATTCGATCAGCCGAGTGTGGTAAAGGGACTCGATTCGGGTGCGGATGATTTTATACGCAAGCCAGTGGAAGTCGATGAATTGCTGGCGCGAGTGCGATCGCTTTTGCGCCTGAAGCATGCTATCGACGAACGCGAGCAAATTGCCCGCCAAAGAGAAGACTTTGTCTCCTGGATGACCCATGACTTGCGGACACCGATAGTGGCAGCTGAACGTATGCTGATGCTATTTCAGCAGGGAGCGCTGGGAGAACTGTCACCGGGGATGGACGAAGCGATCACAACGATGGCCCGTAGTAACCGCAACTTACTAGCAATGGTGAATACATTGTTAGAAGTCTATCGCTATGAAGCAGGTCGTAAGAATTTATACTTCTCACCGATTAATGTCCAAGAGGTGGTTGAGGAAGTAATCCAAGAACTTTCTCCTCTAGCCAGCGAGAAAGGACTGGATGTCAAATACCAGAGTGGGGAGAATGTCAACACTAAAGTGGTAGGCGATCGCCTAGAACTCCACCGAGTTTTCACCAATCTGATTGGAAATGCCATCAAGTTTACAGACACTGGCTCAGTCGAGGTGCGTCTGAGTAATAGCCTTCCCGGCAGTGAGGAGGCGTGGTTGCTCGTTGAAGTGCAAGACACCGGACCCGGTATAACTTTAGAAGACCAAAAAATACTTTTTGATCGGTTTCGTCAGGGTAGCCACAAGCGCTCTGGCAGTGGTTTAGGACTGCATCTGTCTAAAAGGATTGCAGAAACTCACCAAGGAACCATTGAGGTAAAGTCCGAGTTGGGTAAAGGCAGTTTGTTCATTGTTCGCCTGCCTCTTCGTCAGTAGGATGAGGGGCTAACAACAGGCGGTCAACACGAGACGAGAGCCACCTCAGTAGGTGTCTAAATGCCTGACCTAACTGCTGTAATCTTGAGGTAAGGCCAGCTCTTCTAGGCAAGAAGTTATGACAGACGCTATGCCATTGCGCGATCGCTACATTGAGCTCATCGACGATATCGTGCAAAATACCTTGAAGGGGAAGATCCGCTCTAAAGAGCAGGTCTATCAAATGCTGCTGCAAGGCGTCAGCACCGGAACTGGAGAAATCTTCGAGCGCTGCCTGGAAGAGCGGCTCAGCAGTACCCAGGAACAGGCAGACAATCCCGTCAGTGAAATAAAGCAAGCCAAAGCCACCCGGAGCCTTCGGGCACTCAAAACTATCAGTAGTGAATGGGAACGGGCGCAGGAGCAAAATCGAGTTTCCGAGGCAATCACAACAGCAATTCAAGCAATTACCACAGCTACACCAGCTGATCGCTTCACCGCCTTACTGCGAGTGATTGATCCCAATAGGCAGCAGGTGCTGACCTTACAACAACTGGCTCAACTGGCAAAAACTCTACAGCAACAGGCTTTAACTAATTCTGACCCTGACAGTGCCAGAGAGATTCAGCAATTGTCAGAAGGTCTCATGGCGGGTTTGGCATCCTGGCAGCGCTTGGAAGATTATCTGGTGAGCTGGATTTACGACCAAAACCGAGGGCCACTAGGATTTGAGGGCCTACCGGAACAACGCGGACCTTGGTCGCTATGGGCGAAACAGGTGAATAGCCCCCTACCGCAGTCACTGTTTCAAGCGATCGCACGGAATCAACCGCTCAATGAATGGGCAGACAAACAGCGAAGTGTGGAAATGGGTGCTTGGGTTGAGCTGGCAGTGCTTCTCCAGTGTTTGCAGCGAGGGCTAGTGGCTTGGTTCGACAAAATGGTTTACGACTCAAAGGTGGGGGCGAAGCTGTCGATTTCTACCTTCATCGTCTTTGCGGTAATTTGGTCGCAGTTAGCTGTTGCTTTAAACCAGACACTAACCAGTGCCAAGCGAGACGCGATTGTCAATGCTTGTTTTCAGGTCAGTCTACAAGTTCTCCGAGCCTTTGCCCAACGGGAATACTTTCCCCTCTACGGCGGTGTCTTTGCCTCTTTAAGCGGGAACTATTTACGAGATGCCCTGAACTACCTGGATGAACCCTTGCGGCGAGTTGAGGGGACTCAGGAGAAGGCGCGGATTCTGACGTTGTTAGGTTATTCGCTACGTGCTCAAGGTCTATATGATCGGGCAACGTCCTTCCATCAACAAGCGTTAGAGATTGCTCGTGATGCCGGCGATCGTGCTTGTGAAATTGCCAATCTCAATCACCTGAGCCGTATTTGTGTTGCCCAAAAAAATTATGCTGAGGCAATTAGCTACAGTCAACGGGCATTGATTTTGTCTCGTCAAACAGGAGACAGGTTAGGAGAAGTCAATGCTTTGACAAATTTCGGCTACAGTGAAGTATTTCAAGCCAAGGAAACTAAACAGGTAGAACCAGAGGTGTATGAGAGTGCAATTCACTACCTGGAACAAGGGCTACAGTTGTCGGAGCGATTGGGCGATTCTCTTTGGGATAGCTTTGCTTCACGCCAAAGTCAATCGCTGTGTTTCAGCAGTCTGGGAATTGCTTACGTTGTGATTGAACAGCCTCAAAAAGCGATCGCCTACCTAGAACAAGGTTGGCAAGCTGCTCAATTTTCTGGCGATTTGTACCTCCAAGGTGTCAACCTGGCATACCTGGCTGAAGCTTACTACGGAATGCAAAGCTTTGAGAAAGCCATCTACAGTGGCAGCTTAGGTGCATATCTCTTGGAGCAAATTGGTTCCAATGATTGGCGTCAACCAGCTGGCTTACTGACAATTTTGCAAGGTCAACTGGGAGTCGAAGCTTTTCAAACATTATTGGGACAGCAGCGATCAAAAATTATTACCGTCATTGGTGTTGATGGCTATGACTACCTCCCACAACTGTTGGAAAAATACCGGGATTCGATCTGAACTAGGTAGGTTAAACCCCTGGTAACGGCACCCAGCAGTCATAGTTGGGTGGGCAATGCCCACCAAAACCTATGTAAGTCAGTCAGAGACGAAATTGTGGGCAATGTCCACCCTACGTTTAATTTTGTCTACCTACTGATCTGAACTGTTCGGTGATGCCTGACCGAAAATTTTTGGCAAACTTTCAGGAATCAGGGGAAGACACCTTGTAGTAGAGAATTAACGTAGCTTTGCTAGAGCTTGTCGAACCTACAGTAAGACCATTTTGCTGTTTTAGTGCTACACGCAGAGGATTGGGAGTCTTCTTAGCAGGTAAGAGGTAGCACCTAAAAATGAAAATGGCATAAGTTTTTGACCTAAGTCTCTAGGATCTCCTCCAAACTTTTAAATATCGGCGGTTCTGCACTGGTTGCAACCGCCGTTTTTTTTGATGTTTTGGTAAGCTGCTATGCATTCAATTTGCACCCATCTACACGTAGTTTTTCTGTCAGTCGTCAGTAGTCAGTGGTCAGTTGTCTGTTGCAACTGACCACTGACAGAAGACAAAAAGCTAGCAGGTAAATATGCAATTTTTTATGCCTAATAGCTTAGTCTTTGATATTTTTGCGTGTCGCCTTAAAAACCTTCAACCCTTTGCCTGTAATTAAGTTGAAGGAGTCACTCAAACAAAGACTCGGTGCTGTAGAGAGGGCATCTGGCGGCGGACTTGTTCGAGGCGAATCGGATTAATTTCAGCGATCGCAACTCCTGGTGTATCTCCTGCATCCGCTAAGATGACACCCCAGGGGTCAATAATCATCGCATGACCGTGAGTTTGCCGCATGGCATAGTGACGCCCCGTTTGTGCAGGTGCAATGACATAACAGGTATTTTCAATTGCTCTAGCTTGGAGGAGGACTTGCCAGTGGTCTTTTCCCGTGTAGGCAGTGAAAGCAGCGGGAACAAACAAAATGTCAGCGCCTTTGTAGGACAGGTATCGATACAGTTCTGGGAATCGGACATCATAGCATACGGAAAGTCCCAAGTTTCCTAACTGTTCCGAAGAGTAGACAGGGGGCAACTGGGTACCAGACATCACTGTGCTGGATTCTCGATAAGTGTTGCCATCGGGCACATTCACGTCAAATAGATGGACTTTTAGGTAACGGGCAAGTTCGCTGCCGCTGGGATCGATGAGTAGGGCGGTGTTATAGACTTTAGTGCTGTCTACAGGAACAGGAAAACCCCCGCCGAGAATGGTTACTTGAAAGCGCTGTGCCATCGTTTTGAGGAATTTCTCACTCTGTTGAGCGATTTCCTCTGCCAGAGTAATTTTGTCTTCCTCTTTACCAAGGAAGGAAAAATTTTCGGGTAAACTGACGAGTTCGGCACCCCGACGCACGGCAATTTCGATAAGTTCTTCCGCCTCTCCCAGATTTTTTTCTAGGTCAGGCAGGCTAGTCATTTGAAGGGCAGCGGCAAGATAAGACTTCATTTTTACAGTGAGACGGATAGTTCTATGGCTAAGTTTTTGTAAAAAATATAACAGGCAAAGCCATTAAAGGCTACACCATTACTCAGCATGATCATAATCTGCTCATTGAGACTGGGAATGGCGAATAGGAAGAAAGAACGCAATTTTCCATTTCGAGCCATCATAAAAAGCTCAAGTCAGTACTCGCCTGAAGTCAAGTTAGTTATTTCTGTCGCGCTTCCCTAGCCTACCCTTCGGATTCTCTGTTTGTCTTAGCGAATGTGCTTTTTCGTGGCAGGACGTGATGGCATCCAAGAGGCAGGGACATATCGGTATGATCCCTGTACGATTTCTTTTATTAGGTTCGCAGGGGTTTTGCTGCCCTCTTATAGTCATAGTTTGACCTAAATTTTAATCATACCTGGGGCAGAGAATTTTGCACTATCCATTTATGTAAACTTCCGATAAACACCCAATACCTTAACAATTTGGTCTGATAAAGGATGTAAAAGAATGTAACAAAAGATAGCTATCTTTTTCATAAATCCGGAAATGTGAAACAAAACTTAAGTAGGCACGTCTTTACTGAGGGAAATGTAGCTTTGGCATCAGCGTACTTGAGTAGAAGATGCAATCTTAAGGTCATCTATAGCTAGTTAAGCTCACAAAATTGATGATTCAGCTGATAATCTTTACTGAAACCACTGACCGTAATAAACTTCAGCAAATGTTGGCGCTGATGTCCAAGTGTTCTAATGAATACACAAGAGCCAGCTCTAATCAGCTGATAATTGAAAAACTGTGAGCGAGTCGGTGAGGAGGATGGCTCTTTAATTAATTGTGAATTATCTTTGTCCAAGGGCATTGAATTACCTTGATCTACCACGTCAAAGAGGAAATGTACGATGAGTCTAATCCGTGAAATTGTTCAGCAAGCACTGATAACTGGTTATCTAACGGTGGAAGCAGAAAACCAACTGCGTCAGCTTTTAGCAAAGAAGTATGACTGGGAAGACTTTAAGGCTTTCATTAGATTGCAGCAAGAGGCGATGGAAGGTCGGGTAAGACAAGAGTCCCGTGAGTTGCTGCTCTCTACGGAGGTTTCTTGTGGCAGTTTCAATGAAGAGGTAGCGATCGCCTCTTGAGTAAGTCCTCTAATCGCAACGCCGAGGATTGAACCGCCAAAAAGCATAACATACGCAGAAGGAAACAGAGCGATAGGTCTAATGAGACCTAACGAAATAGAATCCAACCACTTCAGGCGCAGACAACGCAAAAGAAGAAACTTTGAGGTGAGGTAGATGATTCGTTTTCAATCAACCAGCGGAATGTCGCAAACTAGACAACATCAACATGAAGGTTGAAGTATAAAGTATTAAAGTAACCCCACCAACCGGGGTTGTCTCCGAAGCGGGAGGCACTCCGGCTCCTACCCAGAATTTTGTACAGTCTTCATCCTTCATACTGCATACTTCTTGGGTCAACGTTACGCTTGAGAAAACCTCTTCTAAACTGCATCTGTGGATATACCCATTTTGGTCAAAACCTTTGTTGCTGTGTTTGTGTTGGCGGATGCCTTGGGTAATCTACCACTCGTTTTGGTTTTGACGAAGGGAATGGAACCTGAGCAAAGACAAAACGTAGTGGATCGGGCTACTATCGTGGCGACAGCGGTGCTGCTGACATTTGCCTTTGCTGGTCGATTAGTTTTAAATTACTTGGAGATCAGCATGGGTTCCTTGCGCGTAGCCGGCGGCCTGCTCCTGCTCTTAATTGCCTTACGTATGCTAGAAGGAGAACTTGATACGCCAGTCGTTGAGCAGGATCGCGATGTGGCGATTAGTCCGCTTGCCTTGCCTTTGTTGGCTGGCCCAGGAACACTGACCACGGTAATGCTGTTGATGTCTGAATCCCCTAATGCTCATCTCAGCGTGGTGGTTGGTATTGTAGCTGCCATGTTTATCAGCTGGATCATTGTGCGTCAGGCAGGTCACCTCGACCAGTTCATTGGCCCAGGAGGCGCGGTAATCATCACCAAACTTTTAGGTTTTCTGTTGGCAGCACTAGCCGTTGAAATCGGCAGTGCTGGCATTCGCGAACTATTTTTTAGCTGATGTTAAGCTACTGTGCATTTAATTTGCGTATTGATTAAGCATTATTTGTTGTTTGTTATTTGTTGTTTTTATTGGTATAAAGCCCAAGAACTTTCCGTTAAACCCTTCTAGAGATTAGAAACAACTAACAACCAATAACAAAAAGCGATTGATTAAGTATGCATTTTAGATCCCAGCAGCTTATTCAATAGCATCTAGCGAGGTGGGCGACTACCTCTACTAATTGATGTAGCTCAACGGGCTTTGGTACGTGCATTTGAAAGCCTGCCTCCAGAGCCTGCTGGCGGTCTGACTCAGTGGCGTAGGCAGTTAGTGCAACAGCAGGTAGGTGTCCCCCTCGCTCCGCTTCCCGTGCCCGATAAGCGCGAATCAGAGCGTAGCCGTCCTCCCCTGGCATCCCAATATCGCTGACCAAGACATCCGGTTTTGACTGTTCAAGAGATAAGAGAGCCTCGGCGGCTGAGGCAGCTGCGGTCACTTTTGCACCGTATTGCTTAAGTATGATCGAGAGCAACTCGCGAGTGTCAGCCTCATCGTCAACGACTAGGACTTGTAAGCCATCGAGTACCCGTGCGCTGTCCAACGGCACAGTGGAACCGAGTGTTGAGGAATCTAATTTCGACGCTCTGGCTTGTGTACAAACAGCCCTGAGCGGAAGCTCCACCGTAAACGTTGCTCCCTGACCCTCACCCGGACTTTCTGCCTTGACGATTCCGCCGTGGAGTTCCACAAGATGGCGCACTGTCGCTAGCCCTAATCCGAGTCCGCCATCTAATCTTGTAGTCGAGCCATCAGCTTGACGGAAGCGATCAAAAACATAGGGCAGAAAGTCAGGAGAAATGCCTTTCCCTGTGTCGCTTACACGAATTTGAACATGGGAGTTGATGCGCTCCAGTCGAACCTCTACTCTCCCCCCCTTCGGTGTGAACTTGATCGCATTGGAAAGTAAATTCCACACTACCTGCTGCAAGCGGTTGGCATCCCCCCACACTAGCCCTGCTGAAGAATCGAGGAAAGACTCGATTCGAATCGCCTTAGCTTGAGCGGCTAGGCGCATACTAGCGATCGCTCCTTCAATTACTGATTCCAGTGCACAGGTTGCCACATTCAGGCAAAGCTTCCCCTTAATAATGCGCGAGACATCCAGAATGTCTTCGATAAGCACCTTCAGCGACTTAGCATTACGCTCCATTGTTTCCAAGGCAAGAGCCGTTTTCGCCTCGTCAAACTTCCGGCTACGGAGCAGCGTTGTCCAGCCTAGCACTGAATTGAGGGGTGTGCGGAGTTCATGGGAGAGAGCCGCCAAGAACTCATCTTTCAGCCGACTAGCTTCCTGAGCCGCCCTTCGATCCGCTTCGCTAACGCGATAGAGCCGCGCATTATCAATTGCCAAAGCGGCGCGACGAGCCAGTTCCTCAGCCAAAGCCAGATCGGTTGAATTGTAGCGACGACCTGACTTTGTTAACACCAACGAAATTGTACCGAGCGTCCGTTCACGCGTTAAGAGTGGCACAGTAATGAATGACTTATAGCCCAGTTCACGAACAATGTGGAGGTGTTCGACATTACCAGTGACGCTCACCAACAGCGAGTCGGATACCTCGCCGACGAGTTCTGGCTTGCCGGTTCGCAGCACCTTCATAACAGGATGTGACCGGTCTGCATCAGGTGGGTTGCACTGTAGCAACTCCCGCGCCAACTCTTCCATTGCTGGGTCTACATGAGCCACTGCAACACGACGAATTGTTCCATCTTCCTCGACTATATCAACGACACATAAGTCAGCCAGGGAGGTGACAGCGAGACGAGCTAAACTATCCAGCGTGGTTTCATAGTCGAGCGAAGCAGCGAGGCGCGTGCTGGCTTCGGCTAGGAAACGTAACGTTTCTTCCACTCGCTTGCGCTCTGTAATGTCCAAAAACGCACCAATGCAACCCCTAGTCTTACCGTCTTCATCAAATAGCGGTGCGGCGTACTCAACCAGCTTGACAATTTTCCCATCTTCATGGACGACATCGACTTCCATATCCAGAACCTCTACCCCCATTGCGGCACAATACTGCATAGGTAGCTCCTCTGGAGCCAGTTCCCGACCATCGCGGTAGATTTTGAAGTTTGAAGGCTTTTCGTCCTCAGGAGCGCTCAGAGAGGCATTTACCTCTGGCGAGATACCCAACTGCTGGGCAAATGCGGGGTTGACCCGGATACTTTTGCATTCAGGATCTTCGGCAATTCCAATTCCAATAGGGATAACTTCAAGCAATGTCTGTGACTCGGTCAGGAGACGCTGTAGGTTCTGGTTCAGTTTGGCGATTTCTTCCTCTGACTGCTTTCGCTCAGTGATGTCTATACCTGAGCTGATATAGCCGACAAAGCTACCGTCCGGCGTAAACCTTGGAATGCCCGTATCCAAAATCCAGCGGTACTCACCATCGAAACGCCTTAGACGGTACTCCATTTGAAACTCTTGACGGGCATCAAATGCTGTATTGTAAGTGTCCAGAAAACGCTGGAAATCTTCAGGATGGACACCTTCCCCCCAACCGTTACCCATCTCTTGTTCTAGAGTCCGTCCGGTGAAGTCCAGCCAACCTTTATTGAAGTAATAACAGAGCTTGTCGAGTCCAGACATCCAAATCATCACAGGAGCGGTATTGGCCATAACGCGAAATCGTTCTTCGCTTTCCTGTAGTGCCTCCTCAGCCCGTTTGCTACTGGTAATATCTTCGTGAATGAGGACTACTTCGCCTATATGTCCCACGTCATCTTTTACCGGGTAGATGACAGCCCGAACCCAGCGATCGCGTCCTGATGGAAGCGCTTGCTTAGGTTGGTACAGAATCGGAGGAATTGCCGTAGCCTCCCCAGCAAAACCTCTCTGGATGTATGGCATCACCCCCTTAGCTACTAATTGCTCATCCTCCAGCAGATTGTAGTTGGAGATCTCTTCAAGCCTTAAGTTCCAGAGTTCCTCCCAAGCCCGATTAACTTGTAGAGTTCGACCCTGAGGTGAAAGAACCTGGATGCTCAAGGGTGACTGGTCGATCATTGTACGGTAGCGGGCTTCAGAGACTTGAAGCGCTTCTGTGCTTCGCTTCCGTTCAGTAATGTCGCGGGTCATGTTCGAGAAGCCTTGCAAATTGCCCGCCTCATCTCTTAATGCCGTAACAATCACATTAGCCCACAACCTCATCCCATCTTTTCGGACAAGCCAGCCCTCCTCTTCAAACTGACCTTCAACTGTTGCTTGCTTTAGTATGCGCTCAGGCAAGCCAAGCTCAATATCTTTGGCAGTATAGAAGCAGGAGAAATGCTTCCCAATAATCTCTTGTGCCTGATAGCCCTTAATGCGTTCTGCGCCAGCGTTCCAACCAGCAACTCGTCCCTCGGTATCCAACATAAAGAGGGCGTAGTCCTTTATGCCCTCAACCAAAAAGCGAAATCTTTCATCACTTTCACGTAGGGTTGCCTGACTTTGACGTAAGTTTTCTAGATGGTTCTGGGTTTCCAGCTTGCTTGTCTCGGTATGTCCCTTTGCCGAGCGGAGTGTCGTAATCAGTAAAGTGATTACCACTCCTTCCACCATAAATAGTGTCAACTGCAAGCTTTCCTGTAAGCTGCTGATTATCAAGCTATAAGTCGGAGGGAGGAAAAAGTAGTTTGTGACCAAAGTTGCCAGCGCTATTGCTAGTAACCCCTGCCCCCTACCGCCATACCAGGCACTCATCATTATGGGGACTAAAAACAGCCCAAAAGGACTATCTACTTTAATAAGGCAGTCTACTGATAGCTTAAGCAGCAGCGTTAATGTAACAGTCAGTAAGGCAACACTATAGCGCCACAGCCAAGAGCGCATTCGAATCGACATACCTGGGTCTCTCAATCAATCAAGTGAGCGATACAGTCACTCAGGGAAGTAGGCACCTGCGCTTGAGCCATTAATTTAGTCAGGAAAGGGTCTAGCGCTTCAACTTCCGATCGCGATTGCGTTTGGAACATGACACTCAGCCGCCAGGGCATACAGGAGTGATTCATGATCGCGGTTCAGGCTCAAAAAAGAGACTCCCTGTCCAGGCTGCCAATTTTATAAATGCACCACACTCTAATTTTATGCCTTGGAGTTCACGACTCAGGTCTGTTACCTGTAGTCTCCTACAGGCATCTCTCTTGGCTTTCAATCCCTGATCAACCATAAGCTACAGAGCTTAGAATCTGTTCTATCTTGGGTATGAATTTTTAGCTAGAAGCCGATTCCAATAAAAACAGTTGTAAATAATAGTTTTTGCAGTAGGGTCGTAGCAAGAGATTCACAACCGCAGCCAAATAAGCTATGGAGATGGGTATTCGGCTGAGAATTTTTTCTTGACACCACCCTAGACAATCAGAAATAATGGTAGATTGTCTGCTTTCACCTGCTCGGATCAGGTTGAGACATATTAAAAGCTGGCAAGTGTAAGCCACGGCTTACTTTACAAGACATCAACCAGCTACCTGTACGGCAACCTTTAAGGACAATCTCATGAGTTATGCAATTATCGAAACCGGCGGCAAGCAAGTGCGAGTCGAACCCGGTCGCTTTTACGACATAGAACTGCTGCCAGTCGAAGCAGAAGGAAGCGTCATAATCGAAAGCGTCTTGTTCGTTCAAAACAACGGCGAAGTCACAATCGGTAGGCCTTTCATTGAAGGGGCAACAGTCGAAGGCACGGTGATGCGGCACTATCGCGGTCGCAAAGTCCTTGTCTACAAGATGAAGCCCAAGAAGAAAACTCGCAAAAAGCGTGGACATCGGCAGGAAATCACCCGCCTGATGATTAACTCGATCAGTATGAATGGTTCTGTTGTGTCCTCCTCTTCTGCACAGCAAGAGGAGACGCCCGTCACTGACCAAACTACTGCTGAAGCGCCTACAAGTGAGGAAACTGTTGGGGCAACTTCAGATGTAGAGCAACAGGAGACACCAGTCGCTGACCAAACTACTGCTGAAGCGCCCACAAGTGAGGAAACTGCATAGGCTGCTTCAGAATAGAAATAGGCTTGAACAGTTGTAAGGCGACTCGTGCCTTACGCTCCGACAGCTCAAAGCTAACTGTAAAGACACTTCAATAGGACACTATGGCTCATAAGAAAGGAACTGGTAGTACTCGCAACGGTCGTGACTCTAATGCCCAGCGGCTAGGCGTAAAACGCTACGGTGGTCAGGTCGTTAGAGCAGGCAATATCCTGGTGCGTCAGCGTGGCACCAAGTTTCACCCCGGCACCAATGTTGGTATCGGCAGTGATGACACCCTATTTGCCCTCATTGATGGCATTGTAACCTTCGAGAGAAAGGATAAAAGACGCAAGAAAATAAGCGTTTACGCGGTGGCGGCGCAAGCTTCCGCTGAGCCGGAACTGGTAGCAACTGAGGCTTAAATCTCTCAACTGGCAGTAGGTTTCTGCTGGGAAGTATAGGAACAAGGAGCACCCCTGGTGGGTGCCTTTCTTTTTTTAGGTGTACAAGAGGCGATCGCAAACGCGAATCCCAGTTAACAGAACGTTACCTACTCGGAGAGTAAGGCGAGAAAACGAAGCTTTAAACTGTTAAAACCCCTCAACATTACAAATAATCTTTTTGTTTCCTGTTTCGAGGTTAAGTTAGTTCTTTAGTCAAAGCCCATGTTCCCAACCCATCGTCCTCGACGCCTCCGCAAGTCAGCCCCGCTGCGCCGGATGGTGCGCGAGAATGTTCTGACCACCAGTGATTTAATCTACCCTTTGTTTGCTGTACCGGGTGAAGGGTTTGCCCAGGAAGTTAAATCAATGCCAGGAGTCTACCAATTATCGGTAGACAAAATCGTTGAAGAAGCCAAGGAAGTCTACGACCTTGGCATCCCCTCGATTATTCTGTTTGGCATTCCTGAAGATAAGGATATAGAAGCCACCGGGGCGTGGCATGATTGCGGCATTGTGCAGAAAGCGGCTACGGCAGTGAAAGCAGCCGTGCCGGAGTTAGTGGTCATCGCCGATACCTGTTTGTGTGAATATACCAGTCACGGTCACTGTGGTTACCTGGAAGTGGGTGACTTGACGGGTCGTGTCCTCAATGATCCGACGCTGGAATTACTAAAGAAAACAGCAGTGTCTCAAGCTAAGGCAGGTGCAGACATCATTGCCCCTTCAGGGATGATGGACGGCTTTGTGCAAGCCATTCGGGCAGGATTAGATGAGGCGGGGTTTGAGGATACACCAATTCTTTCCTATGCCGCTAAGTA
The DNA here is from genome assembly GCA_036703325.1 of Coleofasciculaceae cyanobacterium. Taxonomy (GTDB): domain Bacteria; phylum Cyanobacteriota; class Cyanobacteriia; order Cyanobacteriales; family Coleofasciculaceae; genus DATNPI01. The sequence goes on from DATNPI010000275.1 coordinate 18,773, forward strand.
TGCCTCTGCTTACTATGGGCCATTTCGAGATGCAGCTGATTCAGCACCTCAATTTGGCGATCGCCGCACTTACCAAATGGACCCCGCTAATGCTCGCGAAGCCCTGAAGGAAATCGAACTCGACATCGCTGAAGGTGCCGATATGCTAATGGTTAAACCAGCGCTGGCATACATGGACATCATCTGCCGTGTCAAGGAAGCCACCGATTTGCCGGTTGCTGCCTATAACGTCTCTGGCGAGTATGCCATGATTAAAGCCGCTGCCCTCAATGGCTGGATTGACGAAGAGCGCGTGGTGATGGAAACCTTGACAGGCTTTAAGCGTGCTGGTGCTGACTTGATTCTCACTTATCATGCGAAAGACGCTGCTCGTTGGCTGCAAGGGTAGGAGTTTGTTGCTGCCTGATTGCTGAGTAAAGAACGATTCCCAATTCTATTTGTGTTTGGCAAAGCCCGCTTAGGCGGGTTTTTTTTATGAGCTGGTAGAGGGGCAATTAGGGGCAATTGCAGCAAAATCTTACAACTGGAAACTTATACCAATAAGACACTCAGGGCTTGTTCCCCCCAATGTTGGGGGGTTAGGAGGGCGAGTGCGTAAGTCCAAAATTTATACCTAATGATACTAACTTTCTTAAATGTCAGGAGCCTATAACAAATAATGGTTCTTGTATTGCACTTATGATTGAAATCGTTACAATTGTCGGTTGAGTGTGAGATCAAGTAAGCGATTCAGGCATCTCTTCTGCTCAGGTACTGCATGATACTGGCATCACTGGTAAATCTTGAAAAATTCGGAAGGAATTTTGGTGAGAATGGATTACCGCCATATTCAATTTTGCGATCGCAAGTCTTCGATCGATTACTACCAACTCCAGGAACTCTTTCGCCTGGGAGCCTTTTGGGCAAAAGAGCGAAAAATCGAGGATTGGGAAGTAGCGATCGCAAACAGTGAACCCGTTATCAGTGTATGGGATGGTGAGCGGCTCATTGGATTTGCAAGGGCTACCTCAGATGGTATTTACCGGGGAACAATTTGGGATGTTGTCATTCACCCGGACTATCGTGGCACAGGGTTAGGACGTAAGTTAGTAGAAACGGTGTTGAGCCATCCTCGGATGAGCAGAGTAGAGCGGGTTTATCTAATGACTACCCATCAACAGCGTTTCTACGAGCGTATCGGTTTTGAGTGTAACTCTACTACCACTATGGTGTTGTATAACCAGCCTCTAACTAGTCCTGTGCCAACGCCAGCTCTACAATCTCAGGAGTCCCTAGGGGCATAGAACACCGCAGTCGGGTGATCTTTTCCTCGGTAGTCGAATCACTATTAGATCCTTCGCCGGAGGCTGGCAACACTTCTAGACGGCCCTGCATTACTTCGACAAGGGTCTGAACTATCAGTAAATTTAGCCCCGTTGAAATTGTGGGGGTTTCACCCGGTTGCTTCTCTATCTCAGGTATCGTCGTAAGTAAATCTATCGATTCACTCCAAACTACAGTTGGGCATTGGACATCAAACCCGATGTGAACCTCTTTAGACTCTGGCGAGGAGGTAGCGGATATTCGGATGCTCCCATCTTCCATCTGAGCAATAGCTGAGTCCACGATACCCAGCAGCACCTGCTGGAAACGCTGTTGGTCTGCTAAGACGTAGACATCGGGATCAGGGGAAATTACTTCGAGCTGGAGATTGCGATTTGCCGCTAGCATATGTGTCAGACGATGGACATCTTCAAAAACCCGCGCCAACGGAAAAGAGCGAAGTTCCAAGCGGTTTGTACCGTGTTCAGTTTTCGACACCTTGACTAGATCGTCTAAAACTTTCACCATTTTTAAGGCCGAGGTGTTTGCCTGGGCAACGAATTGTCGTTCTTCCTCTGGAGAATCACACAGATCTTGTAGAATCAGCTGATGCAGACCAATTAAACTGCTCAGAGGCGATCGCAACTCGTGGGATGTCCGCGCCAAAAACCCCGCCTTAAACTGGCTCATTTCCTTTGCCATTTCGTAAGCCAGTTGGGTTTGCTTGAGTTCCTCCTTAAGAGGCTGGAGTTCATCAGAGTCTGCCTTTTGGGGCGAAGATACCTCGGAGTCTGCCTTTTTGGGTAAAGACGCCTCGGAGTCGGCCCCGTGGGGCGAAGACACCGTTGAAATCACCGACTGCTTGTTCGAGCGGGTAAAGCGACTCATTATGAGTCCCAGCCCGATTCCCAGTACTAAATAGATCAGATCCATTTCGCCCATGCTTTTAAACCAGAATTAGCGCTAAAAAAATTTGTCCTACACTACCCGAAATTAAAATCTTTTCAAGCATAACCAGTTTTTCCAGGGTGGAAAGAGCTTCCATAGCCTTCAACTGCCCAGTTGGACGCTTCCCTGGCGCAATATTTCCCAACCGCTACCTGTCCATTTGGCAACCGTAGAAGGGACACCTGGTGTTACGAGTTTGGGCGATTCTACTTCAGTCGGTTGGAGCGTCAGAACATCGGGAAATTGCGCCTCAATTTCTGCCATTGTTTGCAAGGGCGGCTCACCTGATTGGTTGGCACTGGTGGTGGCTAAGGGACCCGTCTGGGACAAAATAGCGATCGCGATCTCAGAATTTGGCACTCGCACTCCAATCGTCGTGGGATCAGTTGGATTCATCACTGCCGGGACTTTCGCTGAAGCAGGTAACACCAATGTCAGTGCCCCCGGCCAGTACTGTTGAGCAACTTGCTGCCAAATCTCCAACTCAGCAGCAGTGCCAGTAACAAATGGCCACAGAGACGGCGGGGATGCGCCCATCAAAATTAGCGGTTTCTCTTGACTCCGCTGCTTTGTCTTAAAAATCAGCTTCGAGCAGTCAGGTCGCACCGCTAAAGCTGGCACTGTATCTGTCGGAAAGCTCACCAGCTGACCTGAGTGTACACCAGCAATCAGGGTGGGCATTGAAACTTGCGTCATCCGATTTTGGATTTTGGATTTTGGATTTTAGATTTTGGATTCTCCTTCTCCCCCCTCTCTTCTCTCACTCCGATAAGCAAGAGCGAAGCGGTCAATGCCTGCTAAATCAGAAAATATCTGAATCTGGCAGTAACTGCCTTGCTGATGCAGCAGCTGCGCGACTGTATCAGCTTGTCCCTCCATCATTTCAATTAACCAGACGCCACCAGGACGTAGGTAATCGGGAGATGTTTCGATTAGCTGCCGGATGCAGTCTAAACCATCGGAGCCGCCGTCAAGGGCAAGATGGGGTTCATGGTGACGCACTTCCGGTTGTAGCTCTTCTACCCAACTGCTGGGGATATAAGGTGGGTTTGCCACCATACCACTTAGTTGACCTTTAAGAGCTTCGAGAGGCTCCCACCAAGAACCTTGGTAAAACTGAATCCTCTCTGCCAAGCCTAGCTGTTGAGCATTCAGTTGGGCAATAGCTAGAGCGTCGCTGCTGCAATCAACAGCATGAATTGTGGCGGTTGGCAAAGCATCTGCTAGTCCAATCGCGATCGCACCACTGCCAGTTCCCAAATCCGCCCAATGTCCTGCTCCTAGCTGAGGAGTTGGATTGTTCTTCACTGCCTCCGTAGCTAAGTCAATCAAGTATTCGGTTTCCGGGCGGGGAATCAGGACTGCTGGGGAAACTGTAAGGGAAAAATGACGCCAAGGGGTTGCCCCAGCCAGATACTGAACCGGACATCGTTCATGAAGACGCCTCTGCCAAAGCTGGGATAGCTTCGGCAGAGGGTATCGCAATTTAATAGGCCTTGGCGGAGCGGCTCCCGAGGAGCATCGCCCTTTTAAGGACTCCAAACGCAACGTTAGTGGGTCAAGCCCAGCTACTTCTTGTAGTAGCCAGTCCACTTCAGCGACTGGGATACCAGCATCCGCAGCGGACTTACAGGCATCCTGACGCCACTGCCAGAGTTCCACACTCGATACCACTGACAATGTGGAAGCGTTTTGAGTTAACAACTCATCTTTAGCGTCATTACTGCCTAATCCCAAATCCTTACCTCAAAGCTTGTTGATCCCTTATCGCTATCGACGTTGGGGCGCAGCTTGCGGGGTAGCAGGAGCAGCAGGCAGACTTTGCAAAAATGTTAGTGCTTCCTGCGATGGCACAATTACGATGTTATTGAGCTGCTCATTGTTGCTAGTCTGTAAGGTTTGAATGACGCCTTCAAGAGACACAGCCTGGATTTGAACTGTGGAAGCTACATTAGGCTGTTGCTGCTTAAAGCGCTCTACCATCTTTTGCAATTGCTCTCTGTCAAAAAAGAAAGGAATGACTTGCTTACCATTCTCTTGAACAGTTAGGTATCCCTGATCTTGACCGCCTTTAGCAACAAACAGGGGCGTACCCTGAAATTGCTGCGCTTGTTGACCAGTTTGACCCATGAGTGCCTGTGCGGATTGCACCTGCTGCTGTACTGGTATGAATGCAAAGTTCAAACCATCTGGCTTGTTTTCATTATCTTTTTTCAGCTTGTATACTTCCGCCAAAGACACAGGCACCACTTGCACAGTTTGACCCAGATCTGGCTTTTCCTTCTTCAATCGCTCAACAAAAGCCTGAGCATCCTTCTGGCTGATAAAAACGCCTGCTACTGGCGTAGGCTTGTTTTGCCCATTTGGAACAGAGGCAACCAGTGGTGACCCTTGTGCATCAGTGACAGTAAATACAGGTACAGATTGTAGCTTTTGGACAACCTGCGCCTCTGGCAATGCCAGCGCCTGCATATTGTTCGTAAGTAAGGAGCCTACTAGTGTACTCCCGACTAAACCTATTGTTGCGCTCCAGCGAACCAATGATTTCATTGCAATTACCTCAGAGTTTGACCTTAAATACCTCGAGTGTCACAAACTAGAATACCGCTCTCACCTAGGGATGACACATTGAATGACTGGGTGAGCTGAGTTCATCCGAATCAAAATTTTTTATTTTACCCTATCGATTTATGGATTGAATTTCCACCGTTATCGAGCGGGAACTCCCAGCATTACTTGATCGGTGAGTTTCCTGACTTTGTTCAATCTCTAATAGTTCCACGTCAGATTTTTTGAGAAAAGAATTATATCCTTTTCACCTGTATGGGGATACTAAACAGCTTATGCTCGTCCCTAGTTCTATTGGTTTTGCATTCATCTAAAAATCGGGATGACAGGATTTGAACCTGCGACATCCTGCTCCCAAAGCAGGCGCGCTACCAAGCTGCGCTACATCCCGGCGTCTACCCAGACAGTATAGCTTAATTTTTGCACACTAGCGTCAAGATAAAAAAATACCAAAATCTAATCGGGATACCAGAACATACCTTTGATTCCTTCTGGATCGGCCATAAATCCCATTCTTCGGTAAAAATTCACTACATGAGGGTCAGCGAATAGTGTGATGTTGCTGATATCTTCACTGCGAAGCTTCTTGATCATAAACTTCATCAACGCCTTACCTAGACCCTTACTTTGGAAGTCTGGGTGAACCACTACATCCCAAATCGTGGCATTGAAAGCATGGTCAGAAGTTGCACGAGCAAAGCCAATTAAGCGTCTAGTGTTACCTCGCTGTTGCCACATGGAAGCGACAAGGAAGCTGTGCTGAATCGCTTTTTTGACTTTGCGCATGGGCCGCCGAGACCAACCAACGGCATCGCAGAGTTCTTCTAATTCGTAAAGGTCAATTTCCCGCTCCGTACTGAAAAATATACGGGAACTCCCATCGGTGCGATCGCTCGTACCTTCCACTGCATCCCCTTCAAACTGTATCTGCGGCGAGGCAGCGTCAGAACTGCTAAAAAAGCTTTTCCAAAAACCCATGCAGATGTGGCTGTAGCATTTTTCTACTTCTGCCCTCAAGGTTCGGCAGACTTCCTTTTCCTCGCGGATGAGACTTTCTGCTTGATAGAGACCAGACTTAACACGATTTAGTTTATCCCAAACCCGATAGGTACAACCAAGGGTAGGTTTGAACTTTTGTAAGGCACCAGGTTATTTATGCATCAATAGCATCAATAGATGCTGGCTAGATTTACACACGCCCGTCGAAAGAGCGATAAACTTAGGTTTTCCGATAATTCTTATCCAACCAGATCTAGCCCAAACTTTGAACGATGATAACACAACTACGGCGCTGTATTTCCCAACCTCAGAACAGGGACTGGACTCAGGAAAAGACGTTCTTTAGCTAGACTGAGGCTAGTGACCAGAATTTGTGAGAGTCTATACCACATACAGCAGGTTCCTATCCTTGAGAGCGTCTCTGGCTGTGTCTGATCAAAAAGCTTTTGACACAAGCGATGGCTTACGCCAATCTCGTTCCTCGATACGCGTCTACCCCTACATATGGCTGCGGGTCTAAAATCATCCACACTAGAACTCCTGAAGCGCTTCAACCGGGCGTTTCCGCAGTTCTATGAGCAGTTTGTCAGTAGTGAAATTCAACTGCAAAACCTTAGGCTTGCCTATCGGCTTTACAAAACTAGGCGTGCTGTGATAGAGCTAAAACCGGAAGGCTCTAAAAGTGCCCTGCATTTCGCTTACCGTAACCAGTCCTTTCTCCTCAGCGACATTTTTGGCGTTCTAGCCGCCTACGGACTGACGATTCACAGTCTCAGTCTCTATGGACAAATCAGTCCGCCCATGCTGGTATTTATCAAACTGGTTGTGTCTCGTGGCAGCAAAGCCTTGACAGCTAAAACAGCAGAAAACGTCTGCCGCGCCGTTCGAGAGGCGTTGGCTGGACGCTTTGAAGTGGAAGAGATGCTGGCCGTAGAATTTAATCTTGATGCCGGCTTAGAGCAGGTGGAAACAGAATTCTATGTAGACCCAGTTTTCCATCTACCGGCGCTATTGATTGAGGCAGACAACCAGCCGGGTCTATTTTACAAAGTGATGTACGCCATCTGGCAAGAGGATTTACTGGTGGTCAATGCCAACCTGCTGGTATGGCGTGGACGAACCCGGTTAATTTTGTACTTGTTGGGACCTAATGAAAGCTTGATTCCTGAATATTTAGGTCAAAAAATCGCTGAAAGTGTGCGGCAGAGATTACTTGGTCGTCGGTTTTAGGGATTGCAATCAGCTAACAGCTAATGGCTCATCGCTAATAGCTAATGGCTCATTGCCATTAGCCAATCCCCATTCTCCGATAGGATGAAGATATGGCAACCATCGATATTCAGGGAGCGCCCCACGCTTACGAACTAACGCCTCCCAGGGCATCTTCCTCCCCTGTCCTGGTTTTCATTCATGGCTGGCTGTCAAGCCGCAGCTACTGGCAACCTCTGATTGACAGGCTGGCACCGGATTATCAGTGCCTAAATTATGACCTGCGGGGCTTTGGTGATTCCCAGCCTCAAATACCTAAAACTCAGAGGAGGCGAGCGAACCTCAACTCTGAAGTACTAGACGAGTTAGAAGCTGCCAGTCTATCGACTCCCAGCTACACCTTGGCAGCCTACGCTAAAGATTTGGGCATCCTGCTGCAAAAACTGAATATAGACCGTGCTTGGCTCATTGGTCACTCCCTAGGCGGCAGCATTGCCCTCTGGGGAGCGTATGTGCTACCTGATCACGTAGGCGGCGTTATCTGTCTCAATGCCGGCGGTGGTATTTATCTTAAAGAAGAATTTGAGCGATTTCGGGCTACTGGTCAGCAATTGGTAAAACGACGCCCCGTTTGGCTGCGCTACCTGCCATTGATTGACTTGCTGTTTACGCGAGCAATGGTAGCACGTCCTCTTGAACGCCGATGGGGACGTCAACGGGTCATTGATTTCGTTATTGCTAATCCTGAAGCGGCACTGAGGACTTTACTAGATTCCACTACAGAAGCAGAAGTTCATCGATTACCTCAAGTGGTGTCGCAACTCTCGCAGCCTGTTTATTTTATTGCCGGTGCCAAAGATACGGTAATGGAACCTAAGTATGTGCGTCATCTAGCCAGTTTTCACAAGCTATTTGGAGACTGTGGGGAAAATGTGATTGAAATTCCGGGGTGTGGACACATGGCAATGGTAGAGCAGCCAGACGCCGTCGATACTCAAATCCGTGAGATTCTTGCTAATTACGAGAGCCGTGGAGCAAGGGAATAGGAGATAAAGGAATAAGCATGGAATACTTGTCATCTTTGAGCAAAATTCCGTCTAGGGAGTGATGACACCTACACAAACTAGAGTTGCCTAACAGCGCTTTTGATTAAGTTAGGCAACAGTTACAACCATTTTTGCCCCTGTCCTACCTAAATTGAGGAGAAAGATGATACACCTCGCACTTAGGTGGGGAATGCTGCAACAAGATCCACGAAACTACCAAATTCTATTCCTCTCGCTCTTCCTAGTCCTGGGCATCGCGACAAGGGACTGGACACTACGCCCTGACTTGATTGTGGTTGTGATGGTCACCTGCCTCCTGACTCAGTGGGTAGCAGTATCCATCTGGCCGAATCCAAAAGAAAAAATTCTCAAGCTGCTGGCAAAACAACAGAATTGCCTTGAGACACATGATTCTACCTTGACAAATTCTGCCAAACTGGCTTCACTAAAAAGTGCTTTGATTACAGCTTTGGGCTTGAGTCTGCTGCTACGGGCTGACCATTACACCACAATGCTTTTGGCAGGTTCCCTGGCAATTTTGAGTAAATTTCTGTTCCAAGTCGAGCGCAAGCATTTTTTTAATCCTGCGAATTTTGGGATCATTGCCGCTCTCTTATTGACGAATGATGCTTGGGTTTCGCCTGGACAGTGGGGAGATGAGGGCTGGTATGCGCTGTTGTTTGCAGGCACTGGCGGCATGGTCTTGAAACGGGTAGGGCGCTGGGACACGACGGCGGCTTTTTTGGGTGGCTATGCTCTACTGGAAGCGATTCGCAATATTTGGCTTGGCTGGACGTGGGATGTCTATTGCCATCGGTTAATGAGTGGTTCTTTGTTGCTGTTTGCCCTGTTTATGATTACAGACCCTCGCTCAATTCCTAATGCGCGAATCAGTCGATTGCTATGGGCTGGGTGCATCGCTATACTCACCTTCATCTTACGCAATCAATTTTTCGTGGCTACAGCGGTTTTCTGGGCTTTGTTTACTCTTTCACCCTTAAGTGTGCTTCTGGATTTTGTCTGGTCAGAGTCCAGGTTCTCTTGGAGTGAAACTCTCCCTGATGTAGAAAGCCGTCTAGCAGAAAAGGTACTAACTGAAACTGACTTAGGGGCAGTACGCTCTAGCTAATGTGGCTGTGGAGCTGTTTGAGTAGTTCTTGTGCTTTCTGCCCTGCAAAACTTACATACAGTAAAGGTCTTGCATAAAAGGCAAAGAAAAGGGTGATAACTACTACAGCTAGTTAGCAAAACTTAAGAATAGCTGTGATACGACTTATGTATTTTTTTAGCTAGGAGTTAACAGCCCTTTCGTTATCGGCAGCAAGTGTACTAATTGAACCGTCTCAATGAGTTAATCATATTGGACAGGATATCCCTAGGCATAGGGTGTGGATTTTTACCTACATAAAAGGAGTTTGTTATGAAGATACTGCGTGTCCTAACAACCATTCTACTAACTTTTGTTATTAGTATTGGC
>DATNPI010000284.1:0-2892 GCA_036703325.1 Coleofasciculaceae cyanobacterium
CAGTACAGACAAACCCTAGTCCTCTTAATGTCTCTCCAGCGTATAGCTGTCCAATACCTGGGAAAAACATCGACAGATTGACAGCTAACCAGGGTTCAGGGGAAAGTCTTGGGTTTTGACCCTCCGCTGTGCTCAAGGGCATAGCTCCTTTCTCAAACTTTCAGAAACTAGATTAGCTCTTATATTTCTATATTATTGATGGATGGTTACAATACCATTTCTCTCTTCTGCTTGCTACAGATAGAGTTCTTGCTCCTCCCACAGGGGGTTGAGGGAGTCAATGTGTAGCACCTCACAAGTGAAATGCTAGTAATTCCCTAAACTCCTTATTTGATAAGGAGTGTCTTTATTTTATGCTAACGAGCATGGAGGGATTTGAACCCCCGACCCTCAGAACCGGAATCTGATGCTCTATCCACTGAGCTACATGCCCCTACTTCTCAATCCTAGTATATCACGACAAGTTCCTCATGGTGTCTAGGGGTTGATCATCTTGACACATCTCAAACTAGAGGTGGAACAAATCGCTGCGATCGCCTGCTCTACAGGTTGTCCCTCTGCAACACAAAGCTAGTTGTCATGGCATAAAGCATCATTATTTAAAACTCAGTAGCTTGATCAAACTATAAAAAGTCCTACTTTAGCAGGAAGAGACAACTCTTACCTTAGGGAGAACTATTAGCTTTTCTAACTCAGTTATCGTGGTGATTAAAGGAATAAAGCTATTATTTACGGTTAGTCAATCAAAACAATAGTTTATTGTGTAATCGCATGACCATAAACGGCTTTTGAAAGTTTTTGTTGTTCATTTCTAATGAGTTCTATAAAAAACCATGACTAAGCTAAAAAATCGCAATAAAAAGGATAGAGCATCTCATCGAGAGGCTTATGGAAATGACCAAGTTGCCCAGCGCCAAGATGAACGAAAATCCTTGAGCGAGCAAAACAAGGAGAGTGATAGATATAGCTATGTAAAGGCATTGCTCATTCTTGCTCTTATGGCTTTGATTGGTGGTACCGTAGATTTTCTCTACCAGCGAAATCAGGCATCTAATGCGGCAGGTAGCAATCCAACAGTAACTGACTACCCTTAAGCAGATGATTCAGGGTAACTGCTAATCGACAAATTCAGGGGGCACTGGCGAAATACTCAGGCAAAGCAGTTGCCTGAAAATCTGCCGCCTTAAGAATTTATCTGTAACCAGCAGATGTGATGTTTCGGAGTTAGAGATAACTCATGGGGTCTATCGGTTCGCCGTCTTTACGGACTTCGAAGTGGAGATGGGGTCCCGTTGATAGTCCCGTAGAACCAACTGCGGCGATCGCGTCTCCTATCTGCACGGTTTGTCCCTCAGCAACATACAGCTCACTGCTATGACCATAGAGTGTAGTAATGCCGCTACCGTGGTCGATAACAACTGCATAACCATAACCGCCGTACCAACCAGCCAAAATTACCGTACCGCTGTCTGCTGCGCGAATCGTACTGCCATAGCTGGCACCAAAATCAATCCCGGAATGGAAGCGCAAGTAACCGAGAATCGGATGACGCCGCCAACCGAAACTGCTGGTAATGTCTCCTTCACTGGGGGGAATCAGCTGGCCACTACCAAAAACGCCAGTATTAGGAAATGTTGCCTTGTTAGCGGCTAGAATTTGTCTTCGAATCAGGATGCCAATATTCCTTGAATCCACTAGCAACTGCGCTTGTGCTGCCTCTAAGGCTTGTTTATCAGTATTAAGTCGCTGAATCAGTTCCTGCTGTGCTGCAACTTGTGCTTGGAACTGCGCCTTTTGTGCCAATAGTTGCTGAGTAAAGAGGGCAATTTGGTTTTTCTGACCCTCAATTGCAGTTTTCTGCTGGTTGACGTGCTGTGCTTCGGCTTTTAAGCTGAGTAAGATTTGCTGGTCGGCTTGATAAACTTTTTTGACTTGGTGACGTCGGTCAAGCAATTCATTGAGGTTTTGGCTCTTAAGCAGGATATCCCAAGCAAAGCCTGTCAACTTCTGGCGTTGCAGAAAACGCAGTCGAGCAATAGTAGAAGCCTGCTTTTGGTGATAAGTCTGTTCAGTTTGAGCCAAATCCACTTGCAACTTTTTGAGACGCTGGTTTGCCAGCTGGATTTGAGATTCGTAATCCTTGTAGGTTGTGTCAGTGGACTCAATCTGGACTTGTATACCACCGATTTGGCCTTGGACGGCTTGTTCAATATCTGAGAGGCGATCGCGTTCATTGGAAAGATTCGACCTTTGCTGGTTAACTTGTTCCTGCATCTGCCGCAGTGTATCGACTGATGTTGGATCGGGTGAGGGTTCAGCACTCGTCAGCTTTGTTACCGTAAGCAGCCAGATGAGCAGGCAAAAGGCAATTATACACAGGTAAACATTTTTCCTTCTTCCTTGTCGTGGTACGCTCATCCTTTCGAACTCATTTGGCTTGTTTGTATGGCAAACAACAATTTAAAAGCATATAGTCCCTGTTAAGCCAGTATTTATATGAACTCGTCGAGAAGACCCCAGACAAAAGCCCAGGAAACAGGAAAAACCTAACCGCTAGGTTAGGAATCCCTGCCCTAGCTTCGCTTGAGGGCAGGGAGGCGTCAATATGGATTGCAGCCAAAGTAGTTGTACTGGTACATCACGGTTCCTCAGGAGTTTACCCTCTGAAAACTTGCTCAAAAGTCTAGAAACAAAGCTTTTTGACTTTTGACCAACGCAACGCTGGGTGCCCCAGTTCATTTCCAGCACAGGAAGCGCGGTAGGCCTGCCTTACGTCGCTACGGCTTCGCCAAGGTACTTTCTCCAACAGAGCGATCCTCTACAGGATCGCTCTGTATCTACACGGCGAGAGCTTTGCCTGCCTTTAGACGTATCACTTTCTGGATAATCGTG
>DATNPI010000291.1:0-3776 GCA_036703325.1 Coleofasciculaceae cyanobacterium
TTCGATCGCACCTTCTGCCGCCGCCTCCATAAAAGCATCGTAAATCCCTTCACGGGTAAATACCGCTCCCATCGGAATCGTGCCGCTAGTAATCCCTTTCGCCACTGTCACCATGTCTGGGACGACACCAAAATACTCCGTGGCAAAACTTGTACCGAGACGCCCAAAGCCAGTAATGACTTCATCAAATATCAGGAGAATACCGTACTTGTCACAGATAGCACGCAATCGTTCCAAGTAGCCCACTGGCGGAATCAGCACTCCAGTGGAACCTGCAACAGGTTCGACAATTACTGCCGCAATTGTAGAGGCATCGTGCAGCGTGACAAGCCGTTCGAGTTCATCTGCCAAGTGTACCCCCCACAGCGGTTGACCGCGACTAAAGGCGTTATGTTCGAGGTTGTGGGTGTGGGGCAGATGATCGACGCCGGGAATCAAGCTGCCGAAGAATTTGCGGTTGGGTGCGATGCCACCGACAGAAATGCCGCCGAAGCCGACACCGTGATAGCCGCGTTCCCGTCCAATCAGGCGCACACGAGTGCCTTCTCCTCGCACTCGATGATAAGCGATCGCAATTTTCAGGGCTGACTCGACCGCTTCTGAACCAGAGTTACCGTAAAACACACGGTCGAAATTCCCTGGCATCATTTTGACCAAGCGTTCTGCTAGTTCAAAGGCACCGGGATGCCCCATCTGGAAGGCAGGGGCGTAATCGAGATTGGCGACTTGTTTCTGAATCGCTTCGACAATTTTTGGGCGACAATGGCCAGCATTCACACACCACAACCCAGCTATGCCGTCAAGAATTTGACGACCATCATGAGTGGTGTAGTGCATATCTTTGGCTGCTGCGAGTAAGCGCGGGTTAGCTTTGAACTGCCGATTAGCAGTGAAGGGCATCCAGTAGGCTTCGAGATTGGTAGGCACCGATTCAACTCCGTCAGAGCAAGTGAGCGACTTTAGCATTTTATCTGTGGAATGCGATCGCCCGTAAAGCCCACGTCCCTCGGTGTAGTACCACTCAACTGTATTAATCACGCCCCTATAAAAGACGAAATGCTTACCGACAAAGCTTCGAGAGTGGTACGACCATGAATGTCGAAACACTCTACCCCTGTCCCTGCTGTGGCTATATAAGCCTAAATCAAAAGCCTCCTGGAACCTATCTCATCTGTCCAATTTGCTTCTGGGAAGACTCTACAACAGATGAGTACGATCCTTTATCGTGGAGTTCCAACAAGGTTTCTCTGCCTCAGGCTCAGCGCAACTTCATTGCCTTTGGTGCTTGTGAACCGGAATGGATTCATGATGTCCGTAAGCCAAACGCCAGCGATAAACGCCCTTCTAGTTGGCAGACACTGGACAGTATTGCCGAGGCTGCCAAGTTAGAACTTATCAAGCAGATTACCTCAGCATTTGACGGAGTTACCCGCGAGGATGGGATTTCACTTCATGAAGCAGTAGTTATTGATGACTATGGGAGCGATGAACAACGTGCAATAGCACGGCAAAAAGACAACGAACTCAGGTGGCAAGATGTTCCAGATAAATGGATCGAGCAATTTGACAGTCCCTTGTGCTTCCTCGATCCAAAGGGATGGCGATACTACATTCCTGCCTACATGATCTGGTCACTCAAACACTTTATGAACTCTGACTCAAATCACAATTCCATTGATTCCACTATCTATACCTTCAAGTTTTCACCAGATCCAGGCGATTATTACTGGTCTCGTTTTGAAATTCTCAATCAAGAACAATCAAAAGCTGTGTGTCAATTTCTCCGATTTATGACTACTCATCATGAGGGTTATGTAAACGATTCTTGGCCTCAGGAAGCTCTGAAAAACTATTGGGGGAAATTCTGTAATTCAATGCCTAGCTGTACCTAAAGTATTACCGCACTTTTAAAGTTCGCAGGCGATTGAGGGCAGCGGCAAGTTCAAAGCGACGGAATAAAACTAAGTCTCCTTCGGGTAAATTAGAGACAATATCTAATCCCTGTAACTCAATATCTGCCATGACGCAATTGAGAATTTCTGGCAGTGTGCGACGCTCGTTGATATATTGCTCCTTAGCGTAGACAATTGCAGAAGCGATCGCTCTCAATTGCCCCCTCTCCACAATCTGCTCAACCGCCGATAAATCAATCTCCTCAGTACCGAATACGACTCCATCCACATCCCGGACTTTTAACTTTACATCGCGCTGACCCCGACTAGGGTCGATACTCTCTGCTAAGGGGATACGTGGAGTAATCTGCCCGAATTGTTCGCCCCCTTCGGGGGTACGTTCTGTTGTGTGTTGTTGTGCGATCGCCTTAGCTTTTTCGGTAACATCCTGGGGTTGGAAGTTTTCCATCGCGATTACAGTATCCGCTACGTCAAAGTAATCACCGCTACCGCCCATTACTAAAATGGTTGAGACGCCGTAGTCGGTATACAGTTGCCGCACTTTATCGATGAACGGTGTAATCGGTTCTTTATCTTTGGCAATCAATTGCTGCATTCGGCGATCGCGAATCATAAAGTTAGTCGCCGCCGTGTCCTCGTCCACCAGCAATAACTGCGCCCCCGATTCCAGCGCCTCCATGATGTTTGCCGCTTGGGAGGTACTACCACTAGCATTCGTTGTGGAAAATTGACGGGTGGAGCGACCTTGGGGCAGTTGGTTAATAAAAGGCGAAATATCTACACTGGCAATGCTGCGACCATCCTCAGCTCGAATCTTCACAGCCGCTGGATGAGTGACAACCAATTCACGCCCATCATCAGGGATATGGTCGTAGACTCCTAACTCAATGGCTCTGAGTAAAGTAGACTTGCCATGATAGCCACCGCCGACAATCAGGGTAACACCAACTGGAATACCCATACCTGTAATTAGACCTCGATTCGGACAGGTGAACTCAACTTGTAGCGACTCTGGGGATTGAAAAGCCACAGCATCATTGAGTAAAGGGTGTTCATCAACCCCACTGCGTCGAGGCAGAATCGCGCTGTCCGGAATGAAAGCAACTAGTCCACGCTCTCCCAAATTCTGACGCAGCCAATCTGCATCTTCAACAGTTTCGACGTGATGCTTAATTACGGCACCATCTAACTGGTAATACTTGATAGTTTGATCAACAATCTGGGAGATATCATCACACAGCATTGCCGCCGCCTGACGCCCTGCAATTTGACGACCACGCGCTGGTAGTCCGACAACGAACCGCACTTCGACAAATGTATCCGTAATGAATGCTGAGGTACGATCGAGAACCGATTGTCCGACAGGGGCAATGGCAATCAGACCACTATTGCCAGTACCCCGCCGACTGCTGATTTCCCTAGCAACTTGGTCAAACTGACGAGTCAGGTAATCGCGTAGTGCGATTTCTCGGCTGCGGTTTTGATAAAGGTTACGGGGAAAACCAGCGACTGACTGCGGCAGTTGCACCCGCACTTGGCTAGGACTAGCGAACGGGTCTCCCTGGACGCGATCAATAATTAAGGTGAAATCCGGGAAATTGTAGCTTCCTTTGATATCTTTGTAGGCTTTGTAACCACGACCATCAAGTTGTAGTAATGTGGAGCGCAGGTTTTCTCGATCAGGCATCATATCAAATCCGGTTAGTCACTTCGTTTATTCAGAACGATGAACCAGGCTGCTTGAGAAACTCTGCTTCTTCTGGAGTTGTCTCTCGACCCAGAATCTCGTTGCGATGAGGAAAGCGCCCGAATCGTTCAATTACTTTGAGGTGACGGTGGGCATAATCGACCCCTGAGGCACAT
>DATNPI010000064.1:0-30079 GCA_036703325.1 Coleofasciculaceae cyanobacterium
GTCAGAGGTTTTACAGAGGTTTAGTCTAGGAAAACAACTAAACGTGTGTACCATTATCAGACTCATGCGGTAGACAACTTTTACTGAAAACTGACCTTTCCAAGCTCACGGTTCAACGAAGTAACCGTGAGTAGTTGACCAGACTTGCGTCTAGAACAGTTAGAACACTCTAGCGTTGTTCCATAGGAACGTAAGGAGCCTCGTGGGAACCGGTGTAGATTTGGGTGGGGCGGAAGATGCGGTTTTCTGCCAGCTGTTCTTTCCAGTGAGCAAGCCAACCCGCTACACGCGCGATCGCAAACACTGGTGTGAACAAGTCAGTTGAAATCCCTAATTTCCGGTAAACCAAGCCAGAGTAATAATCTACATTAGGGTAAATTCCTTTTTGACCTAATTTTTCTTCTACAGCCCGTTCCAACTCCACTGCAATGTCATAGTACTTATCGTGACCAAATTTCTCAAACAGTTGCTCGGCTAAGTTTTGAAGAATTGTTGCTCGGGGGTCTTTCACCTTGTAGACGCGATGACCAAAGCCCATAATTTTGGATTTTCGCTGCAAACAATCCTCTAAGTAGGGACGGGCATTCTCCACCGAACCAATTTCTTCCAACATCGTGATCACTTCTTCATTCGCCCCCCCATGCAACGGGCCAGCCAGAGTACCAACCGCTGAAGCCACCACGGCATACGGGTCAGTCAGCGTGGAGGCTGTGACCATTGCCGAGAACGTGGAAGCATTCATAGTATGTTCGGCGTGGAGCGTCAAGCAGACATCAAAAATGTGAGCCGCTAGAGGGTCGGGTTTCCGCTCATTGAGCATATACAAAAAGTTAG
Organism: Coleofasciculaceae cyanobacterium; assembly: GCA_036703325.1. GTDB lineage: Bacteria > Cyanobacteriota > Cyanobacteriia > Cyanobacteriales > Coleofasciculaceae > DATNPI01. The sequence continues at coordinate 835 of DATNPI010000064.1, forward strand.
CCGAGTAGTCCAAGTCATCATTGGGCTGCACGGGGTCGTTACCGTTACGCATCAGATCGAATGCCGCCACCATCGTCGGGATTTTCGCCAACAGCCGCACAACAGCTTCCCGAATATAAGCAGGGTTATCTAAAGCCCGCTTTGAGTAAAAAAGGCCGAGTGCAGCAGCAGACGCTTGCAAGGCATCCATCGGGTGACCGGTTTCGGGAAAGCATTTCATCATGTCCCGAATCCGATACTTGACGCGCCGATGGTAGGAAATTTCCTGTTGAAAAGTGTCGAGTTCTTCCTTCGTCGGCAACTCCCCCCAAATCAGGAGGTATGCTGTTTCCAGGAACGTGCTCTTTGATGCGAGTTCTTCGATGCGGATGCCACGATATTCCAGTATTCCCTTTTGTCCATCGACATAGCTGATACTGGATTGGGCAGCGGGAATACCTTCTAAACCTGGCTTGTACTCGCAGACAGTCATGGTGCTACCGAATGAGTTTGAAATGTTTTAAGGCTAACTTACCCGAAACTTCTATATTAGTCGTCCGTGCTACAAATAACCAAGTATCATAAAATCCTTATCAGAGTAACCACTTGGGCGAGGTTAGTAAAAATAGTTCACTTTGACCTACAGGCGTTTTGGTTTCTGGAATGTTTAACCCGATGACGCCAGCTTTTTTGAGGACAAGTTTTTCTTGGGCATCTCCCCACACCAAGGTTTCTGCCCAGTTTCCTAAATCGGGTTGATGACCGACTAGCGCCAAACATTGGTCACTAGAGGCATTTTGCCACCGTTTCTGTAGCCAACTAACCCAGACAGAGATATCACCGTCAGGAGCAAGACTGGGAAACTCTTCAACCTGGGAACAAAGACCAGCCTCTTGAAGGATGGTAGCAGTTTCTCGTGCCCGTACTAAGGGACTGGTCAAAATCAGGTCAAAGTGCAGCCCCCGTTCGCGCAGTTGTTTTGCTACTTTGCCTGTTTTCTTGCGCCCAAGGCTTGTAAGTGGGCGCTCTTCATCATTGGCATAATCTTCTCGTTCAGCGGCCAGACCATGGCGAATCAAATAGAGTTCCATCTCAAGTTATGCCTGAATGACAGGACTTACGCAAAATTATCCACTAATCCCTGGTTCTACTTTCTGTCAGTAGTCAGTAGTCAGTAGTCAGTAGTCAGTAGTTAGTGGCAACGGACAACGGACAACGGACAACTGACCACTGACAGAAAACCTAAGTATAGATGGGTACAAATTGAATGCACAGCAGCTTATCTTGGTCAACGAGCTAATTAGGGTAGAACCTGCCTAGCCCACTGTTAGATAGCATATGAACAGCTAGAAATCTTGCTGGTTCTAATCAGTCTGAATTAGATTGTCCTTGGGATTAACCAAGCGCAGGAGCTTTTGCTTAATTTGGAGATCAAACACTTCCCACTTCAGCTTGGCGTAATCAGAATTGTCATTAAAGCTGCCCAAGAACCCCATCGGGATTTCAAAGCCTCCTGCCATCATCCGTCCACCGCCAAAGAAGCGACCATTACTGTCTTGACCAAAGGCTTCTTTGATAAACTCGTCAGGGTCGAGTGTGATTTTGTTGGTTCTCAGGGAGCCAATCACGACTTCTAATTCTTCATCTTCGTCGTGAACAATCCCGTATACAACAGCAGTGTGGACGTTTTCTTCAGTAACCAGAAAGTCAGCCGCTTGGGGGATAGCATCCCGGTCATCATAGCGGAGGTAACCAACTCCTGCGATGGAGAAGTTATTTTGCACGACGCGATTTTTGAGCGATCGCTCTATCACATCCATCACCCGCCGCGATCGCGCTGTTTGGAGTACGGCATTGAGCAGTTGGGAGTCGTAGAATCGGCTGAGATATCCAGCGGCCAGAAAATCTTCTTCCTGGGCCTGCATCAGTCGGTTCGTATCTGATCGCAAACCATGCATCAAGGCAGTAGCGCACTTGACGTGTTCGCTGTTGTTGCTATCTAGTTTCAGTAAACCGGACTGAAGGTACTGAGTTAAAATCGTTGCCGTGGCTCTCGTCTGAGGGCGAATATCAGTAAATTCTGCCTTCAGCTCGCCCTGGGTGCTGTGATGGTCAATGATTACCGTGAGCGGGATACCTGCTTGCTTTACAAGGGACATCAACTGGCTGGTCGTTCCCTGATTATCAATCAAAACACAGCCCTGGTATACCGATAAATCTCGCTCCTTCAAGCTCTGGACACCCCAACGTTTTGCCGGTAAACTGGTTAGCTTAACTAGGGCAATATTTTCCTGGTGAGATAGAGTACCAGCATAAACAATGTCTCCTTTGATATTGTATTGCTGGGCAATCAGCTGGTAAGCCCAAGCACTGGAGAGGGCATCGGGGTCAGGAAAATCTTGTATAACGATTAGCTGACGCTCCGACTTGTGACGCTCCAATGTCTGTCGAAAATCCCCTACCTTCGGCTCTTGTGAAGCCTCCAGCCACCGTTTCTCCCGACCATTATTACTGGCGCGGTTATTGGCATTTTTAGTAGACGATTCCTTGTGAGGAGGTTGAATAGCTACTGAATCTACAGTAGAAGCAGAGGTTGGAATTGAATTATCGAGAGGCGTGAGCGAATTTGTTTGCATTTCGGGTTGTGGTAATGTGCTTAGTGTTCTTGCCAGCACCCCACTAATTGCAAGTTCTACAATGGCTGGCGGTTGAATTTGTACTCGACCCATGTTAAATTTTGTAGGACAAATAGCGAGACAGACACTATCTGTCGGTCGAGTTTTACTGCCTTCACGCAAGCCAGTTAGATGCTTAAATATTCTATAACTCTATTGAAAGGCAGAGGGACTAAATACCTATCACATACTTTCGCCACTCCTGGTGCAGTCCGCCCTTTACGTGTTTAGCGACTTCAAAGTGAAGACTACTGTAGGGCTTACGGGGTTGATTACGTAACGTCATATTGGCTTCCTTGGGGGTACGGCTGCCTTTTTTGACGTTGCAGCGCACACAGGCGGTGACAATGTTTTCCCAAGAATCGCCTCCGTGGCGAGAACGAGGAATCACATGATCTAGAGTCAAATCGTCACCCGTGTAACCGCAGTACTGACAAGAATGACTGTCACGGTGGAGGATATTGCGGCGAGTCAGAGGAATTTCTTTATAAGGAACCCGGACGTAATACCGCAGTCGAATAACAGAGGGGAGCGGGAACTCGGAGTAGACGTATTTGCCGTTGTGTTCAACCTGCTCCGCTTTCCCTTTGATCAACAAGACAACCGCCCGTCGCCAGTTGGTGATGTTGAGCGGTTCGTAGGAGGCGTTTAGCACCAGAACCTTGCCCATTGTGATCGAGATTAAGAGAATAGAAGATTTTTTCAGATAGTAACACAGCTCACCAAGGCTCGGTTACCAATGATTTTCTATAAAGGGAGAAATAAACTTTAAGCCAGAACTTTTGGCCCAGTGAGCAGATAAGTGGTCATCTCGCCCTTGCCTTTAACCTCGATGGGGCCTCGCTGCACGAATACATACTGATCTTTCAATCGCTCATAGGTGGCGGCTGTGACCTGAATGTAACCTGGTATGCCGTGAGATTCCATTCGAGAGGCAGTATTCACCGTATCGCCCCATAGATCGTAGCTGAATTTTTTGATACCAATGACGCCGGCGACCACGGGTCCGGAGTTGATACCAATTCGGATTTTGAAGGATTCACTAGCATTGGCGTTGAATTGTGCGATCGCCGCTTGCATATCCAATGCCATTTGGGCGATCGCTTGGGCATGGTCTCGACGAGGTGTCGGCAACCCAGCGACAGCCATGTAAGCATCGCCAATCGTTTTGATCTTCTCCACACGATGCTGTTCAGCGAGTCGGTCAAACTTTGAGAAAATCACATTGAGCAGTTCAACCAGTTGTGTGGGAGACGTTTGGGTCGAGAATTCGGTAAAGTTAACTAGGTCGGCAAACAGAACAGTTACCTCCTCGAAGCTTTCCGCAATCGTATGCTGACCCCGTTTCAAACGCTCGGCGACGGGTTGGGGTAAGATGTTGAGTAGCAGGAGTTCCGCCTTCTTTCGGGCGACACGCAGGGCAGCTTCAGCGTGTCTACGCTCTGTAATGTCAGCAACAGTGCCTTCGTAGTAGAGCAGATTGCCATTCGCATCTTTAACAGCACGTATATTCTCCGAAATCCAAATAGTGCTGCGATCTTTGCGATAGACCTGAGATTCAGCATCCGACAACATATCATCCCTCTGCAAGAGAGCGGCTAAATCTTCACGACGCATCGCTTCAACGTAAATCGGCTGCGTAATAGTGTTGAGTTCAGCCATCAGTTCTTCTGGCGAGGAGTAACCGTAAATGTTTGCCAGTGCCGGATTAGCCGTGATGTATCGTCCGTCGGGGGTGATTTGGAAGATGCCCTCGGTGGCATTTTCAAAGATGCTGCGATACTTCTCCTCAGCTTGCTTACGTGATTCCTGTGCCTGCTGTCTCTCCCTAATTTCCTGTTGCAGTTGCACATTTTGTGCTTCTAGTTTCTTTTGCAATTTCCGGATTGTCAGGTGAGTTGTGACTCTAGCTCTGACTTCTTCCTGCTGTACCGGTTTTGTAATATAGTCTACGGCACCGAGAGTAAAACCTTTGACCTTATCCACGGTTTCGGAAAGCGCCGTCATAAAAATTATGGGAATGTCTTGAGTTGACGGCTTATCTTTCAGACGACGGCAAGTTTCAAATCCATCTATTCCGGGCATCATGACATCCAATAAGATGAGATCGGGATGGGCATATTCGACTTTCTGGATAGCACTTTCACCATCCTGAGCTACTAGCACTTTAAAGCCAGAATCAGTCAAAAAGTCGAATAACACTCCGAGATTAGTAGGTTTGTCATCGACAATCACTATGACATCTTTATCTCTATCTTTGTTGATGTTTTCATCGCTCATTTCAATAGGCTGGTAATGGGTAATTGGTAATGGGCAATTAGTAATTGGTAATGGGTAATTGGTAATGGATAAGTCAGATAGAGTTAGCCATTAGCCATTAGCTATTAGCCATTAGCCATTACCGTCGGTGCCTATGTAGCCAGCATAAGCGTGAAATAGTAATAGTAATGTAGATGCACGTCCAAATGAAAAGGTTTTAGTGATGAAGCCAACGGTGCTTCGCCGCCCCGCTAGACTACATCCTGCTTTGCGGTTGTTCCGTTGCGAAAAGCACAAACGTCTTTTTGACTTTCGGTGTGCGGCAAGCCGAGAAAAACCGAGCGATCGCGTCCCGACTCTTTCGCCTGATAAAGTGCCCGATCAGCAGTAGCGATCAGTCCTTCGGGAGAGCAGTGATGGCAGGGAATAGTGCAAGAAACTCCCAAACTGAGAGTAACGTACTCACTCATTGGAGATTGCGGATGAGCGATCGCTAACATTTTGACTGATAACCGGATTTGTTCTGCAACTTTGAAAGCCCCCTCCCCATGTGTATTCGGTAGAACAACAGCAAACTCTTCTCCCCCGTAACGAGCCACTAAATCAGCCGGACGCTTGATGACACTCTTCATCGCTTGGGCAACCTGGTACAAACATTCATCTCCCGCTTGATGGCCCTTGGCGTCGTTGTAGAGCTTGAAAAAATCGACATCACACAGTAGCAGAGAGAGTGGCACCTGCTCCCGAACTGAGATGCGCCACGCTAAGTCCAGGCATTCATCAAATCGACGGCGATTTGCTACCTGGGTCAAGCTATCTAAAGTCGCCAAGAGTTGTAGCTCCTGGTTGGCTTTTTGCAGCGCGGCTTCTGCCCGTTGGCGCTGCTCAATTTCCTGTTGCAACCGTGCATTTTGGGCTTGGAGACTATGCTTCAGCTTCTGGATTGTCAGGTGCGTACTGACACGAGCAAGAACAATTTCTTGCTGAGTCGGCTTGATGATGTAATCTACCGCTCCAAGCTGAAAACCTTTGACCACTACGGCTGTCTGCGAAAGTGCCGTCATAAAAATCACTGGGATGTCTTGAGTTGACTCATTAGCTTTCAATCGGCTACAGGTTTCAAATCCGTCAATCCCAGGCATAATTATGTCCAACAAAATGAGATCTGGACAAGCAGATTCGACTGTCTTGATCGCACTTTCACCATCCCGAGCCATTAAGACTTCGAAGTGAGCTTCTGTCAAAAAATCAAACAGCACTTCTAAATCGGTAGAGTTGTCATCGACGATAAGGATGGTATTTTTATCAGAATTTTCCACACTTATTCATGCCCCCCCATATACTTTCTAACAAATTCCAAAATTTGTTTTTCCTGAAAGCCATTAGCCCATTGACGCAGTTGTTTGGCAAAAGGCACGAATTGCTCACCCAGCTGTTCAATCAACTTAGCTTGCTCCTGGATACCTCTAATGTCGCCCATCATTGCTAGTTCATACAGGGCAGTAATTTCCTCCAGAGGTGGAGCTACAAGGGGGGTTTGAGTTGAGGCAAGAGGCTCTTGTTCCCTGTTTGCCGTAACATTCGCTCTGGGTGTCGCTGGACTAGGCCCCAACACTCCTATTCCTTCAAATAAGGATGAGCTGTGTTCTGTGGAACTGCCTTTTGTTGGGCTACGTCCCGCCTGTGCGTGATAGTCACTTGGCATTAGTGGAGCAGCTCTATTAGGGTCTAAGGAGCTACCGTCTAGACTACTTGTTTCGCTGCCGCTAACACCCTTGGAGAGCGCTGCCGCTCCTGATGTCGCTACTGATTCGATTGGGGTAAGCTTACTTGCCTCTCGATAAACCCATTGCACCCCTAAATGTAGGCGTAGCTGTTCTAAAAGCTTTTCTGCCTGCACTGGCTTGGAGATAAAACCATTACAACCGGCGGCTAAACACTTCTGCTTGTCGCACGCGAAAGCACTCGCCGACGTAGCGATGACGACAACGTCTCTCAAAGAAGGCAACTGCCGTAGCCTAGTAATCGCCTCAAACCCGTCCATTTGGGGCATCACCATGTCGAGCAAAATTACATCAGGCTTAAATTTAACTGCCTGCTTCAGACAGTGTTGACCGTCTGTTGCTTCTCGGACTTCAAATCCCAAAGGTGAGAGAAGGTCAACTAAAACAGAGCGGTTTTCCCATTTATCGTCTACCACTAGCACCTTGTAGTTCTGCTCTTTCAACCCAATAATATTGCCTTCATCAGGCTTGGCAGCTTCAACCCAATGGGAGACTTCCGGTAAATCCAAGTCCAACCAGAAAACACTTCCTTGGCCGAGTGTACTTTCCACTTTCAGTTCGCCACCCATCAGCTGTGCTAATTTTTTGCTAATCGCGAGTCCCAACCCTGTACCTTCCGCTCTGCGGCGGGGGTCACTAACTTGATGAAAGGGCAAAAAGATTTCTGCTAACTGCTCGGGTGCCATGCCAATCCCCGTGTCTTCAACAATGAAGCGCATTTTTGGCGTGGGTGAGGGGGTTGAGGGGGTGAGGGGGTGATTAATTGGTTGGCTTGCCGAAAGATTGGTAGAGAGGTTCTCCCCCTCTCCCAAACTCCCCCTCTCCCCCTCATTGACATAGCCGACTTTGAACGTTACTCCACCGGAGTCAGTGAATTTGACGGCATTACCGAGGAGGTTGATGAGTACTTGTCGCAAACGTTTTTCATCGCCTTGCACACAGGAAGGCAGTTGGGAAAGTATTTGATAATTAAAGGAAATATTTTTTTGTTCAGCATGGATACGAACGATTTCGATAATGCTTTCCAGAAACTCAGGAAACTGAAAGTCAATCAAGTACAGTTCCATTTTCCTGGCTTCGATTTTAGAGAGGTCTAAAATGTCATTGAGCAGGATGAGCAGATGTTCACCACACTGCTGAATAATGCCCAACTGCTCCTGTTGTCTAGCGCCTATATTCGGTTCTCGTTTAAGGATTTGGGTGTATCCTAAAATACCGTTTAAGGGGGTGCGGAGTTCATGGCTCATATTGGCCAAAAATTCACTCTTAGCGCGATTGGCGACTTCAGCGGCAACTTTAGCTTGCTTGAGTGACAGCTCTATCTGCTTGCGATCGCGAATGTCTCGAAAAATTCCCTGAACAACTTTCTTGCCTTGGACATCCACAACACTCGCACTTACCTCCATAGGTACAATCGTGCCGTCTAGGTGACGTAATTCAAGTTCTGTTTGAAATACACCTAATGACTCAATGTGTTGTTTGAAAATCTCGGTGTATTGTTCGCGCCGTGCTTGTGGTTGAATCTCTGTCTGATCTAGACCAATGATTTGGTCTCTAGATCTTCCCAGAATTTTTTCAGCCATCTGATTCGCGTCCAGGATAATTCCCGTTTCTGCATCCACCGCGATGATCGCATCACCAGCTGACTCGACCAATTTACGATACTTTTCTTCGGCTTGCCGCAGTGCTGCTTCGGCTTGCTTGCGCTCCGTAATGTCTCGGCTGTACCAAATCCTGCCATAGTAGCTTCCCGATGGGGACAGCACTGGTGCCGAATAAAAGTCAAATATCCGCCCGTCCTTGAAGCTAAGTTCGTAGTGACTCGTGTTCTTGGGATGAGTGTAGAGTTCCTTCACCTCAGCGATAAACTCTTCTGAGTTTTCCAGTTGGGACAACATCCACTTCAGTAGCCGTTGATCGTCACCAACTTGGATAACTTGATCGGGAATTTGCCACAACTCACAAAAACGCTGATTGTAGGAAGTAATTCGACGATTTTCGTTAATCACCAAAATGCCATCAATGGCAGCTTCTTGCTGCGCTTTGAGCATGGCATTACTACGGAGCAACTCCTCCTGAGCTAAAGAGCGCTCGATCGCAATTCTGGCCAGTTGAGTCGCTTTCGCCGTCAGTTCTTGCTCATGGCGATTGGGGGTATGGGGTTCACTGTAATAGATGGCGAAAGTGCCTAATACTTTCTTGTCAGTGGCAAAGATGGGTATAGACCAGCAGGCTCTCAAGTCATGGGCGAGTGCCAAATCCCGGAAATCATCCCACCGTGGGTCAATGGCAATATCCTCAACAATTACAGTTTCCCCCCAATAGGCGGCTGTACCACAGGAACCCGCGCATGGCCCAATTGTCATGCCATCAATTGCCTGGTTATATTCTGTTGGGAGACTGGGAGCGGCCCCCTGCCGGAGATTGACTCCGTTTTTGTCGAGTAGGAGGAAGGAACACCAACAGTGAGGGAGTTGCTTTTCAATCAACAGGGCAATTATGCCCAGAACATCTGAAAGCCGTGCCCCCTTGGCGATCATTTCGAGGATATGATTTTGTCTAGCTAGTAGGGCATTGACCCGCTTGCGATCGCTAATGTCACGACCTTCAGGAATCAACAGCACCACTTGACCCGTTTCGTCTTTGAAGGGCTTGATCGAGAAGTCAATCGTGCTTACGGTATCACCCGCACCGAGAATATCTACCTCATAACGAACGAACTCAGCTCGACGTGCCGAGGCGATCGCACCTCGTAATTGCTCCTGGATGCTTTTGGAAAGCATCCACCAGCTTGTTTCCCAAAACGGACGGTTCACAATGTCTGACCGCTTCTGTCCACTGAAATCTAGGGCAGTTTGGTTAGCGTCTAGGACACTGCCATCGGTTTTGAGTAACCAACTGAATTGAAATGTCTGGTCAAAGATGGCGCGGAATCGCCGTTCCATCTCCCCCAGTGCTGTTTCCATCCGCTTGCGATCGGTGATGTCTTCAGCGGAACCTAGAATTTGATTAGGCAAACCGTCAGGGGTTCTTGCGAATACAGTTTCCCGACTTCTAAACCAGCGCCATTCCCCCTCTTGGTGCCTCATCCGGAACTCAAGCTCAACGATGTCAGTATCCGTAGCATCTTGGAAGCGCTTGCGATTTTCGGTTATGCCGTCCACCTCCTCAGGATGCCAAAGACTTGGAAATAAGTCCCCTCCCATTGACACGATTTCGAGCGAACTGTAGCCCAGCTGTTCACCAAACTGACGATTAACATAAATATTACGTTTTTCTATCAAGTCATAGATATACAAAAGGTTTGAAGATATCTCTAGTAGCCGTTGAACGCCTGGGTGATTTTCCCACACTGTCTCTGCCAACTTGCGCTCTTGCATCTCTTCTAAACTAATTTTTTATCAGTTAATTCTTGCGATTGCTCTTCCACGCTTGCCTCCAGCGTCAGCGTTCTAGGCTTTATAAATATGTATTGATTTTGGCAATTATCTATTCAACCTAATAAAAAAGTCTCTATTTAAACTATTAGCTATAGGCTAATTTTCTATACGGCAACTACATTTCCTAGGAATTAGGAGTCATAGTTTATTAACATTATGGCAAGCGCAGATTTCAAGAAAATGCAGATAACGCTTATTCATTCCCCACCATATATGTTTTAACAAACTTTAGAATTTGTTTTTCTTGAAAGCCTTGGGCTAATTGCAACAGCTGTTCGGCAAACGGCACGAATCGTGTATCCAGTTGTTCAAGCCTCTTGGCTTGTTCGCGGATACCTCTAATGTCGCCTAACATCGCCAGTTCGTACAAGACCTCGATTTCCGATTCAGGCGGTGCAACAAGGGAGTTTGGAGTTGAAACCTCATGCCTAATGCCTGAGGAATGAGAGTCTTCCCCCTTTACCTCTTGGTAAATCCATTCCAGCCCCAGATTTACCTGTAACTGTTCAAAAAGATATTCTGTTCGCACTGGCTGGGGGATAAAACCATTGCAACCTGCTGCCAAACACTCCTGCTGGTCATAATCAAAAACCCTGGCTGATGTGGCAATCACCACAACATCTTTTAGCTCAGATAACTGCCGGATTTGGCGAGTGACCTCCAAGCCATTCATTTGTGGCATCACCAAGTCAAGCAGAATCACGTCAGGCTGAATTTGAAGAGCTTGATTTAGACAGTCTCGACCGTCTATGGCTTCTCGGACTTCAAACCCCAGAGGCGAGAGAAGATTGACTAGGAATGATCGATTTTCCCATCTGTCGTCGGCAACTAGCACTTTACGCTTGTATCCTTGAAAACCGATAATCACTCGTTCTTTAGCAACATCTGTCTCCTGCCAGTCCAGTACTTCTGGTAAATCTAAATCCAGCCAGAAAACACTTCCTTGACCGAGTGTACTTTCCACATTCAGTTTGCCGCCCATCAATTGCGCTAATCTTTGGCTGATTGCGAGTCCCAACCCCGTACCTTCCACCTGATGGCAAGGGTCACCGACTTGATGAAAGGGCAGAAAAATTTCTGCTATTTGTTCGGGTGCTATGCCAATTCCCGTGTCTTCGACAACGAACCGCATTTTTGGCGTGGGTGATGGGGTTGAGGGGGTGAGGAGGTGATTAATTGGTTGGCTGACCGGAAGATTGGTAGAGAGGTTCTCCCCCTCTCCCAAGCTCCCCCTCTCCCCCTCTTGGCTGACCGGAAGATTAGTAGAGAGGTTCTCCTCCTGTCCCAAGCTCTCCCTCTCCCCCACATTGACGTAGCCAACTTTGAACGTTACCCCACCGGAGTCAGTAAATTTGACCGCATTGCCGAGGAGGTTGATGAGGACTTGCCGCAAACGTTTTTTATCGCCTCGCACACACTCAGGCAGTTCGGAAAGTATTTGATAACTAAAGGAAATATTTTTTTGTTCCGCACGGAGACGAACGATGTCAATCAGACTGGAGAGAAAATGAGGAAGCTGAAACTCACTCAGATGGAGTTCCATTTTCCTGGCTTCAATTTTGGAGAGGTCTAAAATGTCATTGAGCAAGGTAAGCAAATGTTCACCGCACTGTTGAATGATGTCCAAGTCATGCTGTTGCTTGAGATTAGAAAGAGTTTCTTGTTTGAGGATTTGAGCGTAGCCTAAAATACCGTTTAAAGGGGTGCGGAGTTCATGGCTCATATTGGCCAAAAATTCGCTTTTGGCACGATTGGCAGCTTCTGCTTCCCGTTTGGCTTGCTCTAAGTGGAGATTGTGTTCGACTAATTGCTGCGCTACCTTGGTTTCCTGTTCAAGGAGTTGACTCTGGGCCAGGGCAATCCCTACTTGGTCAGCGAGTTGGCTCATGAGTTCAATTTCGAAGTCCTGCCACTGCCTGGGGCTAGTACACTGATAGGCAATTAGCAAACCCCAGACTGCTTCCCGTTGGAGGATAGGTACTACTAGGTTGGCTCTCACGCCAAGCTGTTGCAGTATTTCTACATAGTCAGTTGGGACTTGCTCCTGTTGCAAGTTATCTACAGCACGACTCCATCCCTGACGGTATTGCTGTAGGTATTTTGGATCGAAGTAAAGCCTTTTGATATTCTGTCCGCCGATGGGGGGCCACTCAGGAACGACTGTTTCGGTGACGACGATTGCTGAACCATCAGGCATAAGTTGGTAGATGATAACTCGATCAACCTGGAGAATACGTTGTACCTCAGTGACGGTGGTTTGGAGAATTACCTCCAGTTGCAAAGACTGACGAATCTTGAGGGTAATTTCAGCAAACAACTGCCTTTGCAGGGTTTGGCGACGTAATTCGGCTTCTGCTTGTTTGCGCTCAGTGATGTCTTCGGCAATGCCAGCAAGTCGGTAGACTCTACCTTGGTTGTTATGTACGGGAAAGACGCGATCGCGTATCCAACGAATTGACCCGTCAGGTCGCACAATTCGATACTCTTCGTCGTAGTCTCCATGTTCCTGTTTCTTAAAGGCAGCGGAAACGCGATCGCGATCGAGAGGATGAATAGCGTCTAGCCAAGAGCGCGGCTGTTCATACAAACTTTCACAGGTTCGACCCCAGACTTTCTGATATCCAGGACTGATGTACATCATCTTCTGAGGGGAATCAAGGGAACTTATCCAGAAAACTTCATTGATGTTTTCTGCCAACTGGCGGAACCGCTCTTCGCTTGAGCGCAGTGCGGCTTCTGCCCGCTTGTGTTCAATAACCTCGGCTAACAGTTGATGATTTGTCTGCCTTAAAGTTGCTGTTCGCTCTTCTACTCGGCTTTCTAGCTCTTCGTTCTTCCTCGCTAATGCCTCTTCGATGCGTTTGTGGTCAGTGATATCCTCCACAGTACCTTCGTAGTAGAGCAGTGCGCCATTGTCATCACGGACACCACGCACGGTTTTTGAAATCCAAATCACTCTGCCATCTTTGCGATAAACTTGCGTCTTAAACGCTGACACCACGTCATGTTCGTGCAGCAGCCGTATCAATTCGGCACGACTTTGAGGGTCAACATAAAGTTGGTGCGCGATATCTGTAAGATTGGTAATAAGTTCAGTTGGGGATTGATAGCCATATAGGCGTGCCAGTGCGGGGTTGGCGCTAATATAGCGTCCGTCTGGCGTAGCCTGAAAGATACCCTCAACAGCGTTCTCGAAGATGTTGCGATAGTTCACTTCGCTTGAGCGCAACGAGTTCATCGCATAGTTGCGTTCTGTGACTGTTGCTGCTAAAACCAGGGTTGTTACCGCTACCAGACTCAGAAAAGACTGTAGCAGTAGAATTGCCTCGCTCAAGTCGCCAGCTTCATTAATGAAAGGACCGACACCCCTAGCCGTTTCCCAACTCGCGATCGCAGATACTATTAAGGTGCCAAGTACAGTCCCACGTTGACCAAATTGCAGAGCCGCCCAAATAACAAGACCAAAGGGCAGGTAGGCGAGGGAGAGGGGATAGTGAACCCTTCCCTGACCAATTGTTGACCCCAAGGCAACCCAACTCACAGTAGAGACTGAAATTAGCCAGACAACTGCCCAAATCATCTGCTGTTTATTTTTGTGCAAATGACGCCAGTCGAGGTGCGTCCAAAAAATTGTCGATGCTCCTGATGTGTTGAATTGACGAACCACTGGGTAGCACCAAGTTAGCAGCACTGGTGTTATTACCAAAACCCCTATAGCGTCTCTCAACCACCAAGTCCACCACTCGACCCAAAAATCACCACCCTCAACTAGACCCCCTAGGTACAAACTTGTCAGACTGATAGTTGGGCTAACGAGTGTGGATAGCATTACTGAAAAAGCGATGAATCTGAAAACATCTCGCAGACGTTCAAGGGAAGGACGAACCCCCCATCGATATGCAAGCTCTGCCCCCAATAGCGCCTGTAAAGTACATCCCATCGCCGTACCGCAGGCAACTATCCAGGGAACTCCAGCCCACAGAGTCCAAAACAATTCACCCAGCCATACCCCTGGCCAAATGCCTCGCCCCAGTAACAACAAAGCCGCTTGAGCAATGCCTGCCGATGGTTTTAGGGCTAGCATCAGCTCATTCCCCCCGGTAATCAAGTTGGCTAGTTTTGCCGCCCCAACGGAAAAAAGAGTAAGTGCTACTACCTCGGCTGAGTACCGCCAGAACCGATTTCGGATCAGGGTCATATCGGAAAAAGCTCCTACTTTAGAGCGACAGAGGGGGAGAGAGGGAGAGGCAAAGAGGGGTAGAGATTGTCCACTGAAGCAAAAAAGGGGTGTACAAGGCGAATTTGGTATTAAAGGAAAAACCAAGACAAGTGCGCCTTTGCAGGCATTCATGTTAAGGCTATAAACTCTCAATCCCCCCTTAAAAAAGGGAAACCGGAATCTTCTCCCCCCAGATTGGGCAGGGTCGTTTCATTCCCTGTTGGAGAGGAGATAGCAGGGAGAGTAGGGGAAGCTAGGACTTACGCACTGTAACGCCAGTATAAGGGTTTGAGATTCTAGCTCCTGCGGAGCCGCTGCGCTAACGCTATCGCTCAGAATGACGTAATTTTGTAGTCAGTGCGTAAGTCCTAGGAAGTAATTTTCGTTGATTTTCTCCCCCTCTCCCCGTCTGTGACGGTTTTCGGAGAATCCCACACATTAATGAGTGCAAGTAGTCAACACTTGATGCTCTTGGTGCAGTGTGTCTGGAGTAGTGTGCCAATTTCTGAAATGCCTATGTCAATATCCTCAGGCTTGAGAGAAAAATTCAAGCGCATGGCTGGATATCCTCTATGACCTGGGAAAAATGCGGCTCCACGACCTATAAGCACCTTTCTAGATAAGGCTTCTTGGTAAATTGTCTCCATAGGTAGACCTTTTGGCAAATGAACCCAGAGAAATAATCCACCTTTGGGTACTGTCCAAGAAATCTCTAGTGGAAAGTAGCGTTCTAAGGCTCGGAGCATCGCGTTGCGGCTTTGCAGATTTTGTGTCCGGAGACGACTAATGTGTCGGCGGTAATACCCTGAGGCTAGATATTCACTAACAACTGCCTGCGAAACCGTTGATACATGGAGGTCATGCAGGAGCTTCTGTTCCAATATAGAGCGATAGTGCTTGCCTGTAACTACTGCATAACCCACCCGTAGCCCAGGCATCAACGTTTTAGAAAAAGTGCCGACATAGGTCACTAAATCATTTTGATCTAACGCTTTGATTGGAGGCGGAACTGATTCAAAGTTCAGTCCTTCGTAGGCATTATCCTCCAAAATCGGACACTCATACTTTTCAGCCAAAGCTAGGAGTAGTTGACGGTGATTTTGAGATGTTGTCAATCCTGTGGGATTGTGCAGAGTACTGACTGTATAGATTAGTTTCGGACGACAGTTGTGGAGATATTGCTCTAATAACTCTAGATTCATTCCTTCGGCAGTCATGGGAATTCCAATAACTCTGGCTCCCACATTTTCTAGAATGGCGATCGCTCCATGATACGTAGGAGCTTCCACAATCACCCAATCTCCCCGCTGCACGTAATGACGGATGACCAAAGACAGCCCTTGTTCGGAGCCATTGGTAATAATCAGATTTTCTGGGGAAACCTCTAATCCCTGCTGTACCAGCATCTGAGCTATCTGATGAAGCAGTGTTACTTGTCCTTGAGGAAAGTCGTACCGAAACAACATATCGGCAGATTGCATCATCGCTCGTCTGGCAAGTCGCCGTGCATCTTCTAAGTCTGGGAGACGAGGGAAGCCTGAGCTAAAGTCGATCATCCCTCCCCTCATTTGCACTTGGAGCGAAGCCGTGTACTGCTCGAAGAACGAGCCACTTCCTTGCTCTTGGATAATCACCTCTTGTATCGGAGCAAAGGTTGATTCGGATTGAGCAGAAGTAATCGTCTCATTGCTAACAAAGTACCCTGCTCTCTGGCGAACATAAATGAGTCCCTCTGCCTCTAGAGCGCTGTAAGCCTCAAGTACTGTTAACTTATTGACTCGGACATTCTCGGCTAGAGAGCGAACTGAAGGAAGTCGCGTTCCAGGTTGCAGCATTCCGGATTTGATCAGAACGCTAAGGCGATCGCGAATTTGTAAGTAGATAGGTTTTGAGGAGTGCCGATTTAAGGGAATCTTCACAGTGCCGTCCTGCGAAAGGATTGCAGCAGTATCGTACTGGCAGTATAAGTGATTTTCTTTAATTCTTAACCCGGACAGATTAGAAAAATTTGACTAGTACAGAAGCTGTACTAGTTGTGACTCTGAATCTTCTGATGCTGTTGGAAACTGTTAAATTATTCGAGCTATTTAACTCACACAAGGACAAAACTGACACGAAGGCTTTTGAGAAGACCCTGAGACGGTTTTTCAGTTTAAAATTTGGAACCGTTAGTAGATTTTCGCGCTCATTGTCCTAGATCTATAGTTTTTAGTGTGTGAGTGATTGAGGAGTGAAGTGATGATGCAAGACCTGAAGCATATTGATGGTGTGACGCCTAGGCAGCTTGATGGTGTAACACACAGGCTATACAGTGCATCGGGCGGTCTTTGTCAACGGGCTTGGGTTGAAATTGACCAAGCCGCCTTATCCCATAATGTACGGCAGCTGAAAACGCTTTTGACCCCTCGAACCCAACTGATGGCGGTAGTAAAAGCAGACGCCTATGGTCATGGTGCGATCGTGGTTGCCCAAACAGCGTTAGAAGCCGGTGCCAGTGGGCTATGTGTTGCCACGCTGCAAGAGGGAATTCAACTAAGAGAAGCTGGGATTGAAGCCCCGATCTTGCTTTTGGGCGCAACGAATACCTCCGATCAAGTGCAAGCGATCGCGTCCTGGCAGTTGCAACCCACCATTTGCACCCCCCAGCAAGCCTTAGTATTTGCAGAGACGTTGAGTCATTTAAAACAAACTCTGTCAGTTCATCTCAAACTCGATACCGGGATGTCGCGGTTGGGAATGCCCTGGCAAGAAGCAACGCAGTTTGTCCAACTCGTACAACGGTTGCCTTATCTGGAAATCAAGAGTGTTTACTCCCATCTCGCCACAGCAGATAGTCCTGATCCTACGGTGATGAGACAGCAGCATCAGCGGTTTGAGGAAGCGATCGCTCAACTGCATAGCGCTGGCATCAAGCCACCCCGTCTGCACCTGGCTAACTCTGCTGCCACCTTAACAGACCCAGCGTTGCACTACGATTTGGTACGAGTGGGACTTGCCCTTTATGGTCTTTACCCAGCTGAACATTTGCAAAGCGCGATCGACCTCAAGCCAGTGATGCAGGTGAAAGCGCGGGTAACTCAAGTGAAAACAATTTCCCCTGGTACTGGTGTTAGCTACGGTTACCAGTTCATTGCTGACCGAGAACTGCGCCTAGCGGTGGTTGGTATTGGCTACGCCGACGGCATCCCTCGAAATCTCTCCAACAAAATGAACGTATTAATCCGGGGTCAGCGGGTACGGCAGATTGGAGCGATTACGATGGATCAGCTGATGCTCGATGTAACTGAAATTCCCGACTTGCAGGCTGGGGAAGTAGTAACGTTGATTGGACAGGATGGAGATATTCAAATTTCCGCTGACGACTGGGCCCAGTCTTTAGGAACTATTTCCTGGGAAATTCTTTGCAGCTTTAAGCACCGACTGCCGCGTGTAGCAGTCGCTGAAGGGATGAGAGGATGAAATTCTCCTAGGCTCCCTTTCTCGTACTAAGCTGTAGCACATCTAACTTGCAAGTTGATGCTTGGTCTAGTTCTTGTGGGATAGGCATTTTGCCTGTCCCGATTATGCAAATTACATCAAGAATTGTAAGCTTCATTTAGCTTCGCAGCTGACTCTTCTAGCGAACGTTGTTCAAGCGCATTTCTTGGTAACAAGAGTTGGCTCTCAACCCCCCCCTTGCCAATGATGCACGGAAGTCCAAGAACAACTTCGCTCCCAACGCCATAGTTAGAATCAGCTCTTACTGATACTGTAAATATCTTTTTTTCATCTCGGAGTATCGTGTCAACTAATTGAGCAACCACTGTTGCTACCCCATAGTTTGTATTTCCTTTGCGTTCAGAAATAGCATAGCCACGCTTTGGTGTTAATTCGGTGTACTCTTTCTGAATTTGTTCGAGTGAAGTTCCCTCTGGAATCGGAAAGTCAGTTAACGGAATCATCCCAATAGATGCACTAGACCAGGCAATAAATTCACTGTCTCCATGCTCTCCAACGACATAAACATGAACGTCTTGCTTATTGACGTTAAGTTGCTTACCAAGCTGATATCTAAGTCTGGCAGTATCAAGAATGGTTCCGGAACCGAAAATTAGGTTTTCAGCTCTAGTTGAAGTTGTCAGGGCAATCCGCGTCAGTACATCCACTGGATTGCTAACGATAATCACGATGGCACTCGGTGCAACTCGATCCAATTCCTTCATCGTTGAGCGAATAATTTCTGCATTCTGACCCAACGTATCTAATCGACTTTGCCCTTGTTTTAACTGAACCCCAACGGTTACTACAATGACATCAGAATCTGCTAAATCTTCATACTGATTTGATGGCATTACGTCCATTTCCTCAAGCAAGGGAATTGCATCATTAATATCCCAGGCTTGTCCCTCAGCTTTTGATAAAGTTCGGTCATAAAGAACGACAGTCACACATTTACGGAGTAGCACTAAAGCAAAAGCGACTGCCGCGCCCACATTTCCAGCACCAATGACAGCGACCTTAGATGTTTTGATACTCATAACTACTTTTTTGTTAAATCCTGCTTGTTTGAGTGAATTTGGGCACGGAATTTGCTGCGGGGTGAACAAGAAGCAAGAAAGCATCGCACCTTGTAATACCAATTGGGTTTGAGTTTGACACATATTCTCTAATTGCTCCCCCCTTGAATTCGGGGGGCTGGGGGGGTATGAAATGTGACATTGAAAAAGCCAATTGGTATAACCCTCAATGCTGTCAAAGCGATCGCTATTCCAGAACTGTGGATCTACGATAGCAGCAAGCTCACCATCTATCTGCTCAGAGATGAGCAGGGGGGTAATGTCCTCTTAACCTCTGCCATGTTGTTAAACTTTGGGTCAGCGATTGTAGAAAAAAGCAGGTTGCCAATGACGATTTTGGCTTTTGATGTAGCATCAGTATTTAACCAAAACCTGATTAATCTAGCCTTTCAGGTTGTCCCGAAAATTTTGTGGGCACTCTTCATTCTCCTGCTGACCCGCTATGCGATTAACCTAGTTGGAAGGATTACTCGCCGAGCCTTCAGTCGGATAGAACCAACTTTGCGCAAGTTCCTGGTTCAGGCGGCGGAAATCCTAACGTTGATAGTTGGGATAGTGGCTTTCTTGAGTACGTTAGGGATTCAAGCCACCAGTGTGGTTGCTGTGGTGGGAGCTGCTGGTTTAGCAATCGGCTTGGCTTTGCAGAATACCTTGTCACATTTCGCCGCCGGTGTAATGCTGCTTAACCTGCGCCCGTTTGAGGTGGGTGATTTCATTGAAGGACCGCAGGGGGTCAAGGGTGTGGTGGACGCAATTGGTATTTTCTCAACAACAGTGGTTACACCAGACAATATCAAGATTACAGTACCAAACAACAGTCTTTTCAGTGGCACGTTGAAAAATACGACAGCGCTAGGGACGCGACGGGTGGATTTGAAAATTGATATTGGCGATCGCCCAATTGAACCGACAATTACTTTGCTCTTGTCATTGGTACAACCTCATCCCCTGGTCTTAAATAACCCTAAAACCAGTTGTCACGTTCTGACAATTTCACCAAAGGGAACGGTGCTCTACTTGCGTCCTTGGTGTAGAGCAGACGTGTATGAACAAGTACACTCAGAAGTTCAGCAGCTAGTCCAAGAAGCACTCAAAGAAGCAGATTTATCGAGGGAGGTACATTTAGAGCTATTGGATGACCCTTGGGGAGCCAATAGTTAAGCCTACTGCTGGCAGAATAAAACTCCCACAGCAAGTAGGCAGATTTAAAGTCCTTAGTCCTGAGTAGTGAAAAGGCTTAAGCCTTTTCACTATTTTTAGACCGCAGATAAACCGAGATGAAGACGGATGAATTTGATAGCTATTTGCGTTGATTGGCGTTTATCTGCGGTTCTCTTCCCAGCCAGCTTTCAGGCTTGGGAAACTCAGTACTCTTTTTATGAACGCTACCTGTGTTTAAGCACTGACCTGCGCCAAAGTTTTTGCCGGTTCTTTGAGCAACTTAATGTAGAGTTCACTCAGCTGATGCGCTACACCATCCCAGCTGAACTTCTCCTCTACACGCACTCTTGCCTGTTGACCCAGTTGATTTGCCCAGTCTGGGTTGGAGAGAATGCGGTCAATTGCAGCGGCAAAGGCAGCTTCATCTTGTGGTGCTGCGAGTAGACCTGTTTCTTCAGGAATGACAGTAAATTGCAAACCGCCGACATCGCTGGCAACGACTGGTGTGCTACTTGCCATTGCTTCGATAGCAACCAGACCGAAGGGTTCGTAGTGACTGGGAACCACACAAACGTCAGCCGCAGCGTAGTAGGCAGGCAGGATATCATCGCCAAGGCGTCCGGGGAAGGTTGTGAAGTCGGTCATACCAAGTTCAGCAACAATGCCTTCGATGCGATCGCGCTCGTTACCATCACTTTGACCAGGGCGAGAGCCACCACCAATGATTAACTGCAGCTTCTCCTTACCCCGCAACTGCGACTGACCAACTGCACGCACCAGCGTTTCTATACCCTTGCGTGGGTCAAAACGTCCCACATAGAAGACCATCTTTGCTTCCGGGTCAATTCCCAAAGCAGCACGCGCTGCTTGCTTGGTGTAGGAGCCAAACCGCTCAATGTCAGTTCCACAGGGAATGATGTCGATGTTGCCTTTTGTGGAAACGAGCGATCGCATATGTTCTTGTTCTTGTGGGCTAGTTGCCACAACCCGCTCTGCTGTTTCCAAAAGTGTCTTCTCGACCGCCAAGCGGGTAGTGGCAATCATCGGAATTGTTGTGATCGACTTGTATTTAACCGCACCCAGTGAGTGGTAGGTATGAACCTGCTGAAGCGGTTGGTGCTTCTTCAGCTGCATTCCCACCCAGGATGAGATCCAATAATTGGTGTGTACCAGAGAATACTTAATTCCCGACTCTTGTTGAAACTTAAGCAGTTCTTCAACGAACGTGCTGGCATATCCAAAAATCTCGTCTCGCGGTACAAACGCCTCAGGTCCTGCTGTTAAACGAATGGTCCGACAATGCGGACCATGTTCAACGATTTTTGGTTGTTCGGCACTGGCTTTTCGAGTAAACATATCAACGTGCCATCCTTGGTGGGCAAGGGCTTCACCCACTTGACGTACATAAACATTTTGTCCTCCAGCCTCTTCCTTGCCGATTTCTATGGCTGGGTCGCCATGAACCGAGATCAGAGCAATGTGCCGTTTCTGTGTTGTGTCCATAGGTTTGTGTAGTCCTGGATTTGGAGAGGGTTAGGGCGGATTGGAACTCTGCCTCTTACCTGACTCACCCCTTAGTATAAACTTATTTCAAGAAAGTTTAATAAATATTAAGAGATGAGTTGGCTGACTACATCAGCTTGCAGGTAGAAATCGATTACCATCCTGCGAATTTCAACATCTACCTCAAATGCCGCTAATCGCGCTGCGTCTTAGTAATCCTCTTCCTAAATGTTTGCAAAGAACATAACTTTCGGTTGAAATGTGCATCAAAAGGAAAAGCTTGTCCTCTCTTCAAATAAGTATGCCTCTGACCCGAGAAAGTTGCAAAACTTAAAATCACTTCGAGCCAGACAAGGATGCACAGAACAAAAATACACTGTTTTCATTTGGCAGCACTACGGATAGTCCCCCCTCATCCCATTTCCTTACGATATGTACCCGCGTCAAAGCAAAATGATATTCAGCTGTGGCAAATCTGAAATATCTGTTATGATGTTTAATCGTCGCCTTGGAGAGGTGGCTGAGTGGTCGAAAGCGGCAGATTGCTAATCTGTTGTATGGCAGGTAACTCCATACCGAGGGTTCGAATCCCTCCCTCTCCGTTAAAAAACTAAAAAATTTACGTCCTTGGGTACTGATGCACAAGGGCAGAAGTAACTCACTGTTGCAAGAACGCTGGGGGAGTTTCGGCTAGCACGTCAACTCCCATTGGAAAAGGGTTACAATTATCTACCCAAAGCTAGAAGAGAAGCTTAAAATCTTCTAATCAATTCTGATCTACTTATGCGAGTAGAGGAGTTACAGATGAGCCGACTCACTTCAGCCAATGGCCTTAAGCCTCGTTATGCGATCGCCTTAGTCATCACGACTCTGGCGACAGGCTTTTTAACAGCTGCTTGTCAAAACACCGCTACTAGCGGGGGATCAAGCAACACTACTGCCGATGCAAACACCCTCAAGATTGTTTCTAGTCTGCCAATGACAGGTAGTTCACTAGGTCAGACTCAAACGATTATTAACGGCATCAAGCAAGTGCTTGAGGAAAGCAAAAATGTTGCCTGTGATGGCAAGATCAAACTGGTATATGAACCCTTAGACGACGCTACAGCCTCTGCTGGTAAATGGGACCCAGCACAGGTCACCTCGAACGCCAACAAATCGGTGGCTGATAAATCTGTTGTTGCGTTTATCGGTCACTTCAACTCGGGTGCAGCCAAGCTATCCATTCCCATCCTCAACCAAGCTAACTTAGCAATGGTTAGCCCTGCAAACACTTATCCAGGCTTGACTAAGCCAGGAAAAGGGGAAGCAAAGGAACCTGACATTTACTACCCCAATGGCAAGCGTAACTACGCTCGTGTTGTTCCTGCTGACGACCTTCAGGGTGTTGTGGGAGCGAAATGGGCTAAATCCCTTGGAGCTAAAAAAGTCTATATTCTGGATGACCAAGAGCTTTACGGTAAGGGGCTTGCAGCTATCTTTGAGACCACAGCCAAAAAAGAAGGGCTGGAAGTCGTAGGAAAAGAAGGAATTAACCCTAAAGCCCCCGACTATAAGGGCTTGATGACTAAAATCAAAGATCTCAACCCTGACCTGATTTACTTTGGCGGCATTACCCAAAACAATGCTGGCCAGTTGATCAAGGATATGCGTAACGTCGGCATGAGTGCGGATAAAGTCAAGTTTATGGGCCCGGATGGTACCTTCGAGAAAGCCATCATTGATGCGGCAGGTAAAGATGCTGAAGGAATCTATGCCACGTTTGGCGGTATACCTGCCAAGGAACTAACTGGCGATGGTAAGACCTGGTACGAAAGTTACAAGGCAAAATACAACGCTGAACCAGAAGCCTACGCTGCTTATGGCTACGAATCTGGCAAGGTGGTTGTTAATGCGATTAATCAAGTCTGCAAAAATGATCGTGCCGCGATTCGGGATGCCGTCATGGCGACTAAAGACTTTAAAGGGGTACTTGGCACTTGGAGCTTTGACCAGAATGGCGATACGACCCTAACGACGATGTCAGGAAATACCGTCAAAAACGGCAAGTGGGAGTTCGTGACTACATTGAAGGCTGACTAAGGCAGTGCTGTAATCGTTTTACAATCCCCCACCCGGCTCATCTTCCTGAGGAAAAGGGAGTGGGGGATTACCGACACAGGATGTCCAACGTAACTAATAAAATTGGCCCGTATCTGATAACACAAAAACTCGGGTACTGAGCCTTATAATCTAGACGCAATCTCTGACCAATTCGTGTCAACTACCCCGCCTATAGCTAAGGCTATAGACGAGGCACAGAAATCGCCTTACGTTGACCAGCCTAAGTAGCTTGAGTACTACGTTAATGGTAAGTGTTCAAGTTCGTACCTACAGATGCGGTCTAAGGCGGTAGGGATGAACCAAAATTTTGTCCAAGGAAAGTGTTACACCCCCGCCCCGCTTTCCTCCCCGCCCATACAAAGTATGGACGAGGTATCCAGCGGGTAAGACAGATGAAACGATGGCGCAAGCCCCTTCTCTACCTCGTTTTTGCCTATATAGTCTTGTTGATCGGTCCAATTGCTGGGTTTGATTTGCCTAGAATCGTGGTGGATATCACCCGTAACCCAGAGATTCTGATTCAACAACTCTTAGTAGGTCTGGTTAATGGCGCGATCATTGCGATTATTTCGCTGGGTTACACATTGGTCTACGGCATTATTGAGCTGATCAATTTTGCTCATGGGGACTTGTATATGCTGGGAGCCTTTGGGGCTCTGACTGTAATTGGTGCTTTTGGGGTTCAGGATGAGGCACCTCTACAGACTGCCATCCCAGCTATGTTGGTTGCCTTAATCATCGCTACTGTTCTTTGTGGTGGTATAAATGTCCTTACTGAACGGTACGCTTACCGACCGCTACGGAATGCCCCCCGATTAGCACCCTTGATTTCAGCAATTGGAGTTTCGTTTATTTTTCAAAATGTTGGATTGTTTTGGGGAGGACTAAAATCATTTTTTCCAAGCATGGGAACAAATGCGGCCGCCCCTAAGAGCTTTCCTGACCTCTTGCCCCGAATTAATGTTCTGAAGGCTCTGGGCATTCAGAGCAATATTAACTTCACAACGAAAGACTTGATTGTGTTGGTCGTTGCTATTGCCTTGATGGTGGGATTACACCTGTTTGTGCAGAAAACCCGTCTGGGTAAGGCAATGCGAGCAACTGCCCAAAACCGTGACGCGGCTCTAATCATGGGTATCGATGTGGATCGGATTATTGCCCTGACTTTTTTGATTGGTGGCGCACTGGCGGGAGCAGCAGGGCTTCTGGTAGGGCTGTACAACAACACTATTGTATTTACAATGGGATTCACGGCAGGCTTAAGAGCGTTTACAGCAGCGGTGCTGGGGGGAATTGGCAATATCGTTGGGGCAATGCTGGGGGGAGTGTTAATTGGGCTACTGTCTAGCTTGAGCGACCAGTACCTCTCTAGTCGCTGGACTGATGCTTGGGTGTTCGCCGTTTTGGTGGTGATTCTGGCATTCCGGCCCGGTGGTTTGCTGGGTGAGAACGTGCAGGAAAAAGTATAAGTGTTAATGGCTAATGGCTAATAGAAAGAAGGCAATTAGCCATTAGCCATTAGCAATTAGTAATATGGCACAGCAGGTAATCAAGGTAATCAAGTCAAGTTGGGTTTTGGGAGCGATCGCCACTTTAACCATCATCCTCTTTGGCGGTTGGAGTGGTACGGTCATCGGTTGGCTACTGGGTACAGGCGCTGGCTTTATGGCTTGTCAAGGCAAGAGAATTCCCAGCCCGAAAGTCGGTGCAAGAATTGGTGCAAATGCAGGATTAATCTTAGGAATCTGGTTATTTGTGGCTAGCCTACTTGAAGGATTGGTCATCCGACCGCTTTCCGGGCAATCTTCTCTAGGCTTGTTTCAAATCCTGCCATCTGGCATCTTAGCTTTGCTAGTCTCTACCTTAGCCGGTGGAGTCATCGGTTCATTGCAAGCCTTACCCAGTCCAAGACGGCAACAAGCGACTCTGGTGACACTGGCTTTCATCCTGATTATTTTTCCGTTTGTCGATCAAGTCGCTCAGACTAGCTGGATTGCTACGGCAATTGAAATATTAATTTACGTCATATTAGCCCTGGGATTAAATATTACTGTGGGCTATGCTGGCTTATTGGATTTAGGCTATGCTGCCTTTTTTGCGATCGGAGCCTATACCACTGGCTTATTATCTTCTTCGCAGCTCAACATTGCCTGGAATTTCTGGGTGGTACTCCCAATTGCGGCAGTGGTAGCGGCGATCGCCGGTGTGATTTTGGGGGCACCCACATTACGGTTACGGGGGGATTATTTAGCGATCGTTACCCTGGGATTTGGCGAAATTGTGCCCGTTATATTTCGCAATTTAACTGAGGTACGGATTGACGAGCCAATCTCTAAGATGTTCGGTAGCCTCTTCGGTCATCCAGAGTGGGGGATTTGTTTGTTGGGATGCGATCGCCCCCTTAACCTCACCAATGGCGAAGCGGGAATTAACCCCATTGGTCGTCCAAGCCTCCCATTTGTCGGCACCTTTGAATCCAGCAACTATCTGCCTTGGTACTACCTGATCTTGGCACTGGTCGTGTTTTCGTACTTCATGATCGACCGCCTCCGCGATTCGCGCTTGGGGCGTTCTTGGGCTGCCATTCGTGAAGATGAACTAGCGGCTAGCGCCATGGGAATTAACCTGGTCAAGTCTAAGTTACTAGCATTTGCGATGGGAGCAACCTTCTCCGGGTTTGGGGGTGCCTTTTACGCCGCTTATATTAGTGCAATTTTTCCCACCGTATTCGATTTTTCAGTTTCCGTCATCATCCTATGCATGGTGATTTTGGGCGGCTTGGGTAATATGACCGGGGTTATCCTGGGTGGAATTATTATCATGGCAGCAGATCGACTGTATCTCCCTCAACTGGCAAAAGTTCTGAAGGGTTTCCTAAGTACATCCGTATTGCCGAACATTCCTAATCCGCAGTTGCAAGATTTTATTGCTACCAGTCTCGATCCAACCCAGATGCGCTTGTTTCTGTTTGGTTTGACCTTGGTTATTATGATGATCGTGCGCCCTGAGGGACTGGTACCGGATGCCACACATCAAGCCGAACTGCACGGTGAAGGAGTGAGTGATCAGTCGTTAGCAGATGCAAGGAGTCAGTGATGGCGCTGTTAGAAGCACGTCAACTTACGATGCGATTCGGGGGTCTGACAGCCGTTAAACAAGTCGATTTTGCCATTGAAAAAGGCATGATTGCTAGCCTGATTGGGCCTAACGGTGCAGGAAAGACCACATTTTTTAATATGCTCACGGGCATTTATGTCCCGACTTCCGGTCTGTTGCGGCTGGATAACAGAGACATCACGGGAGCGCGTCCCGACAAGCTAACTAGTTTAGGAATTGCGCGGACGTTCCAAAATATCCGCCTGTTCAATAACATGACAGTGCTGGAAAATGTGTTGGTGGGTAGGCACTGCCGATTGCAGACTGGTTTGGTAGGAGCTTTATTCCGTCCTCCAGCAGTGACTCAAGAGGAACGTAAAGCGAGGCAAACAGGGTTGAGTCTCCTGGACTTTGTGGGTTTAGGTGCCTCAAAAGCTCAAGAGTTGGCAAAAAATCTTTCCTATGGAGATCAGCGACGGCTAGAAATTGCACGAGCGTTGGCATCTGACCCTAAGATACTGTTATTGGATGAGCCAACGGCTGGCATGAATCCCAACGAAACCGCCGATTTAACTCGCTTTATCCACCGCATCCGGGATGAACTGGATTTGAGCATCCTGCTGATTGAACATGATATGAAGGTGGTAATGGGGATTAGCGATCGCGTAAGTGTGATGGAGTATGGCTCGAAAATTGCCGAAGGGACTCCCACAGAAGTTCGCGCTAACCCCCGTGTGATTGAGGCTTATCTGGGTAAAGAAGACGCAGAGGAGTCAATAAATAGCTAATGGCTAAGAGTTCATGGCAATTAGCAATTAGCGATTAGCAATTAGCGATTATGCTTGAAATAAAAGACTTGCACACCTATTACGGGAATATTCATGCCCTCAAAGGCATATCTCTGCATGTTGAGCAGGGGGAGGTTGTCACCTTAATTGGTAGTAATGGTGCTGGCAAAACCACAACTCTCCGCACCATCCAAGGACTGATTCGACCGCGTGAGGGCCAAATCCTATTTGAGGGGGGTTCTCTAGGGTCATTATCTACCCAAGCGATCGTCCGTTTGGGGATTTCCCAAAGTCCAGAAGGTCGTCTGATTTTTCCTCGAATGACGGTGCAAGAAAACCTAGAGATGGGTGCTTTCTCCCGGCATGACTCTCTTGGCATCAAGTCAGATACAGAAAAAGTATTGCATCTTTTTCCCCGTCTAAGAGAACGAATTAATCAAAAAGGCGGCACATTGAGTGGTGGTGAACAACAAATGTTAGCGATCGGTCGTGCGATGATGGCGCGACCCCGCTTATTGTTGTTAGATGAACCAAGTATGGGTTTAGCACCAATGCTAGTAACCCAAATCTTTTCGATCATTCGTGATATTAATGATCAAGGAACAACGATTTTACTGGTGGAACAAAATGCCCGTATGGCTTTGACAGTAGCCCATCGCGGCTATGTACTGCAAACTGGTCAGATTGTGCTTACAGGGACGGCTAAAGACTTACAGTCAAACGAAACGGTTCGCAAGGCTTATCTGGGAGAAACTTAAAGTCACAGCAGAGAGCGGCTGTAGCACGGACTGTTCATCCTCTGTGCACCCTGAGCTGAAAGCAGTTTACATTTCGTAATTTTTTCTAAACTGAAACTATAAACCTATATCTTGTAACTGCTCGCTCACCCTCAGGGATTTCAATCCTTGCCCCATAGCTGAAATCCTCTCATGAGGACTGGAAAGCCATCTATGAGTCCACTTGAGTGGACTTAATCTATGAGCAAGGGAATTAATCCCCTTGCGGGTGACGGGGAAGTATGCAAGATGCGACTAAAGCTACTCACACTGCATAATTATGCTGCTTCGACCCAATCAACGTACCAAACTTGACGACACCGACGACACGCAGTTTTACTCGATGCCACGCTTCGTCACTCATGTGGATGAAGGATTTATCGATCAGCTGACCCAACTGTACGGCGATCGCCTCAAGCCCAATACCCGCATTTTCGATATGATGAGCAGTTGGGTTTCCCACCTCCCAGAAGAGATGGAATTTGCTCACGTCGAAGGACACGGGATGAACGAGGATGAACTTGTCCGTAATTCCCGACTGAATCATTACTTTGTTCAAAACCTCAACCAAAATCCCAAGCTTCCGCTGCTGGATGAAGATTTTGATGCTGTCCTCAACTGTGTTTCGGTTCAGTATCTGCAATACCCAGATGCTGTGTTTTCCGAGATTCACCGCATCCTCAAACCTGGTGGTATTGTGATTATCAGTTTTTCCAATCGGATGTTCTTCCAAAAAGCGATCGCGGCATGGCGGGATGGCACAGAAACCAGTCGTGTTGAATTAGTCAAAAGCTACATCCAATCTATACCCGGATTCAACCCCCCAGAAGTCATTGCCCGTCAATCCTCTACTCCCAATTTTCTCCAAATGCTTGGCGTCGGGAGTGGCGATCCATTTTATGCCGT
>DATNPI010000065.1:0-14585 GCA_036703325.1 Coleofasciculaceae cyanobacterium
CGAATAAAAAAGTTGGTTTTTGGTGGAAATCACCTAATAAAAATGCTATTGAGTTAGGAAAAGAAGAATAATCAAGAGTTTGTTCAGATTCCAACCGCACGACTGAATGACAGAATTTGTCAGTTATGTACTGGCAACGAACCAGATATTCTCTTTGGAGAAGGAGTAATTCTTGGACTACTCCTTAATCGCCTCCTCTATATTCAGAACAGTCCGGCAAGATAAAGTTATTTAAGTAGGAGCGAACAATGACGACACAGGTTAACAAAAGTGGACTATCAATGTCGGTGCGTAGCTACCAGAACTTTATTAACGGCAAGTGGGTGGCAGCAATTTCCGGTGAAACCTATGAACGAAAAAGCCCAGTGACGAGGCAGACGATTGTCCAAATTCCTTGGAGCAATCAAGCCGATGCAGATGCGGCAATTCAAGCCGCACGACAGACGTTTGATAAGGGAGACTGGTCGAAGTCCAATGCCCTTACCCGTCATGATGTACTTCGCAAAACAGCAGAAGGGCTGAGAACCAAAGCAACTGAACTGGCACAGACACTCTGTGAAGAAGTCGGGAGGCCATTTGCAATGGCAATGGGTGAAGTGCAGTTTACGGCTAACGTATTTGACTACTTTGCGGGTTTGGCACTGGATGTAAAAGGCGAGTCGATTACGCAGTATGACAGTAGTGCGATCGGTTTAACGGTGCATGAGCCAGTGGGTGTGGTTGGCATTATTACGCCGTGGAATTTTCCGCTGTTGCTGGTTTCCTGGAAAATTGCACCTGCGATCGCAGCAGGTTGCACGATGGTGGTAAAACCCAGCGAATTCACACCATCGAGCACCTTCATCCTGGCAGAAATCATTACACAAGCAGGCGCACCGGAAGGTGTTATCAACATTGTCACCGGCGATGGTCCCGTAGTAGGAGAACGACTGGTCGAGTCGCCTTTAGTAGACAAAATTGCCTTCACCGGCTCAACCGCTGTTGGTAAGGGCATCATGGCAAAAGCTGCACCAACCCTGAAGCGAGTAAGCTTGGAGTTGGGTGGCAAGAGTCCAAATATTGTGTTCCCAGATGCAGATATGGGAGCAGCTGTGGGAGGTGCCTTCTTCGGTATCTATCTCAATAGCGGTCAGGTTTGTCAAGCTGGTTCCCGTTTGCTGTTGCACGAGTCGATTAAAGATGAGTTTGTGGCGCAACTGGTAGCTGCTACGAAAACCCTTAAGCTGGGTGACCCGTCCGACCCCAACACCACGATGGGGCCAGTCATTAATGAGCGGCAGTTTGATCGCATCCAAGGGTATATTAATGCTGGACAAAAGGAAGGTGCGAAGTTGCTCATTGGCGGGAGTGGACGCTATCCGGTTGAAGGATTTGAGCAAGGGTTGTTTGTGCAGCCAACAATTTTTGATGCGGTTGAGAGCAAAATGGCGATCGCACAAGAAGAAATCTTTGGCCCTGTACTCTCCGTGATGACCTTCAAGGACGAAGTAGAAGCACTCCAAATCGCCAACAACACAATGTACGGCTTAACAGCAGCGGTATGGACAAAAAATCTAGATACCGCATTCGGCATGGCGAAGGGAATCAGGGCTGGCACCGTCTGGGTGAACACCTACCACTCTTCGGGGCTTGAACCTTGTATGCCTTACGGCGGCTACAAGCAAAGCGGTATTGGCCGTGAAGTTGGGCATCAGGGTCTTGAAGAGTACTTCGAGACGAAATCCATTCACATCAAATTAGGAGAATAACTCTGTTTGTCCCATCCAATCACGGAGGTATTCAAATGGCTAGCACTGCTGCTGAGTAGTGCTGGTCTTTTCTTGAGCGCTTGGATTGTTATCCCGGCACCAACTCTTCCTTTGCTAAGGTTAGGAGTTGGTGCGCCAGAGGTCAGCCCTTGGCTAATCGTGTTGAACGGGATTCCCTTAGGGATAGTTATTCTTCATACCATTGCGCTTGCAAAAGTGGGAATACGCTACACTCTGCTACAACGCCTAGCCTTGGGCGCTAGTTTGATTGGACTATTCTTGAGCATACTGCCATTGGTGCAGCTGCCTGCGACTGAGCAACGAATGGCTGCTGCTATGGTTGATGGGCTGGGTGCGGACTACATGACACGAATTCCAAGTGAGTTGCACCTACAAATGCGATCGCATCCGTTTATCCTAGCTGATGCGTTCACAGGCATTCATCCCGGCGAGGTGCGCTACACAACTGGCATCCAATTCGTTGCCCCCAATGGCGTACCCTTGAGCATGGATATCTACCGTCCTCCGAAAGTAGGAAAATATCCAGCACTTGTGGTGATCTACGGTGGTGGTTGGCAAAACGGCAGCCCGAAGCAAAATGCTGATTTTAGCCAGTATATGGCAGCGCAGGGCTATACTGTCTTCGCTATTGATTATCGCCATGCACCACGTTACCGCTTTCCAGCCCAACTTGATGATGTCCGTGCTGCCCTAGCTTTCATCCAGCAGCACTCCGTCGAGTATGAAGCAGACTCAGAGCGCATTGCCTTGCTCGGACGTTCCGCCGGGGGACATCTGGCCATGTTGGCTGCCTATCAGCCTGATGCCTTACCCGTCCGGGCCGTCGTTAGTTACTACGGGCCGTTCAACCTAGCTAAAGGGTACAGAGAGCCACCCAACCCTGATCCGCTTAATGTGCGTGCTATTTTGGAAGCATTTTTAGGGGGTTCCCCAGATGAACTGCCAGAGCAATACGCGAAAGCTTCACCCGTGAGCTACGTGACGCGGCGGCTTCCACCGACTCTCTTAGTACATGGGAGTCGTGATCATATTGTCGAAGTACGCTTTGCACAAAATATGTACAAACGTCTGCGTACATCTGGCAGTACCAGTGTCCTGCTGGAAATTCCCTGGGCCGAACATTCCTTCGACGCCATCTTTCACGGCCCTAGCAATCAGCTAGCGCTCTACTACACAGAACGTTTCTTGGCTTGGGCAGTCAAATGAGTTGTGATATCGCTTCTGGTTGATGAGCAAAAAAGTTTTGAGTCTCTGGTGGCAAAAAACACTTTGTTTTTAATTATATAAATGCATTAAGCGTCATTTAGACTCGGAATGAAATTTAATTCCCATAGAAATTAACTATATTGTGAGTGATTACGCCTAGAATTACAAAATTGTTAAAGAAATTTCCCTCGATTCTAAGAGATCTCACTTATGATAGAGACATCGGAACTCAAAAAGTTATAACTAGACACACTAATTGCGTAGATTTACGTATGCAATAGTTGTGATACAAGCAGTACGACTGAGAGTGCATCTCCACACCATTGAAGTTACTCATCCGCGACTGCCCAGACAAAGAAGACTTTTTTATAAGGGTGATTTGCCAAATACTGTAAAGCAATCGGCAAAGGTGCTGAACAGCCGGTACTGGCCAGACTCTTAAGGTTAGCAATAATTTTGACAAGCTTTCAATGTATATGCTTGTACAAGCAAGACCGAAGTGTGCTTGCCCATGCTGAACAACGGTTAGGCAAGGGTGCGGAGATAACTGAAATCTTATTGATGAAAAGTCTTACCTTGGTTACCTCCTGATGACAAACCAATTCAACCGTGCGATTACCTTATTTACTCAAGGTCTTCGTTCCTCAAAGCTGCCCTCACGGAAAGCACTGTTATTCGGAGATATCACCTCCCAAAGTCAACCTATAGATCTCGACTATCTCTACAAACGAACCGTTGATGGGGCACGAGAAATCCTTGGCACGGATCGAGTGATTATCTATGTCTTCGACACTGACTGGAATGGCACCATTGCCGCTGAATCAATTGCTCCTCAATGCGTTCCATCGCTCGGCGACCAAATTGTAGACACCTGCCTTAGAGACAGCAAGGGAGGCTCGTACAACAATGGTCGCGTCCGTGTCATCAATGACATTTATCAGGCGGGTTTGTCAGATTGCCACATTAAGATGTTGGAAAAATATCAGATTAAAGCCAACTTGGTGGCACCGATTCTAAAAGATGATAAGCTATTTGCCCTACTTCTTGCCCAGCAGTGCGACCAACCACGAGTTTGGCAAGCGGATGAAATAGACTTCTTCGTACAGTTGGCAGCGCTAATTTCACTTCGCTTAGGTCGCTCGAACTTCCTAGAGCAGATAGCAAAAGCTGGGCAGGTACGCTCGTTTGCCAACGTTGCTTTGCGCATTCGTGAATCTCTTGAACTAGAGGATGTCTTCAACACTGCCGCCAAAGAAATTCGACAAATACTGAATGCAGATAGAGTCTTAATCTGCCGACTCAGCCCAAGCCTTCAGGATGGAACCATCGTCGCTGAGTCGGTTGTCCCAGCTTGTCCACAAATGTTGGGGCTTCGACTGCATGATCTCCCTGTCACTGATAAGCATCCCCTAATGGCGTACAAAAGTAGTCAGGTCTATGCCATCAGTAACGTCCTCAAAGAACCAGAACTGACTAGTACTGACATTACTCTGACAGAGCAATACAAAGTTAAAGCCAGTTTAGTCGCACCAATTCACGCAGGCGACCAGCTCGTCGGCTTGCTTATTGCCCATCAGTGTTCACAAATACGTACTTGGGAACAGCCTACGATTGATTTATTTAGGAATTTAGCAGGCCAAGTTGGCTTAGTTGTTGAACAGGCAACTCTCCTCAAAAGTGTGGAGACTGAGGCTGAACGAACACAGCTACTTGCAGACTTTACCTCTCGCATTCGTCAATCTTTCAATTCACAAGACATTTTCAGCACCTCAGTAGAAGAGATCCGAAATGTCTTAGAAACAGACCGTGTGTTGATCTATCGCTTCAATCCCGACGGTACGGGAGGGGAAATCACCGCACAATCAGTCGCACCGGATTGGGCACCAGCTCAAGGGAAAATAATCAATGAGCTGTTTAAGGAAGAAACTTTCCAAGGGTATAAAAGTGACAGCTTCTGGGTCACCCATGACGTTGATAAAGCCGACCTAACACCTGCTCACTCTAAGCTCCGAGAAGACCTTCAAGTCAAGGCCAGTATTGTCGCGCCTATTCAGTCAGGTAATAAGTTTGTGGGTTTGTTGTGTGTCCATCAGTGCTCGGGTTCTCGGGACTGGCAGCAGTCTGAATTCTATTTACTCAAGCAGTTGGCGGCTCAAATCGGGTTTGCTCTCGATCAAGCCAATCTCATCAAGCAACTCAACATTGTTTCTACGCGGCAACAGGAGCAAACCGAAGAGCTTCGGCATCAACTTGTCAGCTTGATTAAGGATCTTCAAGGGGCAGCCCAAGGCGACCTCACCGTTCACGCCGAAGCTAAAACTATTGAAGTTAGCATCGTCGCTGACTTCTTCAATGTGATCATTAAAAGCCTGCAAAAAATCGTGACGCAGGTAAAACTGGCAACGACTCAGGTTAATGCTTCACTCGGAGAAAATGAAGGGGCGATCCTTCAACTTGCAGATAATGCCTTCAAACAGGCTCAGGAGACGACCCGTACCTTGGATTCAGTTGAGCGAATGAGCCGTTCGATTCAAGAAGTTGCTGATAGCGCCTACCATGCAGCAGAAGTCGCCCGTACTGTCTCTGCAACTGCCCAATCTGGTGGAGAAGCAATGGATCGCACCGTCGAAAAGATCTGGAATTTACGGGAAACCGTGGTAAACACAGCCAAAAAGGTGAAGGGTTTGGGTGAATCTTCCCAAGAGATTTCCAAGGTAGTTTCCTTGATTAACCAAATCGCCACGCAAACCAATTTGTTAGCAATCAACGCCGGGATTGAAGCTCGCCGTGCCGGAGAAGAAAATAAGGGCTTTGTAGTAGTTGCCAAACAAATTGGCGAACTGGCAGTCCGCGCCGCTG
This sequence comes from Coleofasciculaceae cyanobacterium, assembly GCA_036703325.1. Taxonomy (GTDB): domain Bacteria; phylum Cyanobacteriota; class Cyanobacteriia; order Cyanobacteriales; family Coleofasciculaceae; genus DATNPI01. The sequence goes on from DATNPI010000065.1 coordinate 5,835, forward strand.
CAGGAACTCAAGAAATCGAACAAATTGTTGAAAATATCCAAAAAGAAACCAGTCATGTGGTCGAGGCGATGGAATTGGGAAGGAGCCAGGTGGTTGAAGGGACTCACTTAGTTGAACAGACGAAACAAAGTTTGGGTCGCCTGCTAGAAGTGTCTCATCAGATAGATGCCTTGGTGCAATCGATTTCGAAGGCGACTGTATCTCAAGCCGAGACGTCTTGTGCCCTTACTGATTTGATGAAGGAGATGGTAATAGTCTCAGAACAAACCTCCAAGTCTTCTCATCAAATTTCTGGCTCTTTGCAGCAAACTGTGGCGGTAGCACAGCAACTCCAAGCATCTGTGGAGGTATTCAAAGTGGAGACAACAAATACTCACGCACGAAATTAAAACGTCTGCTGACTAATACCAATTGGTCTTAAAAATGACACAAATCGTAAAATTGTTAGGTGTTAGGTGTTAGGTGGTAGGTTGTAGGTGATGAAGAGACTTCCCCTACAACCTACCACCTACAACCTTCCCGCGCTGATCAGTGTCAAACATTAAACCAAATGGTATAACTGATACTGACTTGGAAACTTTTGGAGTAGGAAAGCTCCCTCAGCCCAGCTCAAAAAACTTGCAAACGTCTAATTGCGCTTATGCCGAGAGCAGATGTTATCTCTCTAGTCTCAGTAATTATGCGGATAATAGATCAGCAATAATGCTGAGGCGACAACGAGTAAGTGAGTTGACAATAGAATAAATCATGAAAATGGTAAGACCTACCTTCCCTTTCGATGGGCGACATATCAACAAAAAACTGAGATTTTTTACGAAATCTTACCTAAAACTCAGTTATCCAACTTAAAATAGAAGTATCAGAAGTTACAATTAACCTTAGAATTGCGTATTATTGCGCGACAAATAGTTGTAACATGGGGAGTATGGCTTTAGTGCATCTCTACAACGCTGAAGTTATTCGTCCGCTACTGCCCCGATACGCTAAGAGTTTTTTGCTCCGGGTGATTTGCCAAAAATTGTGAAGCAACCGACCAGGGTGCTGTGTGTTGGTACTGGCAAGGCTTTTCAAAGCTTCTAATGCCTATGCCTGTACAACGCACCCAGTATGCTAACCCATCCTGATACCAAGCTGTCCAAGAGCGATCACGCTCATGAAGTCTACAAGAAACTCATATGAGTTTCTTAGAAGTTGCGGTCAAACAACGTTATAGATGGACACAGGAAGGAAGACAAGGAGGATGCTCGCCTCTGTCTGCCTTCTTGGTGTGTCAAATATCACGACTGAATGCAGCTGTTGGTATTAACAACGGTTTAGCAAGGCTACAGAAATAACTGAAATCTTAATCATGCAAACGTCTCCTCTGGGGTAGTTACCTCGTCTCATGAAGAATCAACTTGATCAAGCTCTATCAACAATCTATTCGCAAGGACAGTACGAAGCGGCAATACAGCCGTTTTCAGACCTTTCCTCCAAGCATCCTCAAGACGCAAAAATTCGGATTTGGCTCGGTGCTGCCTGTCGTGAAGCTGGCGACTTTGATAAGGCTAGAGCTGAATTTCGAGAAGCGCTCAAACTAGCAACTGATTCTGCAACAGCTGACTTGGCTCGCGCTGCCCTGGCACAACTGGAGAATGAATTTTTAAGCAGTATAAGTCATAAGCATACAGCTAGTAATGGCAATGGTCAAAATATTGGGCAGATCTCTCTCCCTCAAGAGTCTACTAGTGCGATTAAGCTCCAGCCGCAAAGTGCTGCTCTCTCTCATCAATTCCATCAGAAATCCAGTCCTCCATGGTGGCGGCAGCTGCGCTTGAGGACAAAAGTAGCAGCATTGGCGATCGCCTGCGGTACAGTCCCACTAATCGGAATGGGGGCAACCAGCTACTATCTCACTAACCAAGCCATTACAAAGCAGGTTTCTCAAACTCAACAGAGTCCCACAACCAATTTATCGGAACTGAAGGTACAACTGCTGCTGACTCTGATGCTTGGAACTGGGGCAACAGCCTTGCTCGTGGGTGCGATCGCTGCCTACTTAGCAGACCGAGCCACGAGGGAAATCCTGGCTGCAACTAACGCAGTAGAGAAGTTAGGTCGAGGAGAACTCAGTACTTACCTCAGCATAGAAGGGGAAGATGAAATATCTGCCTTAGGGTCTAATATTAACCAACTGGCAAACCAACTTCAGCTCCAATTCAGCAAACAAACCGCTGAGGTTAAGCAAGAACTGCACTTGAATTCAATCTCCTCCAGCATTCGGGAAGCCTTCGACACAGAAGACATGTTCAACACAGTGGTGGCAGAGGTTCGCGCCGCCCTGCAAACCGACCGAGTGGTTGTCTATCGCTTCAATGCGGACTGGAGTGGCACGATGATTGCCGAATCCGTTGCTCGGGGTTGGCCTCCCTCCCTAGGGTCCGCGATTAGTGACCCGTGTTTTAAGACGCGATATGTCAACCCTTACCAGAAAGGTCGCGTCAAAGCCACTGAGGACATTTACAACGCTGGTTTGACCGATTGTCATATTAGACAACTTGAAACCTTCTCAGTCAAGGCCAACTTAGTAGTACCAATCATTGCTGACAGACAGCTCCATGGCTTGCTGATTACCCACCAGTGTTCTGGCCCACGGGTGTGGAAGGAAACGGAAATCGATTTCTTGAAGCAAGTGGCAACCCAGATGGGCTTTGCCCTTAACCAAGAAATACTGCTCAAACAGCAGGAAAGCCTGCGAAAACAGCAAGAAGCGGAGGCTGAACGCGCTCGGTTATTAAGTGAAATCACCTCTCAGATTCGGGAATCCCTAGACACAGAATATATTCTCAACACAGCCGTTGCAGAAACTCGCGCCGCCCTGCAAGTCGATCGTGTGGTTGTCTATCTCTTTGATGCAGACGGGAAGCGCACAATCGTTGCCGAATCCCTCGCTCGGGGTTGGCCCACTGCCTTGGGGATTGAAATTTCTGACCCTTGTTTTGAGAGTCGGTATTTTATCCTCTACGAGAAAGGTCGGGTCAGAGCCATTGACGACATTTACAACGCTAACTTGACCGATTGTTATATCAGACAACTCGAAACCTTCTCGGTCAAGGCTAACCTGATGGTGCCGATTATTGCTGACAGACAGCTTTATGGCTTGCTGATTGCCCACCAATGTTCTGGGCCACGGGCATGGAAGGATATAGAAATCGATTTCTTCAAGCAAGTGGCAAACCAGGTGGGCGTTGCCCTAGACCAAGCTATGCTCCTCAAACAGCAGGAAAGTTTGCGAAAACAGCGAGAAGCAGAAGCCGAGCGCTCTCGGTTACTGGCAGAAGCTGCTGAGATGGCAGCGACTGAGCAGCGTCAGCAAAAAGAAGCAGAAGCAAAACGCGCCCGAGCCTTTGCTGACATGACCAAGCAAATTCTGCGATCGCTAAACTTGGAAGATATCTTCAGCACCACAGTCCGACAGGTGCAACAAGCCTTGAAAGCTGACCGGGTCGTAATCTATCGCTTCGATTCAGACTTGAGTGGCACCATGATTGCCGAATCCGTTGGATCAGCTTGGACAATCGCCCTAGGTGCGGAGGTAGAAGATTCTTGCCTGAAAGTCAATCATGGTGGACTCTACCGTCAAGGTCGCGTTCGTGCCATTAATGACATCTATCAGGCTAATTTGAGCAAGTGCCACCTTCAGTTACTAGAACGCTTTGAAGTCAAGGCGAATCTAGTGGCCCCAATTATGCTTCGTGACGAGCTTATCGGTTTAGTGATTGCCCATCAGTGTTCAGCACCACGGGTCTGGCAGGAGGCTGAAATCAATTGGCTAGCGCAGGTAGCAACGCAAGTGGGAATTGCCTTGGAGCAAGCGACGCTTCTGGAACTGACGGAACAAGCGCGTCAGGAAGCAGAGGCACGGTCTCAAGAGCAACGACAACAAAAAGAAGCACTCCAGCATCAACTAGCGGAACTGCTCAACGATGTCAAAGGGGCAGCCAAGGGCGATCTCACCGTTCTGGCAAATGTAACAGACGGAGAAATCGGCACCGTTGCTGACTTTTTCAACTCCATCATCGCCAGTCTGCGTGGTATTGTGACGCAGGTGAAACAAGCTGCCGTCCAAGTCAACGTTTCCCTTGGGGAAGACGAAGCGGCGATTCGCCAACTTTCCGATCAAGCCCTCACCCAGGCTGAGGAGACTATTCGCACTCTGGATTCCGTCGAGCAAATGACCCTTTCAATACAAGCTGTGGCCGAGAGTGCTCACCAAGCAGCAACCGTTGCCCGCACTGCCTCCGCCACTGCTCAAGCCGGTGGACAGGCAATGGAGCGAACCGTGCAAGGGATTTTGAAATTGCGAGAAACTGTGGCAGGAACCTCCAAAAAGGTGAAGCGTCTGGGTCAATCCTCCCAGGAGATTTCCAAAGCGGTGTACTTGATTAAGCAGATTGCTCAAGCCACTAATATGCTAGCCATCAACGCTGGGATTCAGACGGCGCAAGAAAATGAAGGGAGTCAAGGTTTTGCTGCCGTTGCCGAGGAAATCAGTGAACTAGCTGAACGCTCAACTGTAGCAACTCAAGAAATTGAGCAGATTGTTGACAACATCCAACGAGAAACCAGTGAAGTGGTTGAGGCGATGGAACTGGGCACCTCTCAGGTTGTAGAAGGTACCCACTTGGTTGAAGAGACCAAGCATAGTCTCAGTCAAATTTTGGAAGTATCTCGCCAGATCGATGAACTAGTGCAATCAATTTCGAGTGCAACTGTGTCTCAAGCGCAGACCTCTCAAGCCGTTACTAACTTGATGCAGAAAATTGCTACGGTTTCTGAACAGACCTCCCAGTCTTCCCAGAAAATTTCTGACTCCTTGCAGCAAACCGTAACGGTTGCCCAAAAACTCCAAGCCTCGGTGGGGGTCTTCAAAGTGGATACCGAAAATCTGCCACAACTATTACTGCTAAATGGTCAACAGCAACATATCTGATCACACCCTAACGATATGGAGTAGTGGGGAGATCAAGGAGGCGTAGCCCAGACGCACTATTAGTCAACCGAAGGATGAAGTATGAAATTACCTTCTCTTAGCCCCGCGGCGCTAACGCCCACGCTTGGGACGAGGCAAGAATCTCGAAAAAATTTGGTTTTTAGAACCCACGCTTGGGCAAGGCATATACCGACATTTTTTCATCCTACCCTTCGGGAACGGCTACGCCGAACATCCTTTACACTTCAGACTTCTTTAGTCAAAACCGCTCTTAGAATTTCTCAGAAAAGCCAGCGCTCTGTTGCATAGCAACGAGCGTCTGGAGTATGTTAGGTGACTTGGTCTGAAAACTTTAAAAAATATTTACCTGCTCGCAAGTGATCACGCTTATCCTATGGGTATCTAAGGTTACAACTTCATTTGATGATTTGTATATTTTTATACATGAAATAGCTGTAACACAGGCAGTACGACTAAGAGTGCATCTCTACAACGCTTAAATTACTCATCCTCTGTTGCCTGACCGAAAAATTGGGATTCAAGTCCCGTCCTTCTAGGACGGTGAGGATGTCAAAAAGAAGTCTTTTTTTATACGGGTGATTTACCAAATACAGTGAAGAACTGACAAGGGTGCTGAAGTGTCGGTGCTGACGCACACTTTTGATGTTGGCAAGACTGTTCAAAAGCGTTCAAGGTCTAAGCCTGTACTACGCGGTCAGTGGAAAAAGTCCATCCTGAACAACAGTTTGCAAGGCTGCGGAAATGACTGAAATCCCACTCAGGCAAGTTTCACTAATGGTGGTTCCTTTATCATGACAAAGCAATTCTATTCAGCGTTCCCAGTCAAACAGCACCCATTTCACAATGCTGCTACTCCTGGGCGGAGAACTAAATCCCTAGTCTTAGCGCTCTGTTTGAGCCTCATTCCGGCCTTAGGTATCGGAGTAATTAGCTCTCACGTTGTTAGCCAAGCTGTCACGAAGCAAATTGCCCAAACTCCTTCAAGTGGAACCTTAATTTCATCAACCCTTCAGAAAGAACTGCTACTGAAATTGACACTGTTGAGTGGAGTGACAGCATTATTAGCCAGTGCGATCGCGGCATGGTTTACTCACCGCCTCAGCTTCCGTTCCTCAACGCCGCAGTACTCACCCAAAACACTATTGTTTGGAGACATTTCCTCCCAGACTCAACCCCCAGACCTCGACTATCTCTACAAACGAGCCGTTGATGGAGCAAGAGAAATCTTGCAAGCGGATCGGGTAATTATCTATACCTTCGACACTAGCTGGAATGGAACCATCACCGCTGAATCAGTGGCTCCTGGATTCGTTGAGTCCCTAGGCAACCAAATTGTTGACACCTGCATGAGAGATACCAAGGGAGGACTCTACAAGCATGGTCGTGTTTTTGTGAGTAATGACATCACTCAAACACCTTTGTCAGATTGCCATAGAAAGCTGTTGGAAAGCTATCAAGTTAAGGCCAAAATGGTGGTGCCAATTCTCCAAGACGAGCAGCTACTTGGCTTAATGATTGCTCATCAGTGTGACCAACCAAGATTTTGGCAGGCAAACGAAATCGATTTTTTCGTACAGTTGGCATCGCTAATCGCACTTCGCTTGAGCGATATAAACTTCCTACAGCACAGAGAAAAAGCTGGGCAGGCTCGCTTGTTTTCAAGCATTGCCCTACGCATTCGTCAATGTCACAGCCCAGAGGACGTTTTCAACACAGCCACCGCAGAAATTCGACAAATTTTGAATCTAGATCGAGTGTTAATTTGTCGCCTGAGTCCTATCCTCCAGGATGGGAGGGTCGTCGCGGAGTCAGTTGCCTCAGGTTGGCCGAAAATGTTAGGGCTTCCAATGACCGCTCTGGGCATTGCAGAGCATCATCTAGAAAAGTTTAAAAATGGCCATACCCATCCCATCAACATCCTTTCAGATCAGAACTATAGTGACATTAATGTAATTCACCAATACAAAATTCAGGCTAGTTTGGTGACACCGATTCGACTAGGCGAACATCTCCAGGGTTTGATTATTGCCCATCAGTGTTCCACAACGCGCAACTGGGAGGAGTACACGATTGACTTATTTGAGGAGTTGGCAGTCCAAGTCAGCTTTGCTCTTGAACAAGCAACTCTCCTAAAAAGCGTGACGACTGAGGCGAAGTGTACACAAGTCTTAGCCGACTTTATCTCTTGCATTCGTCAATCTTTTAACTCAAAAGATATTCTCAGCACTCCATTAGAAGAAATCCGAAATACCTTGGAAATTGACCGCCTGCTGCTCTATCGTTTCTATCCCGGCGGCAGGAGTGGGGAAATCATGTCACAAGCGATCGCATCCGATTGCCTACCAGTTCAGCAAGACAAAATCAATAAACTGTTCCAGAAAGAAGATTTCCAAGGGTATACAACTGGCAATATCTGGGTCGCCCATGACGTTTTTCAAGACGACCTAACACCTTCTCACTCTAACCTCCTAGAAAGCCTTCACATCAAGGCTAGTATAGTAGCGCCCATTCTGGTCGGTGACCAACTCGTGGGTTTGTTGTGTGCCCATCAGTGTTATGAGACGCGGATCTGGCAGCAGTCTGAATTCTATCTTCTCAAACAGTTGGCTGTTCAAATTGGGTTTGCTCTCGACCAAGCCAAGCTCATCGAGCAGCTTAACGTTGTTTCTGTTCAGCAACAGCAGCAATCCGAAGCGCTTCGGTCTCAACTTATCAGCTTGGTTAAGGATGTTGAACAGGTTGTCAAAGGCGACCTCACGGTTCGTGCTGATGTGACAGAGGGGGAAATTGGCACCGTTGCTGACTTCCTCAATGCGGTTATAGAGAATCTGCGGGGAATTGTGACACGAGTCAAACTAGCAACAACTCAGGTTAATGCCTCTCTGGGAGAAAACGAACAGGCTATTCGTCAACTTGCAGATGCTGCCTTCAAACAGACCGAGGAGACGACCCGCATCCTGGAGTCGGTTGAGCAAATGACCCAATCGATTCAAGAGGTAGCTAACAGCGCCAACCATGCAGCAGCAGTGACTCGTACTGCCTCAGCAACCGCTCAAGTAGGAGAAAAAGCTATGGAGCGCACCGTCCAAAAGATCTTGAACTTGCAGGAAACCGTGGCAGAAACTGCCAAAAAGGTGAAGCGTTTAAGTGAATCTTCCCAAGAGATTTCCAAGGTAGTTTCCTTGATCAACCAAATCGCCGTGCAGACTAATTTGCTAGCACTTAACGCTGGGATTGAAGCCTCCCGTGCCGGTGAAGAAGGTCAAGGCTTTGCAGTAGTTGCCAAAGAAGTTGGCCAACTAGCAGCACGCTCGGCGGCGGCGACAAGACAAATTGAACAAATCGTCGAAACTATCCAAATAGAAAGCACTCAAGCCGTCGAGGCTATGGAACGGGGAACGACCGAGGTGGTTGAAGGTACTCACTTGGTTGAAGAGACAAAACAAAGTTTGGGTCAGATTCTAGACGTGTCTCGCCAGATTGACCAATTGGTGCAATCGATTTCGGGTGCGACTGTGTCTCAAGTCGAGGCATCTAACGTCGTTACTGAGTTGATAAAGGAGATGGTAATCGTCTCTGAACAGACTTCTAAGTCTTCCCATCAAATCTCTAGCTCTCTACAGCAAACTGTAGAAGTTGCACAAGAACTGCAATCCTCTATGGAGGTATTCAAAGTGGATGAAACGAATACTCCACAGCCTTAAGTCTGGCATTCCACACTTAGGTTTTCTGTCTTCTGCCAGTTGTCCGAAGAAAGC
>DATNPI010000299.1:0-2932 GCA_036703325.1 Coleofasciculaceae cyanobacterium
GGTCTCGGCTGCTGACAACGGCACTTTAAAACTCTGGCAGAGAAATGGCACATTGCTGAAAACACTTTCAGATCTGAAATCTCCTATTTTTTCAATTGCCTTTAGTCCTGACGGCAAAACCCTGGCAACTGGCGATGGAGATGGCAGGCTGCAACTATGGCAGCGTGACGGCAGTTTGTTAAGGACTTTCAGTGCACACGATGCGGCAATTAACGCACTAGCGTTCAGCCCGAATGGGCAGATCGTCCTTTCTGGCTCTGACGACAAGATGCTAAAATTTTGGAGCCTTGACGGTACTTTGTTGAATGCAATTAAAGCTCATAATAGTCGCATTCAAGATCTGGCATTTAGTCCCAGCGGCAACACACTATACTCTGCATCTGGAGATGGCACTGTAAAACTGTGGAAATTACGCAATCGGTTGCTGACCATTCTGCGGGGACATACGGCGGGAATTTGGGGAATCGCTTTTAGTCCCGACGGACAGTTCATCGCTTCATTGAGTCCGAAGGAAACGATCCTCTGGCGCAAGGATGGGATTAGCTATCGGCGCTTAAAAGAGCCAAGCCCTCGGTTTGGCTCAGTTGCTATCAGTCCAGATAGTCAAACGATCGCAACTGTTGGCACAGACCAATCAGTTAAGCTTTGGAGGAAAGACGGTACGTTGCTTCGTAGTCTCAAAGGGCATCAGGGTAGTCTTCAGCAAGTCGCTTTTAGCCCTGACGGTAAGATGCTTGCATCTTCGAGTAGCGATCGCACAGTCAGACTTTGGCGGATAGACGGCACCGAAATCGCTACTTTTAGAGGACACGCGGCGGGGACTTGGGGGGTTGCTTTTAGTCCCGATGGTTCGACACTTGTATCGAGCAGTGGTGACAAGACAGTAAAGCTTTGGCATTTGGCTTCGGTTTTGAACAAGAAACGGGAGCTAAATTCTCAATCGGAGGTCAAAAGTGAGGATAGCTTATTCAAGACTCTCCAAGGTCATACTAGTACAGTCATTGGCGTAGCTTTCAGCCCTAATGGCGAAAGGATTGCTTCGGTGGGTGAAGACAGGACGGTTAAACTTTGGAGTCGTGACGGAAAGTTACTGCATACTCTTGAGGGACATAAATCTGGGATTTGGAGTGTAGCGTTTAGCCCTGACAGCCAGACAATCGCTACAGGGAGTAATGATGGAATGATTAAACTCTGGAAGAGTAATGGCACATTGCTAACCAATCTCATTGGACATAGTGGTGGGGTGAAGGGATTAGCGTTCGCTCCTGATGGCAAAACTCTGGCTTCGGCTGCTGAGGACAAAACGGTAATTTTGTGGAATTTAGAGCAGTCTGTAGCGCTAGATAAGGTAGTAGCAGTGGGTTGCGATTGGGTGCGAGATTATCTGCGAACAAATGCCGAAGTGAAGGAAGAGGACAGACATCTGTGTGATGGAGTCAAAACTCAAAACGCTGCACAGTAATTTAAAGATGAAAATGCTGTAATGTCCTACAGCTATCAAGTGAAGAGTTTGTGTCTGAATCCTAATCAGCGCTCGCCTTTTGCTGCACTGATCAAGGTGTAGATAACGATAAAACTTAGAGAATGTCTGAGAAGTGTCACAAGTTGCTTCGATCCCCCCCAGCCCCCCTTTTTAAGGGGGGAGAAGTTTCTCAAAGTCCCCCTTTTTAACTCTGATTTAGGGGGATCTCCACCGTCTATGCGTCTCGATTCTGACTTTTCAGACATCCTCTTAGTTCAAATGCCATTTAGTTCAGCATAATTGTTGATCTAGACCAAACTCTTGAGTTGAGTATCAGTAATTGTGCTGAAGACAATTGCGCTAAATGGCTGAGTCTGAAGGCTTGTCATCCCTTTTACTATGTAGGTCAGTAAACCTTCCTGGTAAGCCTTTGACCAGTTAGGGGTTTCCCATAGTGAGTTTTTTAAAAACTAGCTAATCTCATCTTGCTAAGGTTAGCTTGTGCTTGAGCCATTTAGGTCAAGGTATCAAACTTACTCATTGACCCGACAAGTTGCTTAAAAATAGGGCACCCACGAGGTAATTTCTTCGACAATTTGCGTCTTTCACTGTTTGAAGTTTAGAGATATTAAGAGGCTGAGAGTAAATTCTGTAAATTTTTATCTTTTGCGATAGATTAAACTTTGGTGTTTTGTGTATTGTTCACAAGTCTCCGTATCCTTCTGCTCCCTTCCAACCGATAAAATGCTTGACCTTCAAACTCTCAATACTGAGCGATTTATACATCTGACCGAAGTGTCTGCGACTGATTTTCCTGCTTCTAGTCACTATAAGTATAAGTGCCGAGTACAAATTGCTTCTCATGAAGGTGAAACCTTGTTGGAACGAGATTTGTTTGCTCGGATGCAGCCAAGTTGGTTACTGGAGCTAAAAAACAAGGGGGATTGCACGATCGCGATCACATTTTGCTGTCGAGAGGGAGATATTACCCATCCCTGGCAGGATGTTGGAACTGTGACCTTTGCCACCCAGGAGTACCTGAATGATAATCGCAATGCCGACCTAGAGTTTCCGATCACGACCTGGGAACAAGCCCCGCAACTCAAGCTGAAAGTCCGCCTGACTGAAAGTACTAGTGAAGGTAGTAGCAGCACGGTGATGGTATTCGGCAGGCAAAATGGCTTTCGTCGTCGGACTCAAGGTACAGCAGAACCAGTAGAGATTGAGCTGCCTCAGCCCACGCCACTGACCCCGCAGGACGAAGTGATCGTTAAGGATGTCTGGAACAAGCTGCGGGCGTGGAAAGAATTGCAGATGGAGAAATTCCTGAAGCGGATGCTGTTGGAAGAGCCAGAGCTTGAGTATCTGTTTGGGGAAGCGCTCGGCAGTATGAGCGACTTTTTCTATGAGTTGTTTGACTGTGCCATCCACCAGCTTCAACCAGAGACGCAAGTGATTGTGGGCGAACCT
>DATNPI010000320.1:0-2566 GCA_036703325.1 Coleofasciculaceae cyanobacterium
GCCAAGTGGCATCTCTATTTATCTGATGCCCATTTGGCGAAAGCGATCGCAGAACGAGTGTATCCGCTACTAACTAATAACACCCTAGACGAAAGCCAAGTGGTACGGATTCTGGAAGATATTCCAGTGAAGTTAGGTGGCGGTAAACGGGAAGTTCCTTTAACTGACCTACTCCCCACAAACTGCCAGAGAAACCTGATGGAGCTGCTCGAAGAGTATCAGCGAAAGCTGTAACGACTGGTAGAAAACCAGAGTCTTAGCGATCGCGTAAAAAGTAACTTACAATAGGGTGCGTTAGGCGCATAGTATTGGTGAGTTATTAGCAATTAAACAACTCTGTGTACCGTAACGCACCTGGTTTTGAAGGTGCGTTACACTTCGTTAACGCACCCTACGGTTTAAGATTCACTTTATAAATCATCTCTTAGGAATCGTACTCAGCGGCTAGATTTTCTATCTGGGCATCAACCGCGTTCATGTACCCTTGATCAGATAAAACCTCCGGTGAAAGCCTTTTTGCCGCGATCGCACCCTGAACAATATCCTTACCACTAAGTGCCCTAAATCGATAGGCAGTCAGGAAAGTACCGTAACTCGGAATTCCTTGGTCTTCAAATGCACCGCGATAAGCAAGGCTTACAAGATTGAAAGGTGTGATCAGACGAGCATTGGATGAGTCAGTGCTCGTCTGTGTAGTGTTCGTCGTCATCGTCTCTGCTCTGACCGCTGGTGAAATTGCAACAGACATTAGCAGAGCAGACAAACTGCCAATAATTAGACCTTTCATTGAGATACCCGTTAATGCTAGCTTCTTGTACGTTAGAGCATTAATACAAACCTGCACCTCTGAAAATTGGTAGAACACCTAGACCAGGGTGGCAAAAATAACCCAGAGAGTGAAATCCTCCCCCCCCTCTCCCCTCATCGGCATTGGAATTGGTGGAAAACTTCTGCCAAGCTGGTCTAGGGCGTCAGTCAAGTAGAAGTATTTGACAGAACAGGACTTACACAGCTACTCAATATATAGAAGAGACGGTGCGTTACGCTCCGCTAACACACCCTACATATAGAGGCTTTGCGTAAGCCCTAAGAAAAAATTCTTTAAAGTCAAATTGGTCACAACGTGCTAGAAATTTCTTAACCAGGGGGAAGGGTAATGAGCAATCTTCAGCTTCCTAATCCAAAATCCTGCCCAGTTCTACAGCAAGGAAGCCGTGGAGCCTGGGTAGTATGTCTACAAAATGCGTTAAATGGCATAGGCTATGGTCCCTTAGAAATCACCGGAAATTTTGGACCGCAAACTACCTATGTCATCCAAAAGTTTCAGCAAAACGTTGGTTTGGAGGCGGACGGCAAGGTTGGGGCACGTACCTGGTCAGCGCTTGATAAACAGGTCACTTTACCAGGCTGGGAACCCTATTGGCCGATAACGGAAATGCCGAGGGAAGGCCCCCCTAAAGGGGAGGACAAGCCTAAAAGACAGATGAATCAGGCTATCCTAGCAGCGGCATTGAATCTACGAGGAATGAGTACCGCTGAGGGGCCTGACGGCGGCAACAATGCTTGTGCTTGGACGCTCAACCGCGTTTTGCAGAAGGCAGGAATCTCGGCTTTGGGTGATAACCCTAACTATGTACCTTCTCTAGTGGATGCCCTTAAGGGGAGTCGAGGTCAGCAAGTTTCACAAGCTGAGGCGACTGCTGGGGATTTGGTCGTTGCCTATGGAGAAGCCCACATCGGTGTGGGACTAGATGATGGTTGTAGGACAGTGCTGTCCAACTCATCTTCACGCGCCAGCTTTATCTGGGAATCTGGCACAGATTTTGATGGTTACTATGGTGGATCAAGCACCATCTACAGACTGATCGAGTGAGCGTTAGGGGAGCTGTTCAGCAGATAGTGCGTAAGTCCTATGGATATTACCTACCCAACTTCTGACGGATACGCGATACAAAAATATCTACCTCTGGCAATTTTAGCTGCGCAGCAAACAGAGCAAAGACGCCTAAGCCAACTATCCCAGCTAAACTCAATTGCACTAGATGTACCAGCAAATTCTGATTGCTCCAAACTTTATGTAAGCCCCAGTCAACGCCCCAGCTAGCTAAACCAGCGAAAACACTTCCCACTGTTAAACCCAGCAGAGGCAAGCTCCATTCCCGGAAAGGTAAACCGTTGAGCTTGCGATTCAAAAACCAAAGTAGGGCAACGGTTGAAGTCACGTTAACGCCCACTGTTGCCAACACCAAACCAGGTGCTCCGAAACGCTTAACGAGAATATAATCCAGCACGGCATTCACGAAGATATTCACAATGCTGATGCGAAAGGGCGTATCACCATCGCCCAAAGCGTAAAATACCCGCACCAAGACATCGCGTGCTAAGTAGACAAACATCCCAACACTGTAAGCAACCAATAAGGAGGCAACAAACTGGGATGCATCCTTGTTGAAGGCTCCATATTGATAAATCACTTGTACGATTGGGACAGCCAGCGTAATCATTACGGCACTCAGAGGGAGCATCGTTAGAGCGGTGAGGAGTAAACCCTGACGAATCCGCACCT
>DATNPI010000321.1:0-6356 GCA_036703325.1 Coleofasciculaceae cyanobacterium
AGCCACGACACACTTGGCAGTACGGGTAAGGAAACTGGCTTCTACCTCTCAGAAGTCACACATCCTTACGATGTATTTACTCGTGCTGGTATAGCTGTGGATTTCGTCAGTCCAAAGGGTGGGAAAGCGCCCATAACTGGCACCGACGTGGAAGACCCCTTGAACAAGGCGTTTTTGGATAACTCTGACCTAGTTGCACAAGTCGAGAACACTCTCAATCCCACCCAAGTTGACCCAGCCCAGTACATCGGTATTTTCTACGCTGGCGGTCATGGAACGATGTGGGATTTCCCAGAAAATGAACAACTTGCCAGCATTGCTTCTGCTATCTACGAACAGGGAGGCGTAGTTGGTGCCGTCTGCCACGGACCGGCGGGATTGGTGAACATCAGGCTTTCTAGTGGCGAGTACCTCGTCGCTGGTAAAACGGTGTCTTCTTTCACTAATGAAGAGGAAGCTGCTGTTGAACTAACTGATGTTGTCCCATTCCTGCTAGAGTCAAAGCTAATTGAGCGTGGAGCCGAGTTCACCAAAGCTCCGAACTTTCAGGCTCACACGGTAGTTAGCGATCGCTTGGTAACAGGGCAGAATCCTGCATCAGCAGCAGGTGTGGGCGAACGAATGGTAGAGCTGATTAAGAGCCTATAAGGCAAATCAGCTTCTTTCATCTGATCAACGGCTTCCTAAAACGAGCCATATGCAGCCAAGCCGGGTACCTTACCCGGCTTCAATTGAATTAAGTTGCTCAGGAAACGCCTTTAGAAGCATTTGAAGAGAAAAACTTCTGAATTAACATAAAGTTATCAATAGAACCCCTGATTATTAAGCTTTATCCGCTGTACGTCGAACTTAGCTTGTTGCTACTGAGAGGGAAACCATGCGAATGACCTTCGAACGGACTGGTGGCTTTGCCGGGATAACCATGACAAAAGTTGTTGATACGACCACTCTGCCTGACAACGAAGCGAATCAGCTGCGCCAACTGGTTGACGCAGCTGATTTCTTTCGGTTACCCAAAACCATAACTTCCAAAAGTCGCCAGCCCGATCGCTTTCAGTACCAGCTGACGGCGGAAGACAATGGTAAGCAGCATACGGTCGAGGTCAGTGAACAAGCAGTACCTGGAACCCTAAGACCGCTGATTGAGTGGCTGATGGCAGCGGCACGGCGAAACTAAAAAGCATGAAGTGTGAAGTATGAAGTATCAAAGTGCCGAGATGAAAGTGCTGAGTACTGAGTTCAGTGAAATTCCAACCTCTGGCTTTTCTTTTATCGTTGGCTTCAAACTTTAACTGCTTTCATCCTTCATAGTTCATCCTTTAAAATATTCCCCCTGGTTCGACTCCCACTTGTTTCCAGGCTTCACGAACTGCCTGCTGTTCAGTACCGTTTTGACCATAGAGTTCTCCGGCCACTGCGATAGTGTGCTTTGCTGCCCGTGAAAAATCTGACCAAGGGCGGAGGCGGTCTCTTAACGTGATGTACCAGATTTTCCCCGCCTTCTCCCAGGCATAGCCACCGATGGCTGTTGCCGCTAAGTAAAAGGCACGGTTTGGGATACCCGAATTGATGTGTACGCCACCGTTATCTTTATTACCTTTATAGATGTCTTTCATGTGACCAGGCTGGGGGTCTTTACCCAGCAACGGGTCGTCGTAGGCTGTCCCCGGAGCTTTCATTGAGCGGAGAGCAATCCCTTTGATGTTAGATGTAAACAAACCCTCCCCGATGAGCCAGTCAGCTTGATCGGCTGTTTGCTTCTTCAACCACTGTTTCACTAGGGAACCGAAGACATCGGACATCGACTCATTGAGTGCCCCCTGTTGTCCCATATAGACCAGACCCGCTTCATACTGGGTTACACCATGAGTTAGCTCATGCCCAATGATATCTATTGAGATAGTAAAGCGGTTGAAAATCTCTCCATCCCCATCGCCATACACCATCTGCTGGCCATTCCAAAAGGCGTTGTCATAATTCTGACTGTAATGAACGGTAGAGTCCAAACGTAGCCCTTGATCATCAATAGAATTGCGCTGGAACACCTCATGATAGAAGTCATAGGTAGCACCAGCGCCGTCGTAGGCTTCATTAATGGTTACATCATTGCTTGCGGAGTCACCCTCACCACGCACCAGTGTGCCAGGAAGCTCAGTGCCATTTTTGGCATCAAAGATAGTGCGGCGCTTCACACCAACTGATGACATTACTGCTGTAAGGTTGCCCATGACATCCCGTTGTCCGCGAATCCGTGCCGACAAGGTTAAGTTTTGAAAAGCCCAATCTTGCTGGTCTGGGTTGCCATTCTTGGCAATCTCTCGCAGGATGTGAGGCGGGACAACACAACAGATAGGACAGCTAATGCGACGGCAACCTTTCAACCCTGTTGATAGCGCAGCACTCACAAATTTGCGAGTATCTTTTTTATTCCTTCGGGACATTAGTGATCTCCTTTGTATACTAGGTGGCGGCAAAAACTGAACTCCTCACCGCAAATCCAATTGCTCCATGAAAGCTATCCAGAAATCTGCAATCAGAACACATCAATAGCAAACACATCAATAGCCAATGTGGAGTGGTGTTAGACCATGACCACAACGCAGCGACGAACATCTTAGCCAAAGCCAGAGGCTTTCCTTTTAAAAATCACCCTGGGTTGACTCCCACTTGTTCCCAAGCGTCACGGACTGCGTTTTGCTCGTTACTCCCTTCACCGTAAAGTTCTCCTGCGACTTTGATGATAGTGTTGGCAGCCCGTTTAAAATTTGCTTTGGAGCGTAGCCGATCGCGTAACGCGATGTACCAGATTTTCCCCGCTTTTTCCCAGGCATAACCGCCGATAGCTGTGGCTGCTAAGTAAAAGGCATGGTTTGGAATACCTGAGTTGATATGCACTCCGCCGTTATCTTGAGTCCCTTTATAAATGTCTCTCATATGAGCAGGCTGGGGGTCTTTACCCAGCACTGGGTCGTCGTAAGCTGTTCCTGGTGCTTTCATTGAGCGGAGCGCCACGCCGTTGACTTTAGATGTCAACAAACCCTCCCCGATGAGCCAATCAGCCTGCTCCGCCGTCTGATTGAGAACCCGTTGTTTGACCAAAGAACCGAAGACATCGGACATTGACTCATTGAGTGCCCCCGATTCTCCGTAATAGATCAGACTTGCTTCATGCTCAGTGACGCCATGAGTTAGCTCATGGGCAATAACATCAATCGACTTGGTGAAGCGGTTGAAAAGCTCTCCATCCCCATCGCCATAAACCATCTGGCTACCGTTCCAAAAGGCGTTGTCATACTTCACATCGAAATGAACGGTGGAGTCCAAACGCATACCACGGTCATCGATGGAATTGCGCTCATACACCTCATAGAAAAAGTCATAGGTGGCACCAGAGCCGTCGTAAGCTTCGTTTACAGCTAAATCATCGGTTGGGGGGTCGCCTTCACCACGAACCAGAACACCAGGGAGTTCAGTCCCATTTTGGGCATCATAGATGGTGCGGCGCTTCTCACCCGCCGGTGCCATGAAGGAGACGCCCCCTACCGCCTCCCGCCGTCCGCGAAGTTGCGCCGACAGCTCTAATGTTTGAAAAGCCCAAGCACGTTGCTCAGAGCTGCCATTCTGAGCGACCTCCTGCAGCATATGAGGCGGAACGATACAACAGATAGGGCAGATGGAGTGAGGTCGATAGGAACAAACCGACTGGGCTGATAGCGCACTGGTAGCGAGTCTGTGAGAGCCTTTTTTATTTTTTCGCGACATTGATAATCTCCTTTGTGAACGAGGTGGTAGCAACAAGTAGATTGGCAACCACCCTTCCAATTGCCTCATTAACCTAGCCAAAAATGAGCAAACTTGTCATAAAAAGCAACTAAAAATACTTTTTCAGGACTTACGCAAATGCCATCGTGCCAGCCCCCCAACCCCTAACGAAAGGGGAAGTACATCCAGTTCTCCCTAGATTTTGGGGGCTAGGGGGTGAATGCCTAAGTCCTGAGTTTGAGAGGAATTATGAGGATTTAACTCGTCTAACTCAATGTCATGTACGGGCTTCGAGGGCGCTATCACTACCTCGGATTAGCACTCTGACGCTGAGAGTGCTAAATTTGCTAATGGAGACAGAACACAGGAAACCTATGGCAAAAATCGTTTCGTTTAATGAAGAGTCAAGACGGTCTTTGGAGCGGGGTGTCAACGCCCTTGCAGATGCTGTCCGCATTACTCTTGGACCAAAAGGTCGTAATGTGCTCTTGGAAAAGCAGTTTGGCGCACCCCAGATTGTCAACGATGGCATTACCGTTGCTAAGGAAATTGAACTCGAAGACCCCTTAGAAAATACGGGTGCTCGACTAATTCAAGAAGTCGCCTCCAAGACCAAAGACATCGCCGGTGATGGCACTACCACGGCTACCGTTCTTGCTCAGGCGCTGATTCGTGAAGGTCTCAAGAATGTGGCTGCCGGCGCGAATCCTGTTGCCGTGCGTCGAGGCATTGACAAAACCATTGCTCATCTGGTCAAAGAGATTGAGGCAATGGCGCAGCCAGTAGAGGCTGGAAGTGCGATCGCTCAAGTCGCCACAGTTTCTGCCGGTAACGATGACGAAGTCGGCGAAATGATTGCCCAAGCCATGAACAAAGTCACCAAAGATGGTGTGATCACGGTTGAAGAATCCAAATCCCTGACCACGGAACTGGAAGTTGTTGAAGGGATGCAGATTGACCGGGGCTATATTTCCCCCTACTTCGTCACCGACAATGAACGGATGGCAGTGGAATATGAAAATCCTCGCATCCTGATTACCGACAAAAAGATTAGCAGCATCCAGGATTTGGTTCCAGTCTTGGAGAAGGTTGCTCGTGCTGGTCAACCCTTGTTGATCATTGCCGAAGATCTGGAAGGGGAAGCTTTGGCAACGTTGGTGGTGAACAAAGCACGAGGCGTCTTGAGTGCAGCAGCAATCAAGGCTCCTGGATTTGGCGATCGCCGCAAAGCGATGCTGCAAGATATTGCTATTCTCACCGGCGGTCAGTTGATTTCCGAAGAAGTCGGCTTGAGCCTCGATGCCGTCTCCCTCGATATGCTGGGAACTGCTCGTAAAATCAGCATCGATAAAGAAACTACTACCATCGTCGGTGGTGAAACGACAGATGATGTGAGAAAGCGGGTAGCTCAAATCCGTAAGCAGTTGGAAGAAACCGATTCTGACTACGACAAAGAAAAACTGCAAGAACGGATTGCCAAACTTGCTGGTGGTGTCGCCGTCATCAAGGTGGGTGCCGCAACCGAAACCGAACTCAAAGACCGCAAACTGCGGATTGAAGACGCCCTCAACGCCACAAAAGCCGCAGTAGATGAAGGCATCGTCCCTGGTGGTGGTACAACGCTGATTCGCTTGATTCCAAAAATTGCCGATATCAAAAAGAACTTGGATGCTGAAGAACAAATCGGCGCTGATATCGTCGCCAAGGCATTAGAAGCACCCCTGCGTCAGATGGCGGATAATGCTGGTGTTGAAGGTTCCGTCATCGTCGAGAAAGTGCGGGAGAGCGATGTCAACATCGGCTACAATGCTGCCACCGATGAATTTGAAGACTTAATTGCTGCTGGCATTATCGACCCAGCAAAGGTGGTACGTTCAGCGCTACAGAATGCTGGTTCTATCGCCGGTATGGTTTTGACCACTGAAGCCCTCGTCGTCGAGAAGCCTGAGAAGAAGGCAGCTGCCCCTGACATGGGCGGCATGGGCGGCATGGGCGGCATGGGTGGCATGGGCGGCATGGGCGGCATGGGCGGCATGGGCATGATGTAGTCCATGACCTTTTAGTCATAAACCCTCTAGGCAGCTTGTCTCTCAAAGGCAGGCTGCTTTTTTATTGCGTTCACTTATCTTTACAGTAATACTGGATTAGGCGATCGCAGGTTCAGAGGCTGATTGACCGACAAAACTCTCCAAACTCCTGTCTAGTTAACCCTCCAGACTAATTGTGCTTTTTCTTGCCAAGACTGTTACTTGGTATTGATTTCAGGGAACTCTATACGGAAAACCGCTGAACTTCATTCGTTAGTTAGTGGCGAGTAGGACAATGCTAGTATTTTTTATTCATGGTGTTGCCACACAAGATGTTACCTACGCTAAGTCTCTAGAAAGTTTTATTAGGGAGGAATTTAGGAAAAGAAGTAAACCCTTTCCTCGTTTTTACGCCAGCTTTTGGGGCTTAAAAAAGCTGGCGATTTGATTAAGAGAATTTACTGTTAATACTGATGAAGATGACGTAAATCACATGAGAGAGAGACATTTGCCGGAATCAGAGTTAGCCGCACAACCCGATGAAGAAGAAGATTTGTTTGATTACTA
>DATNPI010000337.1:0-3417 GCA_036703325.1 Coleofasciculaceae cyanobacterium
AAGTAAGCCGTGCAATTAGAATTGCTACTCAGAAGTTCCGTATCCCAATAATTATCTAGCTGATTCTCTATCTTCAGTTGCCGACCAACGCTAGCGCAAAACCAGCGTAAGAATTTATCCAGGTCAGTTAAAACCGCGTTATTTGCTAACAGCAAGTTCAACTCCACTGTGCGAACACCCTGCTTCGCTGCAAAATCAAAAATTCTACTTAACAGCGATGTTTTACCCATCAGCTTGGGCGCTTTAATCCGAAGCAGGGAACCAGGCTTCAACACCGTCTCGTAACAGTTAGACTCAATGGCAGAACGCTCCACGTAAAAGGGAGAATCTAAAGGCACTTGACCCTCTGGTGCGTCAAATGTCGAAGGTAGGGGACACTGGCGATCAACCCAACTTTGATTAAAAACCGAGGCATAGATACGGTTATAAACCTTTAATTTTCCCTGCTGCTTGACCACTAACCCTGTAAGCCTTAATTCCATTTGTTCAGGTTGGTTAGTGGCTTGAATTTCTCCAGTTTGCAAAATTTGCCGATAGAGCTGAAGTAACTGATTTTTGCGCTGACTACTGTAGAGAATGCGATCGCGTATCGTCCTCAAATGCTCCGGTTCATCCTGAGATTCCCAGTGTTCGATAATGTGCGATCGCACCAATTGCTCCACCCATTCCACTTCCCTTCCTTCTAATAGTGGAGACTCAGCACACAAGATAAGTCGGCAAACTTTTTGTGTCAGAAAAGGCTGACCCCCTGTCCAATCCAACACGGCTTGCAGCACCTTCTGAGGTAGCTTGGCTTTTTTCGCCAACCCTATAGCTAATGGTTGAGCTTCCTGTAACCCAAAGCCCGTCATTTCAATAGCACGACCAATATTGAACGGTGTGCGCCCCTTGTCTTGAATTAAATCAGAAAGCGTTGCCACTCCCAGCAAAGCAAACGCCAGTCGTTGATAATCTGGATTATCCACCCGCTTGTTATAGCATTCGCGGATAAGTGTAAAAAAGTCATCCAGGCTGAAATTTAATCTAAGAACACTGTCGATTTCATCAACAAAAATAACTAGATTTTGAGGAATTAACTTGAGCAAAACCTCTTCAATAAACTTACTGAATCGCTTGACATTAGACTGCCTGCTATGGTGTACCCACCATTGATTTAAATCAAAGCGGCTATATAGCTCTAGACTACTGAGAATGCTGTCAATTACTCCGGCATACCATTTTTCTGGAGTAATATCTGACGTGCCAATGGCAGTAATGTCAATTGCCGCACAGGCAATCCCTTCAGCTTGCAATCGCTGCATGGTTTGTACTCGCAAGCTAGACTTTCCCATCTGCCGCGAGTTGAGTACATAACAAAACTCTCCTGCCTTCAAACCCTGATAAAAGTCTTCATCTGCCTGTCGCCTCACATAGGTAGGAGCATCAATCGGCAAACTCCCCCCAACTTGATATTCATAGGCGGAGTTTTGTGCTGTATTCATGACAATTGATTCCAGAGGAGGCGATAGAGTTGTAAGGGCTGCTCCTTGCCTTTGACCATAGTGGGGGGCATCTTTTCAAGCGGCAGGCTCTGCTCTGTGACCTTGTCAAAAGTGCTTTGGGAAATTAGTATCTCTCCACCCTTAGCTGCGCTACAAATCCGGCTGGTTACATTAGTAGTATCGCCAATAGTGGCATACTGAATTAGTTTTTTTGAACCAATATTTCCAGCCGCTACTTTTCCAGTATTTATTCCAATGTGGATTTGAATCTGTAGGTTGCGCCGTTTAGCCCACTTCTGATTCAGATGGCACACAGCCCTCTGCATTTCAATCGCTGCCCGGACAGCTTGTTCCACATCATCGGGTTTCTGGTAAGGAGCGCCCCAAACGGCAAGTAAGGCATCCCCAATATATTTCTCCAAAGTGCCTTCGTATCGAAATACGATATCCTCTACCATGACCTGGAAGTATTCATTGAGCATCTCAATGACTTGGCGCGGTTCCATCGTGGAGGACATTGTCGTGAAGTCGCTGATGTCGGCAAACAGGGCTGTCACTTCGGTCTCCACAATATCTAAGTGACCTTCTTCCCGCAGCTTTCTACTGACGGCTTGGGGAAAGAAACGCTCAAGTTTATCGCGCATCACGGCTTCCGCTTGCATCTTGTTGTAGAGGTGGGAATTCTCAATAGCAATCGCCGCTTGGTTGGCAAGAGCACTCAAGAACTCCACATCTTCGTCAGAGTAGAGATTTGATAGTGATAAATTATCAACGTACAACACCCCAATCACTTCCTCTCGCGGTTTGAGGGGTACGCACATTGAGGCATGGATCGCTTGTGCGAGAATGGAATCCGAACCCTTAAGCCGTTGATCGATGCTGGCATCAGCCGTTAAGAGTGCCTCGCCACTGTTGCATACCAAATTGGTAATTCTTTTGCTGTAGAACTGAAAGTCATCCGGAATGCCCAACTGTGACTTGACTGCCTTGCGTTCAAGCTGCCCAGTTGCTTCATTGACCATGAGAATTGCCGCTCGATCTACATTCATAATCTCCAACAGGAGATCGAGAATTTTCTCTAGCAGTTGTTCAGGCTCCTCAGGAGTAGAAAGCTGTTTGCTAACCTCTAACAAAATTTTCAATTTATCTACTGCCCTCTGTCCAGCATCCTCCTGCCGAATCTTCAGGACTGAGCCGCCTTTTCCATCCCTATCCAGCAAGTTCTGCATCGGGATACGGGTTGGTTCAGGCGAGACTCGTTTTTTAATAGATACCTGAGCCTCTTGAGTGCTTGGAAACTGTTGTGTGGTAGTTTTGTGCCCATTAACAAATTTGAAAACTACGCACCCACAGCGAATCAAGTCCTCATGCTTGAGTTCGCACTGGTCAATCTTGACCTCGTTCACAAAAGTCCCATTCAGGCTGTGCTGGTCAGTGATAGTAGCGTGATTGTAGCCAATAGTAATCTCTGCGTGGTGACGAGAAAGACTCCCATGCGACACAACGATACTGTTGTCCATCTCCCTGCCGATGGTGTTTACACCAAACCTCAATTCATAGGTTGTTTCGTCAGGAGTATTAGGCTCGTAAAGTAAATACAGCACTCCTCATCCTTACGCTTAGTAGCCTTTTCCATAAAGATAACGAGAAAAATCTATCTTCATCCTTTGTTGTGTACGAAGTTCATGGTGTTTAATCTGAAAATAGAGGGGGAGAGGGGGAGAAAAGAACTTTCGTTGTGTGCGATCGCATATTGTGCCTTTACCCATGCGCTATCGTAGGGGCTAAGGCTAGCCTTAGCCCCTACAGCCATTGTTAGGACGATTTATTCACTGGAAATCCCTTATGCAATCTCACGAGTCAGCCTTCGTCTACCCACCCAGCCGCAAAGCCGACCAAGTTGATGACTATCACGGTGTCAAAGTACAAGACTCTT
>DATNPI010000359.1:0-21088 GCA_036703325.1 Coleofasciculaceae cyanobacterium
GCAGAAACAGGCGTTCCTTCAGCGGCAGCACCACTACTGCTACTATCAGTTGAACTTGAGGGTTGACGCGGAACAGGCAGTGCTGTCATGGCATCAGGTGTTGGAAGCATTAATTGAGCCGAGAAACGATCAGATTAATCACGAGTGGAAGCATATGTTTCCTCAGGTATTTCGAGGTAACTGTTGAGACATTGTTTACTAGGAAGCCTCCATCACTTATTTAGGACTTTCCGGACAGCCTCCCTTGGTAGTTAATTCAATAAGGGAAGTATCGAGAGAAACAGTATGACCTCGTACAGTACCACTTATTGCCGATGGTAGCCGTCTAAAAGTCCCGTTCAAGCTATTGTATAAGGCTTTTTGCTTACTTGAGGTGTAAATGATACCGTCAATCAAGTACCCTGCCAATGTTCCTCTAGGAGATTTCCAAAAATATTTAGTTTTCTTTCCTTGAGATCAATTGGTGCGATTCCCTTAGGAAGGCGGGCTGTTCGGGTTAGCGGTAGCGACACTCAAGAGCGTCAGTGTTCAAGGAGTAGTGCCTCCGAATGAGTAAGCGAACCGCAGGCTAGCCTAAGAATGCAGGAACTAGCACCAAGCGCGAACTTGGTTCAGCCAGTATTAAATTCCTGCCCTCTGAAAGAGAGTAACACAACTAAAAAAATAGGTTAGCTCTCCTGTTGCTGAATTAACCTGACCAATACCTATCCCAGGGCACATTTATACAAACTTCACACGAACTTTAAGCTGTTGTTCTGGATATCACCCTTGTAACTCGTAGTGCTAATTAGGGTTGAATCCGAGGACTTTCCTATGAATGGTGAAAAGTTTACGGTTTTGTTAGAAGGGTTTGGTACTCCTTTTGTCTTTGAGGTTGATGCCGAAAGAGTTGAAGGGGTGAAGATCGAGCTATCCAGAAGACAAGGTTGGTCAACCATCAAATACCCTGATGGGTCTGGCAATGCAATTGAAGCCTCAAAAATAGTAGCTTTTTATTGGCAACCAGTGGTTGATGAGCCAGCCAATATCGTAGACTAAACCACCCCTGAGCATTGATACAACTTTATTCAAAACCCGCTGTACCGCGCCAGAGAGAGTCATTTCGATTTTGGATGTTGGACTTCGGCGTGCAGTTCGACAAGCTCACTGTCCGCGCGGTAACTGAGCCTGTCGAAGTTCAGTCGAACGATTTTGGATTTTCCCCACAGATTAGGACTTACGCAAAGCCTCTATTTATAGGGTGTCTTAGCATAACGTAACGCACCATGACCGCTATAGATGGTGTAGCTGCGTAAGTCCTGTGATAAATCTAGTGGCTTGAAATTAAGGAAAAAATAAATTTTTTCCACGAATAAATTCGGGGGCTTGCAACCAATCTTCTCCTCGGTCAGCTTGAGAATAAGGATAAATCTTTGAGCAAGATTAGCAAAAAAAGCCTTAAAAGCTGCTGAAAATAGGCAGATACCGCCTATTTTGCTTAACGAGTGAAGTAGTTTTTGGACGTCTTATTAACCACTAATTAGGGCTTCAACAAACTCATAGCTAGAGAAGGGACGCAAGTCTTCAATGCCTTCGCCAGCACCAATAAAACGGATGGGTAGCCCCAACTGCTGAACCACAGCCAAAGCAACGCCTCCTTTAGCAGTGCCATCAAGTTTGGTTAACACAACGCCACTGAGTTTAGCCGCTTCTGAGAAAACTTCTGCCTGACGCAGACCATTTTGGCCGAGTGTGGCGTCCAGAACCAAGAGGGATTCAACTTTAGCGTTTGGGGCTTTTTTGTCCACAATCCGGCGAATTTTGGCCAGTTCTTCCATTAGGTTTTTCTTGTTTTGCAGACGCCCCGCTGTGTCTATCAGCAGTAATTCTGTATTTCGTGCTTGCGCGGCGGCGATCGCATCAAACACCACGGCTGCTGGATCGGTATTCTTACCCGGATTGGCAATTACCTCTGTGCCACTGCGCTCTCCCCAAACCTTCACCTGTTCCACGGCAGCCGCACGGAAGGTATCTGCTGCCCCAATTAAGCAGTTGTAGCCCGATTTCTGGGCGAGGTGAGCAAGTTTCCCAATCGTCGTTGTTTTCCCAGCTCCATTAACCCCAGTAATCAGCCAAATATTTAAGGTATCTTTTTCGGGTACAAAGGTCTGGCTGTAGGTCTCTTGATAAGGTCGGTCGAGCAAGTCTCGGAGAATTTGTTTAAGGTAGGCGATCGCTTGCTCAGGTGGCAGCACTTCTTCCCGCAGTTTTTGTTGCAGGGTTCCGATAATGTAATCCGTTGCCTCGACGCCGACATCTGCCTGTAATAGCAGCGCCTCAATCTCCATCACAGCGTCTTGATTCAACGGTCCTTGACCGACAATCGCCTTGAGCTGGTTAATTAAACTGCGACGAGTTTTGCTCAGTCCCTGGCGCAGACGCTTGAGCCAGCTAATTTCTTCAATTGAGACATCTTCAGGACGACGCCCTTGAGCTGCCAATACTTGTGTTGACCACAAGAACCCTTCATCAAAAGCCAGTCCAGGAACATCCTCCACCTCGACCGTTGTTGCTGCCGATTCAACTGGCTGTACCGCTGTCCTTACAGGTTCAGGTTCTGGCAGTTCAATTGCGGTTTCCTTCAGGCGTTCCAGTCGCGCCAGTCGCTCTGCACTCGATTGCCGCGCCCAGATGGGTACAGGGGCAGCAGGAGCTTCCTCGGCTTGCACAGCGGCAGATGAGAGCGCCTCCGATTCAACGGCAGCGGGTTCTTCCAAGACTGGTGCTACTGTTTGAGCTTCTGGCTCTAGAGTTGGGGCAGCTAGCGATTCTGATATTACTTCGGCTTCGGGTGCCGCTACCTCTTCCTGGGCTTGGGCTGATACAGGTTGCGGTGCTTCTGCTACGGCTTCGGGTGCCGCTGCCGTTGTCTCTACCGTCTGCTCCGCTAATTGGGCTGTTGCTGGTTCTTCTGCTACGGGGGTGACCTCTACCTCCGCTTGAGTACCTGTCTGGGCTGTTTCTGTTGTGGAATCATGTACTGGAGGTTCTGAAACATCCGTTACCGGAAGTGGTGCTTCTTCTATTGGTGATGTCTCAGGTGTCGCTGAGCTCTCTGGTTCAACGGTTGTTGTTGGCGTTGTGTCAGTTGGTTGTGCCGTATCTGTTGGAGCAATGGAATCTTCAACCTCTTGGACGGCAGCATCAATCTGTATTGCTTCATCTGCACTTGGAACCGCAGCAGCCTCTGTAACTTCTGGGGAAGCCGATATCGCTGGTTGAGCCGCTGACTCGTCTACTTGTGCTATTTCAGCCGATTCTGTCGCCGTTGAGGCGGTTTCTTGTGGCAGTTGCTGCTTCTGAATGTTTTTGTAGGCAGCTTTTGCCCAGCTTAGGTAATCCTCGGCAACTGCCGATGACTGCTCCTCGGTTGACTGGCTTTGAGCAGGCTCTACTTCTGCCTGCTCTGAGGTCTTCTGTTCCTGTTCAACTTGTGAGTTGTCGGAGCTAGTCTCCTCTGGAGACCCTTCACTATTACCAAACTGTCGGCGAAACCAATTAAAAACCATTGCACCTACTTAACTACCAGCGTCAATTCACTTTTCTTATCAGCCGCTCAATACAACTATTGAATACAACTATAAGAAATTATCTATTGCAGACGGGCTTCAATACGAATACGGTCTGTGACACGGCGCAACACACCATTGATAAATCGGTGCCCTTCGTCATCACTGTAGCGCTTGGCAAGTTCCACGGCTTCGTTAATTGCTACCCGTTCTGGGAGACCTAAAAATGAAATTTCTGCCACAGCAATCCGCAAGATATCCCTGTCTATTCGAGCCAAGCGGTTTAGCTGCCAATCCTGGAGTGCGTTGGTCAAAATTTCATCAATCTCAACCCGTCTACGGTTGATGGTTTTGATAATCTCTAGGGCGTAGGTGCGCACGTCCTGTTGATTGGTTAGCTGGATAACTTCCGGGATTTCTACGGCAGTTCCAAGCCTGTTGATTGCTTTCTCGGCTAGCTCAATGGCATCAGCCACCATTGCTTTAGCACTGCGCACGTCGGTGGCGCGAGTTTCGCTACTCAAAAGGCGATCGCTCCCACGTTTGAGTTCGGCAGCAGCAGTCTCTAGAGCCTCTTGAATTTCACCACTGAGGGTACGGACGGCCGCTAGTATCAGATTATTCACTTGCTGCGTATCCAGTTGTTCCGGTGCATTAGGCAGCTGAGAGAGGCTCAAAAGAGCCAGTTCACGGGCAATTCGGCGGGGTTGCATAGCTTGCGTTGGGATAAGTAGGAAAGTATAGAGATTACAGAGGGAGCTGGAATTAGAAATTCAAACAACTTAAACTATCTTAGCAATTACCCTCTCTTGCCCTAGCGCTCTGGCGTTTCGCCATGCTGATTTTGACTCATCAAAAGTCAGGAATTCTTAGGTTTGAGGAGTGAACAGTTAAGTTTACCAATCACGCAGTGCAACACGCGTGGGGCATCATGCCCTCTATTCAAATTTCTTCCGTTGGTAAAACCTGCCGTCTCATCTCAGGCAGGGGTTGCTCCAGCGCTTTTTTACTATAGGTCGCTGGCACAGGCATTGAGATTGGGGCGGTCGTCGGACTGACGATTCCACCAGAAATCACTACCTTGAAAGCATCTTCTATAGACATTGAGAGATTGACAACTTCATCTTCCGGGACAATTGCGTACCAACCTGTTGTGGGATTGGGTGTCGTAGGGATGAAAATGCTTAACACTTGGCGATCCATCTGAGATTGAATTTCACTGCTCATCGTGCCGGTGACAAATGCGATCGCCCACATCCCACGGCGGGGATACTCTACCAAAATCACACGACGAAACTTCCCATTAGAATCCTTTAGAAGCGTCTCCAACAGCTGTTTTAGGGTTTTATAGACCGACCCAGCTAAAGGAATCGCTTGCAATAGTCGCTCTCCAAAATCCAGCAACCACCGCCCTGCAATATTGCGTGCCATTAAGCCAATCAGCAGAATAAATAGCAGCGGCACAGTCAGTCCCACCAGTAAATTCAGCAAATTTACCAGAATGGGGTGGAGGTTATCGTAGGGGTTGATTTGCTTAGGAATACGGGTTAGAAAATTGATCACCCAACTGGCGATAGTAATCGTCAGCCAGATCGTAGTAGCGAGAGGAATCACTACTAGAAGACCTGCAATCAGGTCATTCTTTAAGTCCTGCTTGATACGTTGGATCACAGGGCACCAACTCTCCTTACAATGGCTCTTAAAAATCTGTCGTTACCACTTCAGTCACTGGCATGAGCGGAAGACAAGCTCGGAAACCTTAACCACACAAATAGTGATGGCTGCCGGGAAACCCGCAGTTGATTGGAGGTAAATTCCTACCTAACCGCTAAAGTTGCTCCAGTGAAGCATTGCTCTTTGTATAGGGTTCTATATCCTATTTGTAAGGCTTGTAAAGAATTGTTGCAAGTCGCGACGTCTATTTTTAGATTTTGATTCCTCCACTTTTTGTTTTCCTCTTCAGACGGCGAATGCATGGGAAGGTCATCGGTGCCGCGAATCGTACACCGAGATCGAGCCTGAATCTCTTCAAAAACAACTGGTATCACAACTTACAATTCTAACAGAGGGGGAGTAAAGGGTTCAGGAACCCTATCTCTCAAGTGCTTCAGCTGGTAGAAAACTTGCTGAGACCACCTCAACATTTCTTAGCAAAATACTTGCCGCGTCTAAGATTAGCGACGACTTACCGATGAACTTCCCAAGCTTCGGAATCCTGTCCAGCCAATAACAATGTAGCCAATTGCTAACAGCAGGCTGCTCAGACCCGTCCTTAGACCCAACTTCAAAGCCCCAGTTTTTGTCTCATTCTCTGCGTTTTGCTTCTCGGTACGAATTTTGTTTTTTGCCGCCTCGACTTGTTTATTGAGAGCGTTAGGGTCTTTCTTGAATGTCTGCAATTGCTCTCTGAGAAGCTGTGCTTGAGGTAGCTGGTTTCCTGGGATTTGACCGCTCTCGATCGCTTTTTCTAGCTCGGAAAGCTTCTGCTCGTCTTTGAGAAGGGCATTGACTTGCTGTGTTTCGTTTTGAATTTGAGTTTCGGCTTGAGTGGCTTTTTGATTGATCTGCTGGAAAGTCTCATTGCTTTGCTGGACGATATTGTTGATGTGCAGGGGCACCAACAGCAGAAAGATTAGCCCCAAGAGGCTGGCGAGCAAAAACACCCAAAATCTTAAATCTTGCACAGAGGGCTTTTGGTCGGTCGGCGCAGTCCCGCTATTGTAATCAATCCAATACCCTATCGAGAAAAGCGCGATACCCACCAGAGGGAGGAGACCTCGGTCAACAAGTTGGGTGGTAAAACCGATCTGCCAGTTCCTTTGTAAGAGGTTAAAAGGAATTGCCACAAGGATGCAATCAAGCAGGGAAGACAACATCATGATCAGCCCAACAATCTTGAGAGTCAGAGCTGTGAATGAGGAATAGATAGGACTACTTTTCATGGGTTAGATCTACGAAGAATGTGATAATCCATTTCTAACTTTACCCTCATCGGTGGGAATGCCCCTCCTCCTGTAAAGCTTAAAAAGGCTGAGTCCTGAATAATCCTACAGACTTGGTGACATACTATGCAGTTAGGTTGTGAAGCGCCAAGTGTGGCGAGACTATTTGAACTGGCTAGAAATGGTTTATGAACAAAATTGTTGAAGTTTTACCCGATAAGGTCGCACTAGTGGAGCGATCGCTCGAAGTCGTCCTTTCCAAACTGCAAGCAGCCATCCAGGAACAGGAGCGATTTACGATCGCTCTGGCTGGCGGCGGGACACCGAAGCCCTTGTATGAAGCCATTGCCACCCAAGACCTCCCCTGGGACAAAATTCATGTCTTTTGGGGCGATGAACGCTACGTAAGAGCCGACCACCCTGATAGTAATCAAGGGATGGCACGTAGCGCATGGTTAGACAAAGTCGCTATCCCAGCCACCAACATTCACCCCATGCCCACGGACGGGGCAACGCCAGCGGCTGATGCCGAGAAGCATGAAGCCCAGCTGCATGAGTTTTTCGGAACATCCGTGGGGGAGTTTCCCAAGTTCGATGTAATTTTATTGGGTATCGGCGATGATGCCCATACTGCCTCTCTCTTTCCGTATACTGACGCACTGCAAGTGCAAGACCGCCTCATTACGGTCGGCAACAAAGATGGTCAACCCCGCATCACTTTTACCGCACCACTAATCAATCATGCCCACTGTGTACTTTTTCTAGTCTCCGGTGCTGGAAAACGACCGGCTCTGGCTCAGATTTTCGCTCCCGAGGCTGATGCCATGACTTACCCAGCCCGGTTAATCCAGCCCCAAGGAGAACTTTGGTGGCTCTTGGATGAGGCCGCCGGTCAAGATCTGAAAAATTAAAACACTTTGCTATTGACTATTTCTTTAAATATGATCGTTTGCTGTGCTTTCATAAGGAGATGGATACTGGCGGCAAGGAGGTTTTATGATTGTCTGCCCTAACTGCAATCACCAAAATCCGGAAGGAGCTACTCAATGTGAAGCATGTTATACCCCTTTACCGACAACTACCAGTTGTCCAAACTGTGGTGCAAGCGTTCAGACAGACGCTAGCTTCTGCGGTCAGTGTGGCTTTAACTTGAATGTGAGTGGTTCAAAGGGGGGAGGGGGGACATCGGCTCCAAGCTCACTCCCCAATTTGCCAGACCTGGTGCCCCCTGACCCGCTTGTTGAAGTTGAACCCATGTCTATTACCTCTCAACCGTCCAACCCGGAACCGAGTTCGACAAGTCCACCTA
The DNA here is from genome assembly GCA_036703325.1 of Coleofasciculaceae cyanobacterium. Lineage (GTDB taxonomy): Bacteria > Cyanobacteriota > Cyanobacteriia > Cyanobacteriales > Coleofasciculaceae > DATNPI01. The sequence continues at coordinate 7,800 of DATNPI010000359.1, forward strand.
CTCCGACGCCGCTCTCCCCGCTTCCGCCTACCATCGTTACCCAACCGGGCAACTTAGAAGCCGGAAACGTGAGTCCTGACCCTGACCCAGCAACAGTTCCACCGCCTCCCCCTACGGTCACTAGTGAGCCGCCATCAGTGGCAGCCCCCAACACTAGCCCACCCGCGCCGCCCCTGCCAGAGGTGCCCAGTAGCCAACCCCCGCCACAGGTCGCCTCCTCTGGTACTGCCAAAACGCAGTTGCAGGTGCAGTCGGTTCAACTGCTGCATGTCCAAACCAATACACAGATTGAGTTGCCGTCAAATCTTTCGGTGATTCATATGGGTAAGCCCAATGACCAGATTCCGCCTGACATTGACGTTTCGGGTTTTCCCAACTCAGAAATCGTTTCCCGAGTTCACGCGGATATCCGAGTCGAGGGAGACTCCTACTTTATTGAAGATGTCGGAAGTTCTAATGGCACTTATGTCAACCACACGCCCCTACCCAGGGGCAATCGGCATCGGTTGCGAACGGGCGATCGCATTAGCTTGGGCAAAGGTGATCAAGTGACATTTTTGTTCCAAAGTTCTCGATAATCCTGCTACCTGTAGTCTGCAATTTGGTATATGAAAGCTCACCGAACAATTAGGGGGGTGAGGGGTCAAAGCCAATTGCAGACCGGGTTGTTAAATGATAGCCTTGAACTAATAAGCCTGCGAAAGCAGCACTCTTAATTAAGTTGTCAGTTCTTGCGGGTCGAACAAGCAGCTACCATGATAGGTATGGTAACTGCACGGGAAAGAGTGGTAACTAGCGATGGGTATCGGCAACTGACATCTACCTAGCAGCACCCCTGACATAAGTCTTTGAAAAATGTAACACCGGTGATTACTCTGACCCTGCTGCATCCTCTCCAGTCTGTGCCTGTTCAAAGTTGGCCCTTTGAAAACGAATCAGTGATTCGGGTTGGGCGGTCAACAGATAACGAGGTTATTCTGTACAGTGCCGTGGTTTCCCGTCACCATGTAGAGATACGGCGCAATGGCTCCGGTTGGGAAATCGTCAGTATAGGTGCCAATGGAACCTATATGGATGGGAAACGCATTACCCAAATGTCAGTCGTCGATGGGATGATTATCCGGCTAGCTAGCTCTGGCCCGAAACTTCAGATTCGTATTGAAGGAGAAACACCTAAGGCGAGGCTGAAAACGGCTTTAGGGAAGCGATTGTCTTCCCGAGGACAGGGGATAGACTCTTCAAGAGAGACGCTGGCTGATAACATGAGCAGGCAGGCAGAAGACGTCAGCTAAAGGAAGTGATCAGGAAAGAGAATCCTGAGTGAGAAAGGAGTTACCTCTGCGAAATAGCACTAGCTCCAAGGTGAGCCAGTAACTCTCATAGCCAAGAGTACTTTCCAATCGTCTGTGATATTTGCTGCTAACGCGATCGCTTCAGCTCGACTAAATTAATATTAAATTTTCATAACTTAGAGCTAGCCAGTAGGGAGGCTCCGAGGTTAAGGTGATGTGGAATTCACATCAAATAAGGATTTGTAACAAATAATTTACCTTCCCGCAACATCCGAAGGCTGACAAAAAAGGATAAGGATGAAGGCTAAAGGATGAAGGATGAATTGATCAAGGTACAAGCCTCGCTCTCGTAGCAGGCAATTGGCTATTCGTTCAGCCTTCATCCTTTCTTTGGCTTTTGCAGAGTTCTTTTAGATTGGCGCTTCGGAAATCGCACAAGTTCATATTCCGATATAGGGTGAACACCAATGAACTCTCAAGATGATCAAGAAAACAAGCTTCGGCGTCGGGAACAAGAGCTTCAGGCGCGAGAGCATACCATACGACTCCGGGAACTAGAGGCTGAAATCACGCCACTATATCAAACGGTGAAACATCAAGAGCCTGAAAGTTCACGAAAGCGGTGGTATGGAAAACTTGTAAACGTTGGGAAGTTTTTAGCAATTATCGTTGCTGTTGTGGTCAGCATCAAGATAGCGACGGGGCTTGCCAGTGTAATTATGGTCGGGGCAGTTGCCTGGGTTGCTTACAAACTCTTTTTGGAGAGCGATCGCTCCAAACGTTAGTGCCAGATGTTTTGTCATCAATGTGAGCGACTTGCGTTGAAACTGAAAAATTACTGAACAACGGCCTCCTTCTAGCCGTAGAAGTTCCTAAACAGCAGACTTATCCATATTTACTACAGTCTAATTAACATGAGTTACAAAATTGGAACGGACAGTTTCCTCAATGATTTGGATCGGGTTACCAAAGTACGCTATGAGGTAGCTGATTGTCTTAGCAGAATGGCAGAAACCCTCATCAAATCGGAATCAGAAGGAAAGCAGTCCTCTGGAGGATTGAGTTTAGAGACCGAGATAGAAGACATCACTATCGCCAGTAAAAACCTACGCAGCGGCGTATTTCGGCTTCTGGTATTAGGGGATATGAAACGGGGTAAAAGCACCTTCCTTAATGCCTTAATTGGTGAGAACTTATTACCCAGTGATGTCAATCCCTGTACCGCATTACTAACGGTTTTACGTTATGGCTCCCAAAAGACCGTTACTGTTTACTTTAATGATGGGAGAAGTCCTGAAAAGTTAGATTTTCAACAATTTAAGCATAAATATACAATTGACCCTGCCGAGGCAAAGCAACTCGAACAAGAGAAAAAGCAAGCCTTTCCTGGCGTTGAGTATGCAGTAGTCGAGTATCCCTTACCGATGCTGGAAAAGGGCATTGAGATTGTTGATAGTCCGGGATTAAATGATACAGAAGCCCGGAACGAACTGTCTTTGGGTTATATCAATAATTGCCATGCAATTCTATTTGTCCTGAGGGCATCCCAGCCTTGTACGCTTGGGGAACGCCGTTATTTAGAAAATTACATCAAAGGTCGCGGATTATCTGTCTTCTTTCTAATCAATGCTTGGGATCAGGTGCGTGAGGGACTGATTGACCCGGATGATGAGGAAGAACTGCAAGAAGCTGAAGGGAAACTGCGTCGAGTTTTCAAAGCTAACTTGGCTGAGTATTGTCTAGTGGATGGACATGATATTTATGATGAGCGAGTTTTTGCGATTTCTGCAATTAAAGCGCTGAGAAAGCGGTTGAAGGATTCTTCCGCTTCGCTTGAGGGAACTGGATTTCCAGAGTTCATGGGCGCACTCAACACGTTTTTGACTCAGGAACGAGCGATCGCAGAATTGCGGCAAGCGAGAACCCTAGCACGGCAAACTTACACTCGTACTAGGGAAGCCGTTGAACGACGTGTTCCATTACTTGAGCAAGATGTCAAGCAACTGAAACAAAGGATTAACTCAGTTGAACCGGAATTCAACAAATTGACGAATATTCGTGATCAATTTCAAGGAGAAATTCGTTCTACTAGAGATACTCAGGCAAGAGCGATCGCAGATTCTTTCCGCTCCTATGTCTTAAATCTAGGAAACACCTTTGAAACAGATTTCATCCGCTATCAGCCTGAACTAAAAATGCTTGACTTCCTCAGTAAGGGGAAACGTGACGCGTTCAATGCTTCACTTCAAAAAGCATTCGAGCAATATATTGCTGATAAGTTTGCCGCTTGGAGCCTGACGGCAGAACAACAGATGAATGCGGCTTTCCTGGAACTATCAAAGAGTGCGGCGAACTATGGTGCGTCTTACAGCCAGGTGACCGATCAAATTACTGAGAAATTAACCGGGCAAAAGGTAAACCTTAATACAAATACTAAGCTTGAAGAGGATAACTCGCCAGGATGGACTAAGTGGGCAATGGGTCTGTTTTCACTAGCTCGCGGTAACATCGCTGGCGTCGCTATGGCGGGAGCAGGCTTCGACTGGAAAAACATCCTATTCAACTATGTTGCTGTGATTGGTGTGGGTAGCATCATTACGGCGGTTACTGGGATTTTCTTAGGACCAATTGGGCTAGCGCTGATCGGGATGGGTATTGGTTTTGTGCAAGCTGATCAAGCCCGACAAGAATTGGTGAAAACAGCTAAGAAAGAATTGGTGAAATATTTGCCTCAGGTGGCAAACGAGCAATGGTTACCTGTTCATGATGCTGTGAAAGAGTGCTTTGATGTTTATGAACGAGAAGTTACAAAGCGGATTGATGCTGACATTGAGGCGCGGATGGCTGAGTTAGATAATCTGCTCAAGCAAAAGCAATCCTTTGAAATTAATCAGGGTGTAGAATTAGAGCGTCTCAAGAAGCTGGAGGCTGATGTCTCCTCTGAATTACGAAGTGTTGAGACAGTGTATCAAAATTTACTCGCATCGGCAGCTTGAATACTTAACAATTCCATTTAATCACTTCGTTTAGGGTTGGTCGCTTTTTGAAGGATGGCTAATGGCGAATCGCTAATGGTAAAAAGGAAATTAGCAACTAGCAATTAACAGTCTCAGATATGATGAACACCTAAACGAAAGTGATATCAAACCCAACGACTAGTAAATAAGTGCAGGTTTGACAGATGAGAAATTGGCCCAATTGGATTCCTTCCCCTAATGCGTGGATGAGTGCAATTCTCCTCATTTTGCTCGTGCGGGGTCTTTCAGTTGTCATCAGGATAATTTTTCAAAGTAGCGACTCCCTGATGGCGATTTCACCGAAGTTGAGAATCTTGTTGTATTGTTTAGCGTTACTGTCGCCGATTTTTGTGATTGCCGCTGCCCACCATTTGCTTCATATGTTTCTGGATCGTTATGCTCCTAGCAGCCGATCGCCAGGGATGAGCAGAACTGAGGGGCTACTTCCTACTTTAATGAGTTGGTGGGAGGGGTTCTATGGCTGGATGGCGATCGCTCTGGCACTGGTGCTGAGTAGCATGATTCAGGTTATATCCTTACCCTCGTTTAGCTCCCTCTATGACATGCTTGCCTGGTGGGATGAACTAAGAGATTTATTCACACTGCCTACGCTTTATCGGGTGATTACCGCAGCGTATCTTTACCAGTTTGAACATTTAGTTCGGCATCATCTGATGTCTGTCGGTTCTGCTACTCAGTCTCATCAAGAATAAAGAGATAGCAGGAAGACCTAGCCCGCAGACTGGAAGTCTGGGGCTATTATTAATTTTGATTTTTTATTTCTAAAATTTATAGATTCAAGAATGTACATTTTAGAAGATATAGAAAAGTATGGAACAGCAGGACGTTTATCAGAACCTTGTAAGTAATCTTAGGTCTGCCATAGGAGTCCTTGAACTCGATAAAAACTCACAGCTTTATCGAGATGCGATATCAATCTGCGACTATCTCGAAGATCCAATTTTTCGGATTGCTGTCTTTGGCCCGTTTAATTATGGCAAGTCAACGCTACTCAATGCATTGTTAGGGACTCGGACTCTACCCATCGATCTGATTCCTACAACAGGCGCTGCTATCAGGGTTAAATACGGGAAGGAGCCGTACACTCGAATTAAGCTATTGGATGGCAGAGAAATTAGTGAACGCGGAACGGACGTTCTCAAACAATTTGCCATCCTTGATGATGATAGACGGATGCGGAGTGATGTTGCCTCTGTAGAGGTTTTTTGTCCGCATCCCTTCCTGCAAATGGGTGTAGAACTACTGGATTTGCCGGGAACGAATGACAGGGAAGCGCAGGATACATTAGTGCGTGACCAACTTCTAACGGCAGATTTAGTTGTTCAGGTGCTAGATGCTCGAAAGTTAATGACTTTGGGTGAGCGTGAGAATCTGAGAGATTGGCTAATTGACAGAGGCATCAAAACAGTGGTTTTTGTTGCCAATTTTCTGAATTTACTAGAACCTGAAGACCAAAAACAAGTCTACAATCGTCTACTGTTTGTGGCAGAAAGTTTTCGAGCGGAGCTACCAAGTAATATTAGTAATCTGTACCGAGTTGATGCTTTACCCGCTTTAAGGGCAAGACTCAAAGGAGATGGTGCAGCGGTACAAACGACTGGACTTCCTATGTTTGAATCGGCTTTGCAAACTATTGCGGCAGTGCAACAAGAAAAGCTGGCTGTCCGTTTTCCTCGTGTGCAAGCGATCGCTTCTCAGGTAAAGACTGCCCTACAGGCAAAAGCGCAAGCGATCGCTACCGACTTGGAAACGGCTGAAAATAAGCGCAAGACTAAGATTGAGATTAGGCAAAAGGCACAGAAACTGATTCAAAAAGGTTTCTCGGCAAGTGTTTCAGACTTCCAGAGTTGGCTTTACCTACCAAAACTCATCGATCGTTATCAATCAGAAGTAGCTTCAGCGCTACGCCAAGGTACATTTAATACCTGGGAGCGTGGAGTATTCAAACAAGCGATCGCAGAACATCAACAGGTAGTTGTGAAATGGGTACATCAAGCCTGTGAGTTTTTTGATTGCAATCAGCCTGCCGATCTATCGATTTCATTTCCTGACAAGCCAGAAGTATTTCTCCCTGAACAACCTCAGCAACCAACCACTCCAAAACAATCAGATGATGTTGCCCCAGTTGCACTCACAACCGGGCTGGGTTGGCTTTTAGGAGGGCCTGTTGGAGCAGCAGTAGTTGGGGGTGCTACCTATCTCATCAATAAGATTAATCAAGAAACAGATTCAGAACAACCAGAATCCTCAGTTTCTTATTTAGATCAGGTTTCGCAAGCTTACACTGAGGCGGCTCAAGACTATCTGACTCGCTTTAGCACTCAAGCATTTTCAACGCTTCGCCAATATGAGGAAATGGCAGAAAAAATTATTAATTCTCAAGTCACTCAAGAGCGATTAAAAATGACAATCCAGCATCATCAGTTGCAGTTATTACAGACTTTATTAGATAATCTGAATCAAGAATTGGAGTCGGTGAGCGCCAGATTAACTGTTTGAATAGATGGACGCAGCTTCTACACTTCTGTAAAGTCAAACCCCTGAAGATATAAACTCATGGAAAACTTGGAGGATAAGTTTCGCTTTCTCGAAATTGATGAGGAATTACAGAAGCTGAAACAAGAACTGCGAAATCCAAGCAGCCCAAGTGGGAAAGCACATACTACATCCCAAAGTAATAGAGAATATACTCCACCGAGGAACTCAGAGTATAATCAACCGACAAATGATGAGAAACGGACTCGCTTCTATGCCATCCTTGGGTTGAAACCTGATGCTTCTATGAAGGAAGTAAAACAGGCATACAAGAATTTAGTGAAAAGATGTCATCCTGATCTATTTTTTGACAATCCTCAACTCCAACAAAAAGCTCATGAAGTCCTAATAAAAATCAATGAAGCCTACGAAGAATTTTGCTCTCAGACGAGGGACTAAGTAGGGTTGCTGCCTGGGTTGAAAATGAAATATCTCTGTAGAAACTACAAGCTACCAGCCAGAAACGCTTCCAAAGTCGGCACTTCTACCCAGCTAGCTGTTTCATGGGATTGATGGGTTAAATCCATTAACAACTGCGAATACACACCTTCCCGAAGTGAGGGCGTCACTGCCTTACCAGCGTCAATTCCTTGTACCCACTGGTCAACCACCCGAATAAATGGTGCCAGCCGCCCATCGGTGTAAGTTTGAGAAAACGCCAGTCGCTTAGGTATTTCTACTGCTGTCAAAGATTTCCCTGCGGGTGCCGCCAAGAGATTAAACCCATGTACGTAATCTTTCTGATTGTCGCTTCCCAAAATTAAGGTGCCGCGATCGCCATAAACCTCGACAAAGTGTCCCCGCCCCTGATACGTTACGGAACTAATGCAAAGTTGACAGGGTGTTCCATCCGCCAATTCCAGCATCAACAGACAGGTATCATCGGCATCCACTGGCTTAAGTCTGCCGCCATCTTTGGGGTCTGGGCGCTCAGGAATCGCTGTACTCAGTTGGGCGCACAACCTGCGTACTGAACCAAACAACCAGCTGATGTAATCAAAAGCGTGAGAACCCACAGCCCCTAGCGCTCCCCCTCCCTTGTCTTTTTGGGCATACCAGTTCCAGGGACGTTGAGCATCGGCACGACTTGAGACTAACCAGTCAATCTTTACTAAACGCTTCTGTCCCACATAGCCTTCTGCCAAATATTCTGCTAATAGCTGCCATGCGGGTACGAAGCGAAATTCAAAATCCATCATGGCGACGACGCCCTTAGCTGCCGCTAGTTGGTAAAGCTCCCGTGCCTCAACTGCTGAAAGAGTTGTGGGTTTTTCTAGCAATAGATGCTTCCCAGCTTGCAGTGCCGTCTTCGCCATTTCATAATGCAGAAACGGTGGGGTTGAGATGCTGACTGCTGCAACATCTGGTAGTGCCAAGGCATCTTCGAGGCGATCGCATACATGGGGGATGTTGTGGGTGGATGCGAGTGCTTTTGCCTTATCCAAATCCCGGTTATATACCGTAACCAACTGGGTACGCGGGTGTTCTTGGAATCCAGGGATGTGGATTTTCTCGCCGAAGCCAGTACCTACTACTGCTACGCCGATTGCTTGCTGTTCTATGGAAGAATTGGGAGACGACGACATGGATTTACCTCAAAAACCGAATGGTGAAGGCATACTGGTAAAATTCACCCTTTTCAGCCTTAATTGCCACAAAGATTACCAATATCAACAAGAATAGTGTTATACCAATTTCATAAAATAGCACTACACATCGACCCCCCCAACCCCCCTTATTAAGGGGGGAGCCAGAACAGCATCTGTAGCAAGTATTTAGGAAATTGGTATTAGGGGTATCCAAACGATAGAACCGAGATGACACAGCAGTGACCAATTATGCGCTTCTTGGTCATTATCTTGAGTCATTACTGGTCACCTCGATGGGTAATTAAAAATTCTTTCTGTTGCCCCTTCTTTTTACCTTTGACCTTGTTTCTCCACCCATTTGATCACTTGTTCACCCAAACGAGTATTGTCTAAACGGTCAATCTCTCTGATACCTGTAGGACTTGTTACATTGACTTCAGTAAGGTATCCACCAATAACATCAATACCAACAAAATATAAGCCATCTTTTTGCAGCTTGGGTCCGACTTCGGCGCAAATTAAATACTCTTGTTTGGTAATTTCTGTTTGAGCAACCCTGCCACCGACTGCCATATTGCCACGAAATTCGTTGCCGGTGGGAATCCGGTTCACTGCTCCAATTGGCTCACCATTCAATAAGATAATCCGCTTATCTCCGTCTTTTGCTGCTGGGAGGTAGGATTGAACCATCACAGGCTCCCTCCCTCGTTGGGTGCTAACTTCGACTAGGGAGTTAAAATTGCGATCGCTTGGTTCCAGAAAGAGAATTCCTTCACCCGCTTTACCGCCCAATGGCTTGAGAACCGCTGCTCCTTTTTGCTCAACGAATTTCCGAATAACAGACTTATCCTGACTAACAATCGTATCGGGAATCACTTCCTTAAACTGGAGGGCGTACATTTTCTCATTCGCCATCCGTATCCCTGCTGGTGTGTTAATTACCAGGGTTTTATCTGGGTTGATGTAGTCCAGAATGTAGGTAGCATAGAGGTAAGGAACTGTCACTGGTGGGTCTGTCCGCATGAAGACAGCGTCCATTTCGTCGAGCGATCGCAACACAGCCTCAGAGACGGCATACCACTCTTCACTTACCACCCATCGCCCCTCCACAAGTTCGGCTGGCGTCAGCTGCACCTGTTCCAAGAGCGCCCAGGCCTGACTATTCACAACACTCAATTTTTCAGCCTGAGTCACCCAAACTTCGTGACCTAATGCTTGTGCCGCTTCCATTAGAGCCACACTGGTATCGTGGCCTGGATCGAGCTTTGAAAGAGGGTCAATGATGAACGCAAATTTCACGCCGGAAATCCTTTAAATTATTCGGACAAACTACGCGGAGCATTTCTTCATTAAACCCTCACAAGGCACATCCTACTCTTCCTTGACAGCATTGATTTTTAAGAATATTACGGTAGTCCACCCCCGAAGCGAGCATACACTCTTCCGAGAATATCAGTGAGTGGCTGCGCCTCCCTGAAGCAGAGAGTCTAATTTACCCTGAGCGTCCAGAGCGTACATATCATCACAACCGCCGATGTGTTGGTCATTGATAAAAATCTGTGGCAAACTACGGCGTCCATTTGATCGTTGAGCCATCTTCGCTCGTGCCGCCTCATCGCCATCGATGCAGTATTCGGTAAAATCGACTCCCTTTTTATCTAACAAGGCCTTAGCACGGATACAGAAGGGGCAGCTGCTCCAAGTGTACATTTCCACGTTCGTTTTCATTATGTCCTCAGGTGTTAAGCAAGATTTATTTAAATTCTAGACTTGAGCGACATTCATTGCAGAGATGGAATAACTATATGTTTTCATATATTCCAAGGAGATTATCGAAGAGGTATTAAATACTGTCAGCAAGCGTTAGTGGTCGCCAACTCTAGGTGGTGTCTACACTAATTTAAAACAGTATCAGGATGACATTTAAGGCTTTGAGCAAATGTTGAGGATTGGTCGTGAAATGGGGAAGCGGACAACAGAAGCAGGCGCGATGTCTAGTCTGTCCTCTGGCTACGGTTGCCTGAAACAACACCAGCTAGCGCTGGAGTACGCCAAGCCGTCTCTTGCAATTGCCTGTGAAATTAATCACCAACAGCAGAAAGGAATGGCACTCGCATCCTTGGCGAATACTTACTGCTATCAATCAGAATTATCAGTAATTCTCATGACGAATTGCCTACCTGCGATTACAGACTCCTGCGCCGTGATATCCTGATGTTTGCGACCTGCTCCCCAGCGTATTGTAACAATATTGTAACAATAACAATGAGGTTGAAGGTTTCTTTATCCCTTTTGAGCATTAATAAGCAGTATATCGGTCATGGCCTCATCTGAATTCCCCCAAGAGAATGGGCAATCCGCTAACGGTGGCATCACGCTTACGGATGAAGCTGGGCGATCGCTCAATTGTTACATTGATCGTTCCCTAGAAGTGGAAGGTGCTGAATACCTTCTCCTCCTGCCTGTTGACTCACCAGTAGAAATTGTCGTCTGGGACGAAGAAGAAGAAGAAGACTTAGCCGACGCCACTCTGCTGGAAGACGACGAGGAAATTGACTTGATCTTCTCTGATGCCCAAGCCGTCCTAGCCGAGCAAAATCTAATGCTCAAGCGTACCGCCTTTACTCTAACTGTCGCTGGTGAACTGCCAGCGGTGGACGAGGAGGAAATTCTGACGATAGAAGTTGAGGAAGATGATGACGAAACAGAGCCGGAGCAGTTTCAGCTTCAGCTCCTTGCTAGGTTCTATCACGAAGAACAAGAGTACGGGATTTACACTCCTCTCGACTTGGTTCCGTTTTTGGCTCAGAGGAACAACACTGGTCAACCCAAGCTACTCTCTCCAGAAGAACTTGAAAAAGTACAGCCGATTCTGGAAGAATTGCTGTTTGAGGAGTTGGACTAAAATTATTCTCACTCCCGCGAATCTCCAGCGTGTGGGATGAATGTCTTGAGCGCTGTAAACTTCTCCAACGAGGCTTAACGTTTGAGAAGAAGAGCAATTGTTTACTGCACCAGATATGAAAGCTGTCAGAAGTATCTCCAAGTGGTCGTATTATCTTGCCCTTTTGCCAGTTACATTAGGTATTTGTGCATGGCAGGGCTGGGCGTGGTGGAGTTGGGTGCAGTCACCACCTGCTCTAGATCGCTCAAACTCGACAGCAGAAAAAGCCGTACAAATTCAAATCCCCTCAGGAACAGGCGCTCAACAGATTGGTCACGATTTGGAGGCTGCCGGTTTAATCCGCTCATCCCAAGCGTGGAGGCTGTGGACTTATTGGATGAAGCTGCAAAACCGTGCAGGTGGCTATAAAGCCGGAACTTACAAGCTGTCCCCGGATCAGCCGCTACCAGCGATCGCTGAAAAAATTTGGACGGGTGAGGTAATGCAGCTCTCGTTCACAATTCCCGAAGGGTGGTCGCTGCAACAGATGGCGACTTACTTTGAATCCTTGGGGTATTTTAAAGCTCAAGACTTTCTCACGGCGGTAAGCCAGATTCCTACAGATCAGTACCCCTGGTTACCGGATGGGATACCTCACCTGGAAGGGTATTTGTACCCAGATACTTATCAGTTATCAAGCGATCGCGTCTCGCCCCAACAAGTCATTCAACAAATGCTCAATCGATTTGAGCAGGTGGCACTACCGATCTATCAACAAGGACAAAAGCAAACTCAGCTCAACCTCGCCCAGTGGGTAACATTAGCTAGCATTGTAGAAAAAGAGGCTGTGATTCCTACCGAACGGCCTCGAATTGCTGGTGTTTTTACAGCACGTTTGCGGCGAGGTATGAGACTAGAAACCGATCCAACTGTTGAATATGGGCTCGGCATTCGACAAACCGTTGAACAGCCCCTGACTTTTGCTCAGGTGAGGACGCCCTCTCCCTACAACACCTATGTCAATCCTGGACTGCCACCCACCCCCATTGCCAGTCCAGGTGTAGCCAGTTTGAAAGCCGCGCTATATCCCGAAAATACGGATTACCTCTTTTTCGTTGCCCGGTACGATGGCACTCACTTTTTTAGCAAAACACTAGAAGCTCACAGAGCCGCTCAGGAAGCCATCCGCCAACAAATCGAAGCCCAGCAAAAGCCATCACCCTGACCGAAAGCCTTACAAGGGTTGCTCTTCACCTCGTCTTTGTCCTGCCACAAGCGCGAATCGGCTGTCGCTGAGTGAAGCGCTCTTTTGTTTTATGTCTTGGATATCAATCTTACAACCTGACTTAATCCTCGGCGGTCCGATCTTGACTCTGACCCCCGATATCCTTAGCCAATATCAGCTTAAGGGTCTAATACTGGATGTTGATGAGACTTTGGTGCCGTTGAGAGCCACCCAAGCGTCTGCCGAACTTAGGCAGTGGGTGGAGCAAGTAAGACTTGTGGTGCCCCTGTGGCTTGTGAGTAACAATCTGAGTGAGACTCGGATTAGTAGTATTGCCAAATCACTAAATTTGCCCTACATAGTGGGAGCCCGCAAGCCCTCGCGGCGAAAGTTAAAAAAAGCAGCTGAGGCGATGAATTTACCAGTGGAACAGGTGGCGATGGTAGGCGATCGCTTGTTCACAGATGTCATAGCCGGCAATCGACTGGGAATGTTCACCATTCTCGTTGAACCAATGATCGATCCGGCTTTGACTGTGACTTCATACCCAATTCGTGACTTTGAAGTGTGGCTGTCTCAGGCATTAGGAGTCTCTCTCTCAGCAATGCAACAAAACTTAAATAAACCCAACAAATCAAGAGAAACGGAAATATAAAGAAAACATTATGAACTGCCGATGTTTTAAAAATTCATGGGATTCTAATAATAGTTTAAATGGGGTCAGCC
>DATNPI010000079.1:0-2334 GCA_036703325.1 Coleofasciculaceae cyanobacterium
TGAATGCCGCCATCAATATCCTGAAACTAGCACTCAGTACGGCGGGGCACGCCGGAACTTACGCTTGGGGAGATTTGCCCTCTTGGGCGATTGGAGCAATCCTGTCGTTTAACGGCGAGTCGCACAACCAAGAATCCCCGCAGCTTTAGCACGGGGAGTGTCAAACCCCCATTTCATGATTTCCGAGGTGATGAGTCCGGTGTCATCGTAGCGTTTCTGGGGACGGTGCCGAAATTCACCGGTTTTATCCAGTAAGGCGGAAATACTGGGAACACAGAAGGTTCGCATTAGGGCAACTTCTAGCGATTGCCCAAAGGGCACCGGCAAAGCCGATCGCGTCGTATCCCAAGGAAACTCATAGCCTGTGATCAGATGACATATCTCACAATGGTCTTGCACCGGGTCAAGCTGCTGAATTCTACGAAGATTCTCATCGCGCTTTGTACTAAATTTCAAAGTTAAACCCCTTTTCTTTCAGTTGCTGATACTTCTGTTCATCAAACTGGTAGAACCTAGCGGCTCGATGGGAAACGTCTTTTTGGGTTTCATCCAGAGCCAATAATAAATTCATTTTGAGGATTTTTTTGCGGAAATTTCGCTTATCTAGCGTTTGACCTAAAACTGTCTCATAAAGCTTCTGGAGTTGGGAAAGGGTGAACTTTTTCGGCAGGAGTTCAAAGCCAATTGGCTCATAGCGAACTTTGCCTTTCAGGTGATTTAGCGCTATCTGCACGATTTTGTCATGATCAAAGGCAAGGGGCGGTAACTGAGTGACAGGAAACCAAGCCGCATCGCTGGCATCCGTCGCCGCCTCAACTCGGTATTCCCACAAATTAACCAAGGCGTAATAAGCAACTGTCACAACGCGATCGCGTGGATCTCGCTCAACCTCACCAAAGGTATAAAGCTGTTCCAAAAACACATTTTCAATCCCCGTTTCTTCCCGCAGTTCCCGTCGCGCTGCTTCTTCTAGGGATTCGTCAAGGTGTATAAACCCCCCCGGCAGTGCCCATTGGTTGTTGAATGGGGGTAGGTTCCTTTGAATCAGCATCACTTTCAAGAGGTCTTCTTTATCCAAGCCGAAGACGACACAATCGACTGTAAGGCTGGGTTTAGGAAATTCGTAGGTATAGGGCATATGAACTACTCCAGGTTCCGCTGGGCTACGTGAGGGGACTTCCCACTCGGATATTAAATTGAGGCTTGACATAGTGTTTTAACAAAAGTATTGTTAGTGTACGCAAAACACAAAGCTGATTTGCGTCCTCCCCTCACCACCGCATTGACATGAATAATCTACTGGAAAGCCCCCAGAAATATACCTTCAGCAATCAGCTCACAGCCCATGCCATTCAAGTTCAGAGTTTTGCGGGGTTGTCCAATGCTCTGTCCCAAGTAGGTCTTCATCATAAACGTCCTACCTTAGTGCTAGTCGGTGGTGCTGGTGGAATAAGCCAAGATGATATGAATCACTTGCAGCGGTTGTTTGTACAAGAAATCGCCCCAATTGCTCAAGCCTTAGGACTTGCTGTGATTGATGGCGGTACGGATGCAGGTGTCATGCGGTTGATGGGTCAAGCTCGTACTGAAATTGGTGGAACGTTTCCGTTGATTGGTGTAGCAGCGGTTGGTACAGTAATTCTTCCTGATGTTCCTCCCCCCAGTCCTGAGGCAGCAGCACTGGAACCGAACCACTCTCACTTTGTCCTCGTTCCTGGCTCAAATTGGGGCGATGAATCATCTTGGATAGCCCACATTGCCAGCGTAGTGTCTGAGGGATGCCCCTCACTCACACTTGTGATCAACGGTGGAGAGATTACTTTGCAAGATGTAGGGCACAGCGTACAAGTAGGACGTGCTGTAGTCACTGTTGATGGTAGTGGTCGAACCGCTGACAAATTAGCAGCAGCCCTGCGCGGGGAGGTAATAGATTGTCGAGTAAGCCAGCTTGTTGCCTCAGAGCTAGTACAGGCTATCAACTTGCGCCAAAGCTTTGCTTGTTTCGCTCAGGTGATCGAGGAAATCTGGGCTAGTTTTGCCCTGACAGCGGAATCAGAGCGATCGCTCTCGATAACCTGCTAAAGATGAATATTTGAGACGATACATTTGCAACTGATTTTTATTAATATCTACCGACTAATTTAAATAGGAGAGCCTATAAATATTTAGAAACTATAAGATGAACACCCAAACCACCAAACAATTACCCATTCCTCACCACTTCGAGGCGGCTAAGGTGGGGCAAGTCTGGCGAGTGCCTTATCAAGACAGAGCAACGGCAGCTAAGGACTGGGCGAAAAAGTACAATATCCAGTCTTCTGGTGAGGACAAAAC
>DATNPI010000400.1:0-10363 GCA_036703325.1 Coleofasciculaceae cyanobacterium
TCTGTCGAACAAGATGAACTCCCGAAACGTTGGCAGGAATGGCTGGTTCAGGTTGAGCAGCTAGAAGCCTTGCGGGGCGATGGGTAATTGAAACTGTTTGTTACTTCAGCAATGCTGGATGATGCCGATGAAAGATTCCATCAAGTTGCGGTATTCCTGCTGGTTGATGATTTGATTGCTACACAACTCTGAAAGACAGTCATTAAGAGCGTTGAACGCGCTTTCTCTATCAATCCAGTGTTTGCCCCTAGCCAACGCCCTTTCTGGTTTGGGGTAGTCTTCATTGGAAGTGAGCATTCCTCCGAAGGGGAGGACGATTTGCCACTTCCAGCGATCGCTTGCGGCTACAGCCCAAATCTGCAATCCATGATAATTGTGACGCATCGCCAAGCTTATCGAAAAATTTAAGAAATATTTAACAATTCTATCTTAATTTTTAACTCCAGCTGTGGAGCTTCTCAAGACACCTTACTTGCTTGTATGGAGCCTCACCGCACCATCATCAATGGTTAAATGCCAACTCATGGGGGCACTTCTTAACAGCCTTTAACGTCATCAGCCGTCATAATTCTCAGTGGCTCAACTCTGATAGAGTCAAAAACGGTAAAGTTTAGTGACAAACGTCAATACCCTACGCTAAGACTAGCAAGCCTATGTTCTCTACAAAATCCTCTATACAACGCCTGCTTGGTGCGGTAGCAGCTACCAGTTGTATGCTCACAGGTTTTTCCAGCCTAAGTTGGGCACAGAGTAACCCCGGATTTACCCTCTGGGGCGGTGTCGCTCGTGAAAATCAGCTGGACTATTACTTAGATTTTGGGGGTCGCGCTAACCAGTGGGATCGTTACCGATTGAAGATTCCCGCCAAGAGAATGGAATTAGGGGTTGCCCAGTTTGCTATTTCTTATCCAGATTATTACGACGGGAAGTTTGATCCCAAGAGTATTGAGGTGCGTGTCAAGGGCGCATCTGTGCCGCTCTCTGAGGTGAACTGGGACAAAGACAATCACGTCATTCAGATTTATTTGAAGGACCCAATTACTGCCGGTAATGACATCGAGTTGGTGTTCTCTAATGTAAAAAACCCACCTTTTGGTGGAATGTACTACTTCAACGCCCAGATTCTGACCCCAGGCGACGTGCCACTGCCGCGTTACCTCGGTACATGGATTTTGAGTATTGGAGGTTAGATACTGGCAGAGATGCTAATGTAAGAGATTGTGACTCTTTTGCAAAGCGTCGATTCGTTTTTTTAAAGTAATCGCTCATGACTCAACGTACTTTAGGCGGCACCAACCGCAAGCAAAAAAGAACATCTGGTTTTCGCGCCCGGATGCGAACTAAAAATGGTCAATGCGTCATCAAAGCCCGCAGAAGCAAGGGTCGTCATCGTCTCTCTGTGTAGTGACTGTTGATTGAGGCTTGGAGAGTTGCACTAAGCATCTGTTAGTTATACCCTTCGGAGTTCCTCGTGGCATTGCCTCAACCGAATCGACTCAGACACAGGCGCGATTTTCAGGCAGTTTATCAAAAAGGAATTCGTCGCTCAGGGCGTTATTTGACTTTGCGGTGTCTGCCGCAGCGCAATAATGTCGGAAACGCCCCAACTCTAAAGACGTTGCTGCCAAGGAATGAGGTCAAGCCGCCAACACGCATTGGCATCTCCATCAGCCAAAAAGTTAGTAAAAAGGCGGTAGTTCGCAATCGAATTAAGCGACAGATTCGGGCAATTTTCCGCCAGTTATTGCCGCAAATTGCACCGGGTTGGCAACTAGTAGTAGTGGTACGACCCGAAGCGCGAGAGTGCGAATATGCGCAATTTTTGCGAGAATTAAAGCAGTTGTTGGCACAATCAGAGGTAATAAATGGCTACTAAAGAGGAAGTAATGTACGAAGGTGGCCCCCACGTTGGCGATCTGATTATTAATATTTTGTTAGTGTTCACGGTCATTTGCTTGCCCTTGACGGTAGGTGCGATCGTGCGAGCGCTATGGCTGCGGTATCGAATTACCGATCGCCGAATTTCCGTAACAGGGGGTTGGCAAGGACGCGATCGCACAGACGTGATCTATTCAGAGATTACAAAAATTGTCAAAGTTCCCCGTGGTCTTGGTGCTTGGGGAGACCTCGTTGTTACCCTCAGAGATGGCAGTCGCCTAGAATTGAGAGCCATCCCCCGGTTTCGCGAAATCTATGACTTTATTGCCGAGAAAGTATCGCTCAAAACTGGTAAACCCATCGACTCCATCAAGGCTTAGGGCGACTGAACTCGGAAAATGCCCACCAAATGTGACTCGTTGGAACAAAAACCAACTTGCTTGAACATCCAAATGCTGGCACCAGACAAGCCAACACTACGGAAAAGAGTGCGGGACATCTAGCTGACCCATGTCGGATAACCCGCCTCGCATTTGGACAATTATTAGATAGATTAGATTCAGAAAACTTTACAGCGCCTAGGTTGACTTCATACGAATGGACTTTGGTATCAGCTTTCTTTCCAACAACGTCATGTTGCCAATCCTGGACTTCTTTTACGGGATTGTGCCGAGCTATGGTCTTGCCATCGTGGCGCTGACCCTTGTGATTCGCTTTGCCCTCTTTCCTCTAAACGCTGGCTCCATTCGCAACATGAGGCGTATGCGAATCACCCAACCGTTAATGAAAAAGCGGCAAGAAGAAATTCAGAAACTATACAAAGATGACCCTGCAAAACAGCAGGAGGAAGTGAGCAAGCTGTTCAAAGAGTTCGGCAACCCCTTAGCTGGGTGTTTCCCCGTACTGTTGCAAATGCCAGTTTTGTTTGCGCTGTTTGCCACATTGCGAGGGTCGCCGTTTTCCGACGTCAATTACGCCGTCAATCTACAAATCTTTCCTAGAGAACAGCTTGAGCTCATTCAACCCCAAGCTTTTGCAACAAAACCCCAAAATATTTACATTGCCGATGGCGTACATGCTCCTGTTGCCGCTATATTGCCAGCAGGCAATCGCTTAGTGGTTGGAGAAAACACTAAAGTAGATTTTCAAACCGTTGAGGGTCAACCCCTCAAGAAATTGCTAGCTGAATATCCGGACACTGAAATTGCTCCCAAATGGCAAGTCACTAAAGGCGAAGAACGACTGCGGATTCTGGATGACGGCACTATTGAAGCTTTGGAACCTGGAGAAGTAACGCTTCAGGGAACGCTTCCCGGATTAGCGGCAAATAAAGGTTTCCTATTCATTGATGCCTTGGGTCGCGTAGGTGCTTTCGAAGAAGACGGAACTATCCACTGGGATGTTGTGGGCATGATTCTCTTCTTTGGCATCAGTTTGTATATTAACCAGCTTCTCTCTGGTCAGAATACTAGCGATGCCACACCGCAGCAAACAACGGTTAATAAGATTACCCCAATCTTGTTTTCTGGGATGTTCTTATTCTTCCCACTGCCCGCCGGTGTGCTGATGTATATGCTCATTGCCAATATTTTCCAAACCGTTCAGACCTTCATTCTGATGCGAGAACCCCTACCGGAAAACATTCAGAAGATGATGGAGGCGCAAGAAAAAGAAGAAAAGCCTGAGAGTGCAACTAGAGAAGCACTGCCTTTTGAACGACGTTCCAAGAAAAAGGCTTCAAGTTAGTTATGAACAATCAGCCAATGCAGCGCGGTCAGCAGTGGCTTGAAGAACTTCTGCGGTTATCAAGTTTGCCCACTAGTGTTGAGGCAACTGACGAGGATGAATCACAAGAAGATAAGCCAAGCTACTGGTTGACAATTGACAAAACACAACTGACGCCGCAACAAATTCAGACCCTGATTGGTCCGGAAGGTGCAGCCCTCGATGCTATCCAATATCTGGCTAATTCGATTTTGAATTTGGGTCAGGACGAAGAGCAGCAAGCGGCTTACACGATTGAACTTGACGGCTACCGCCTCCGGCGTCAAGAGGAACTGCGGGCGCTAGCGGCTCACGCCGCTCAACGAGTCCGTGAGACAGGTGAAGAATTTGAAATGAAATCTTTGTCTTCCGCAGAACGGCGTCAAGTTCATACCTTTTTAAAGGAATGTGACGATTTAGAGACTCAAAGTCGGGGGCAAGAGCCAGATCGGCGTCTTGTTGTCCGTCTGCGCTGAAGACTTCCTGTAGCGCAATTAGCAATTAGCTGGGCGAAGATTGGAGCGACAAAGAGAATAAACGTATTTCACAGCTTGGTGTGAGCCGTTTGGAGGGTATACAGCATCATGGAAGCCATTCATATTCCTGGGCTGCTCAAGCGACCAGAGCAGACAGATGTAATTCAGTTTAATGAGTTCCTTGAGGGATTGGAGAGTCTAACTTCGGTACGAGGACGCCTCCAAGTAACGCATCAGGGAAATTATCTGGAAGTTTCAGCTAAAGCGGAAACGATTATTACCTTGACTTGTGATCGCTGCTTGCAACAATACAACCACCGTTTAGTACTGGATGCATCGGAAATGGTTTGGTTAGACGAGTCAGCCGATCAACCTGATTCTGGTCCCTTAGAGCGGGAAACCTCGTTAGAAGAGTTGGTTGAGACATTGCCCCCACAAGGCTATTTTCAGCCAGATGCTTGGCTATATGAGCAGTTGTGTCTAGCAATGCCCCCACGGCAACTTTGTGACCAGAATTGCCCTGGAATTCCGATTAATGATGAAGGTAGTGCATCACCAACAGATCGGCGCTGGGATGCCTTAGAAGCTCTCAAGCGACAACTACCCGGATAGTCGGTTCGTGGAGGAGAAACAATCTCCGAAGGCAAAAGAAAAAAGGGTTTTCTCAAGCTTTAATTTTAATTCTTAATTGTCTTGCCCATAACCCATAGGTGTCATGAGTTTTAATGATGAGTTTGAGCTTCTCCTACGAGCCCGCTATCCTCTGATTTACATTCCAACTCCGGAAGAGGAGCGAGTCGAAGCCGCGATCGCGCAAGCCGCTAAACGCTTGGGCGATCGCGCTGTTTATATCTGGGATTTTGTTGATGGCTACCAGGGCAATCCGAACGATGCTGGTTTTGGACGGCGCAATCCCTTACAAGCCTTAGAATTTGTGGAGAAAGTAGCGGAGAATGCGGCTGGAATCTTTATATTAAGGGATTTTCACCGATTTTTGGAAGATATCTCGGTTTCTCGGAAACTGAGAAATTTGTCGCGGCGTCTAAAATCCCAGCCCAAGAATATTGTGATCGTGACGCCGCAAGTTGCTGTCCCCCCTGACTTGGCGGAAGTGCTGACGGTTCTGGAATTTCCCTTGCCAGAGGCGTCGGAAATCAAAGCAGAGGTGGGACGCTTGTTAGCTGCTACGGGTCAATCCCTGGATAATAAAGTTTTAGATGAACTGGTGCGTTCCTCTCAGGGTCTTTCCCTAGAGCGGATTCGTCGGGTTCTTACCCGTGCGATCGCCTCTCACGGTGAAATCCAACCGGAAGACGTGGAATTGGTTTTAGAAGAAAAACGCCAATCGATTCGTCAAACGCAGATCTTAGAGTTTTACCCAACTCAAGAAAAAATTTCTGATATCGGCGGTTTAGACAACTTGAAAGACTGGCTACTGCGGCGAGGTGGTGCCTTTACGGAACGCGCCAGACAATATGGTTTGCCTCATCCTCGTGGCTTGCTATTGGTGGGGATTCAGGGAACTGGAAAATCCTTAACGGCAAAGGCGATCGCTCACCACTGGCACCTCCCTTTGCTGCGCCTGGATGTTGGGCGTCTATTCGGCGGCTTAGTTGGAGAATCCGAATCCCGTACCCGACAGATGATTCAGCTGGCAGAAGCGCTTGCTCCCTGCATTCTCTGGATTGATGAGATTGACAAAGCCTTCTCTGGACTTGATTCTAAAGGAGATGCCGGAACGACCAGCCGCGTCTTTGGTACCTTCATTAACTGGCTAGCCGAAAAGCGATCGCCTGTGTTTGTCGTCGCCACTGCCAATAATATCCAGGCTTTACCCCCAGAGATGCTCCGTAAAGGTCGGTTTGATGAAATCTTCTTTGTCGGTTTGCCAAGCCAAGAAGAACGTCATGCCATTTTTGAGTTACATTTATCTCGACTGCGACCTCACAACCTCAAAAGTTATGATTTAGAGCGCCTAGCTTACGAGACACCCGACTTTTCGGGAGCGGAAATTGAGCAAACCCTGATTGAAGCCATGCACATTGGCTTCAGCCAGAACCGAGACTTCACCACCGATGATGTCTTGGAAGCCGCCAGCCAGATTATTCCCTTAGCTCGGACAGCACAAGAGCAAATCCAGTTCTTACAAGACTGGGCCGCTGCTGGAAAAGCCCGCCTGGCCTCTAGAGATAGCCGTTTAAGCAGTCGTATTCAGCGTCAATTTCAATAATATTATTGTTGGTTGTTGGTTATTTGTTATTAGTCAAACAACCAACAACCAACAACCAGCAACCAACAATTAACAACTAACAACTGCTTATGAGTTTGGCAGGTATAGCTAAATTTATCGTCGGTTTTATTATTGGCATCGTCCTCTTAATGGGTAGCACTGTCGCCGTTGCCTTTTACTTCTGGACTAAGCTTTCAGTTGTCCCGCCCAAGCCCATCTTTGCGGAGGAGCGAGCCAAGCCGTCACAAGCTGCTAAGAAATCAACTTCTCCGACAGCGTCTAACTCTCAATCGCTCACCAAACCTACTGCCGCTGAGTCGCCAGATAAGCCACTACCACCAGGAGCTTATAAGGCGCGTGTTACCTGGTCAGAAGGGTTGATTCTCCGTGACGCGCCAGGCGCAGATGCCAACCGCAGCGGTGGTGTTACTTTCAATCAGGAAGTGTACGTTCTCAAAGAAAGCGACGATCAAAGATGGCAACAGGTGCGGTTGGTACAGGGCACTCAAGAAGGTTGGATTAAGGCGGGCAACATTGAACGAATTGATCGGTAAGTTACACCCGATCTTCTTAGTGCAGCCTCGCGGAAATAACTCTGCCGTTCAAATCTCCTTCTCTCCTTCTCCCTCCCCCGTTTTTAGAAGTGTTCACAAACTTCTGCGGCGCTGCACTTAGTGGCTAGCGGTAGAAGTAGGAGCAACCTATCGGGTTCTACGAAGCTTTTACTGTCGATTTAACTAATCAAGAGTTTGAGTCCCCATGCCGCACCCTGAAGTATCGCACTGCGCAACCTTTGGGAACTCGGGTCTTGTGGAGGCGATTAGGGCAAATGAGGAATGGGAAGATTTTTTACGTAGTCTATGTATTAAAAGTTACCAAGATTAATTCCCAAAAAACCGATAGCACTAGCTTTGTTAGGAGCATCTTGTGCTACTGGAGGCTCCAGAATGTGGGTTAATAAGTCCGCAAAGCGGTTTGATTAGAGTTGCTTGTCAATTTCATTGTGTTAAGAAAAATAGCTAAAGTTTAATCTTAATTGCAAAATCCTAGATAACTGAAAAGCTAGTGAAGAAGGAGTGGTAGTTTGTAAAACTGTAACTCACAGTTTTAACAACCTTACTTAAAGCTCACAAACGATGTACAACAAAAACTCGGATAGAGACTGGCTGGGAGCAGCTGTTACGGCCGCATTAGGTGCTGGGATCGTCACATCTTTTGCAGTTAGTCAAGGGCAAAACCCGCTTGTGGCTTTGGCAATTACTGGTTTTTCTGTGCTTGTTGCCTTGTTATGTAGTCAGCTCGGACTGATTTAAACAACGTATCTTGACCCATTTTTGACAGAAACATCCTTCAAGCTTTGCCCTGTAAATCCTCAGAGAATCAACTTACTGGCAGTCCTTAGATAATTAAAAATGTCAGCGAAAGAGGCGTTGATGTGTGTCAAAGTCAGGTCAATTGGGGCAGTTTAAAATTAGAACAGGATAGAAATTTCGGAGACGGCAACAGAGTCTAAAGTAAAAATGAGCCAGAAAGAAATAGTCTGTTCTGGCTTCAGGAAAAGTTAACTAACGGGAAAAATTTTAGAGGGCTACATATCTGGTTACCCAATCTTTAATTGGGAGTCAGGATATATAGCCCCCTCTCAATTTTTAGGCTGTAAAAACTGTACAGATGTCGCGCTAGCAAGCTTAGAGCGCCTAAAAATTAGCAATGCCCAAACCTCTAGGATAAACTGGCTAGATACAAATGACACGATAAAATTATGGAGACTCTTGCCTATCTTCATCTTGCCTTAGCCCATGAGACTTCCCCAGACGTTGGTCTATCTGAACGACGAGACTGGCGAAAGTTTTCAAGCCAAGCTTGGATGTATTTGCTGCCTATAATAGTCGCACTTGGCGTCTTAGGGACAGCAAGCCAGACATTAGCACAGACTATTAGGCAAGGCGATAAGGGTCCACAAGTAACGTTCATCCAAGAGCGTTTACGGCAGTTGGGATACTTCAATCAGTCTCCTAATGGTAATTTTGGTTCAGTAACCAGGAATGCAGTCATCCGATTTCAGCGAGACAGGGGACTGCCTACTGATGGCATTGTCGGACCGCAAACCGAGACAGCATTATTTGATGAATTTGATCGCAAAAGAAGGATTTCCACCCAGCCATTTACTTCTCTTGGTAGCACAAATCTAGTACGGCGACCGGGCGATCGCAGTCCTGATGTCCGCTTCTTACAAGAACGGTTGAGAGATGAAGGTTTATATGTCGGACCCATAGATGGGTTCTTTGATTCTGAAACTGAGGCAGCAGTTAGACAGTTCCAGCGACAAAGAGGACTTGGGGTTGATGGCATTGTCGGTTCATCAACTCTCGCAGAACTGAACAGGGGTAACAGAGATATTGCAGAGCGACCTCGTGATCGCCGTGAAGTCACCCTAGGCCCAGGCAGTTTTGGTTCGCAAGTGGCAGAGCTTCAGAAACGGTTAAAAGTTGCTGGTTTTTACAAAGGCGCGATTGACGGCGAGTATGGTTTTGGAACTACACAAGCCGTTAGGCAGTTACAGACAGAGAATAATTTAGCAGTGACTGGTATTGCTAATCGGGAAACCTTGGTAGCACTAGTGACGTATCGCTATGTTGTGATCGTCCCCAATGAGAGTGGCGATAAACTGTCCCAAGTGCGACGATCTGGATTTTTCGAGGCGTTTCTAACGAATTCAAGATTAGGCGATTATGTAAATGTTGGGGTATTTAACAACCGCGCTCGTGCAGAAAGCCGCTCTCAGCTTTTGCGATCGCGTGGTCTTGATGCACGGGTGGCCTATTTTCCCTAGATACCAGCATTGCCGCCAGTTTAGTAGTAAAATTTCCAGTCTAGACTAGTGCTCGGCTTTGTGATGCTCGGAAAAAACTATGGAAACCCTAGCTTATCTTCATTTAGCTTTAGCCCACGAAGCACCCGCAGACTCGGATTGCACAGCTTCGACTTCCACTTGGGAGAAGTCACGCTTATTTTGTAGAGACAAGGATTATCGCGTTTGTCCTCAGCACAAGCTTTCATCAAGTGCTACCTACAGTTTGCTATCCCTTACTGTTGCACTCTCGCTCCTGGGACTGCCTAGTCAAGCTTCGGCATTGGTTAAACAAGGCGATCGCGGCGAACAAGTCACGACCCTTCAGAAGCGTTTGCAGGAACTGGGCTACTTTCAAGGAAATGTCACTGGCTATTTTGGTTCAATGACTCAAGAAGCCGTCATTCGATTTCAGCAAGCTATGGGACTGACATCGGATGGCATTGTGGGTACAGATACTGAGACTTTTTTAGGCAAGCAACTCCAATCAAGCCCACAGCCAGTGATAGATTTTTCTAAGCGCATTTGGCGATTGGGCGATCGCGGAGTACAAGTCAGTGCCATTCAGGAAAGTTTGGCCGTAGCCGGCTTCTCTGGTGGTGCCAACGGTATCTTTGATCAGGCAACCCAAGACGCTGTCAGGAGATTCCAGCAAGCGAAAGGGCTAACAGTTGACGGGATTGTCGGGCCACAAACTCTGGCGGCAATGCCAGCAATCGGCGGGTCAAATCGTTCATCAACACCAATAATTACTACCAGTCGGTATGATACACAGGCGCTACAAAGGCGTCTGCAAGAACAAGGCTTCTATCGCGGCTCCATTGATGGTGTTTGGGGTCCACAAACTCAGGCAGCCGTTGAAGCTGCCCAACGTGCTTATAAGCTCAGTGCGGCTGATATCGAAAACGGGGGCTTTTAATACTATTGCTTCAAAAAAAACAACCAGCTTTTAAGCTGGTTGCATAAGTTGAGAGTTTAGTCAAGCAACAGAAGCCAAAGACAGCTACTTAGGTCAAAGCCTCTAGATAATCCCGCACACGGTTGCGGCGCTTGGGTTGCCGCAACTTTTGCAGAGCTTTCGCTTCAATTTGACGCACTCGTTCGCGAGATAGCTCCAGAGCGCGACCAATTTCTGCTAAAGAATATGGATGACCATCGCCCAAG
>DATNPI010000403.1:0-13719 GCA_036703325.1 Coleofasciculaceae cyanobacterium
GACTTGCATGTGTTAGGCATACCGCCAGCGTTCATCCTGAGCCAGGATCAAACTCTCCATTTTGAGATTTTCTGGCTGCCTCTCATCCGAAGATGTGAGGCTTTCTTCATTTCTTGGCTTACGGGCTATCCCGTTCGCCTGATTTTCTTGACGAGTATTGGTTCGTTTAAAACTTTCAAACTATTGATTTGTCTAGGTTCGGGGCGCTGGGAGGTTGTTGTCTCCTTCGAGCGCATTTACCAATGTACTTCTCCTAAACCTGATTGTCAACCCCTTTCTCCATTTTTTTTAAATAATGGCTCAAGCCTAGTTTCGTTGGGCATTTGCGCAACAATGAAGGATGTGTTTTGGGAGGGATCAAGCGGAGGCACATATGAATTTTCAGTTAGTGATTGCTACGTTACATCAGTTCTGGGGCAATCGCGGTTGCCTGATTGGTCAGCCCTACGATCTAGAAAAAGGGGCAGGTACGATGAATCCTCATACTTTTTTGAGAGCCATTGGACCTGAGCCTTGGTCTGTAGCTTATGTTGAACCGTGTAGACGACCAACGGATGGGCGCTATGGCGAAAATCCTAATCGAGCTCAGTACTACTACCAGTACCAAGTTTTGATTAAGCCTTCACCAGACAATATTCAAGAGATTTATCTGGATTCCCTCAAGGCGCTGGGTATTCGCCCTGAAGATCACGATATTCGCTTTGTAGAAGACAATTGGGAGAATCCCACGATAGGAGCTTGGGGCGTCGGCTGGGAAGTGTGGTTTGACGGGATGGAGATTACCCAATTTACATACTTTCA
Source organism: Coleofasciculaceae cyanobacterium (assembly GCA_036703325.1). Taxonomy (GTDB): domain Bacteria; phylum Cyanobacteriota; class Cyanobacteriia; order Cyanobacteriales; family Coleofasciculaceae; genus DATNPI01. The sequence goes on from DATNPI010000403.1 coordinate 802, forward strand.
GCAGTGCGGGGGGATTGACTGTAAGCCAGTCTCAATTGAAATCACGTATGGTATTGAGCGACTAACCATGTATCTCCAGCAAGTCGATGCATCGACTAAGATTTGCTGGAGCGATGGTATTAGCTATGGAGATGTTCACCTTCAGGGAGAAATTGAGCAGTGTATTTATAACTTTGAGGCATCCAACCCAGATTTATTATTTACTTTGTTCGGTCTGTATGAACAAGAAGCAGAACAACTGACTCAACGAGGGCTTGTTCTACCCAGTCTTGACTACGTTTTGAAGTGTTCTCACACTTTTAATCTCCTGGATGCTAGAGGCGTTATTTCGGTTACGGAGCGTACACGCTACATTGGCAGAATCCGCAACTTGGCAAAACGAGTTGCTCAACTTTATTTGCAGCAACGAGAGGCATTGGGATTTCCGTTAGATAGATTACGGCGCTTCGAAAATTTGCCAGCTTAATCAGAATCGGTAAGACGAGGTATTGCATTGACTGATTTTTATGAGCCTCATCCTTCTAACTTAGCTTGCTTGAATTGTACAGAAAGGTTGCTGGTAAGGCAGTAAGATCTGCGGAAGATAGGAGGTTGTAAAACCAATGGCAAACTTAAATCAGCTACTAGATCTAGGTGCCAGCCAATTTCGGAGTTTGGAAGTTCCTGAGCCGATTGTGCATTGGGGACACCCGTTGATGATGGCGATTGTAATCTTTGTGCTGGGTAGTTTTGTCGGGTTTTCAGCATGGCGAGGGCGGGTGGTGACAGATACGGCAGAGGCTTTTCAATGTCGAGCTGACCACCGTAAACTTGCTCCTAGGATGTTTCTTTTCTTAGCAGTCGGCTACACCAATGGGGTTCCATCGCTACTGATGCAGCATCAGGCAATTCTAGAAAGTCCACACTTCGGGACAGAATCGATATTACTGGTTTTGTTAGCAGTCAGTAGCGTTATTTCTCTCACTGGTTTTGGACGCAACCAGCCAGTGCTGTGTACTATTCACGCTTGCTTAGGAAGTCCGGCACTTCGTCTGCTGTTTTTTCATGCTGTACAGGGTTTGAAGCTGGGTTTAGCAATCTGATGAATCCCGCCAGTGGTGCTCTACTGAGTTTGGTTTATATTCTTGGTCTACTGTCTACAGCAAGTCTAGGCTTGCTGTCCCGTACCATTTCCTTGAAAGAGTCTGCGGTATTGGTCATAGGAGTAGGTGTCTTAGGGGTAGTGGCAGCGATCGCTATCCCCCGAGTTTGGAAAACTGGACCAAGACCAAGACTGTGGCTATTAGCTGGAATAGTTGGAGCTTTAGCACCTATATATTTTCAAGCGCGAGTGCCGCAACCAGCATCAAACGACATCAGCCAGTTTGTTCGTTCACCTAATGGCACAGTGCAGGAGCAAGTCGTTACAGTTCAAGGCAAGGTTGAGAATATGCCTCGCCTGACACGCACTCAGCGCGGACAATTCTGGTTAGAAACTACGCAGTTAAATGAGGTTGAAAGCAGCGACAACGCAGGTGTCAAAAGCAAGGGAGTAACGGGCAAGTTGTATGTAACAGTGCCCCTGCTTCAGGCAACTGGTCTTTATCCTGGTAAACATATTTCTGTCACTGGCGTTTTATACAAACCCAAACCAGCGCTGAATCCGGGTAGTTTTGATTTTGGCGCTTATTTAGCAAAAGAAGGTGTATTTGCCGGGTTCAGTGGGCGTCAAGTTACCGAATCTGAAGAACAGCAAGAGCGCCAATGGGGATGGTGGGCATTGCAGCAGCGAATTACCCGTTCACAAGTACGCTGGCTCGGTAGTCCAACAGGGCCGCTTTTGAGTTCAATGGTTTTAGGGAGTCGAGCGGTTGACATACCTTACGACATCCGCAATCAGTTTATTCAGGCTGGATTGGCTCATGCTTTAGCTGCTTCTGGGACTCAAACTTCTTTAATTTTAGGTGTGGTACTGGTACTGACCAAGCGTTTCCCAGTAAGAGCGCAGTTAGCTTTTGGCACGGGTTCCCTAATAATTTTTGTTGGTCTAACAGGATTACAGCCCTCGGTAATGCGAGCAGCGATTATGGGCTTTGGGGCGTTAGTAGCTTTAGTGACACAACGTAAGGTCAAACCCTTGGGATCGCTGTTGGTTGCAGCAACTCTTTTATTACTATTCAATCCCCTTTGGATTTGGGATTTAGGATTTCAGTTGAGTTTTTTAGCAACGCTGGGTTTGCTAGTCACCGTACCGATGGTCTCCCAAGGATTAGATTGGTTACCACCAGCACTCGCCTCTTTAATTGCGATTCCCCTAGCTGCTGCGTTATGGACACTACCCTTGCAACTTTATGTGTTTAGCGTGGTTGCGCCATATAGTATTGCAGCCAACATTATCTGTGCCCCATTAATTACTGTTATCAGCTTAGGTGGGTTCATCAGTACCGTAGTCGCATTAATTTGGTCGGTAGGAGGCAGTGCCCTCGCTTGGTTGCTATACTATCCAACTCAGTTATTGATAGCGGTAGTAAAGTTTTTCAGTGAGTTGCCCGGAAGTTCTGTGGCTGTTGGGACAATTTCCCTTATGCAACTGCTGCTACTGTATGGTCTACTCGGGTTGAGCTGTATTAGCTCTCGCGTACGGCGTCGATGGTGGCTGGTAGGTTTAGTAGCAGTGAGCTTAGTGGCACTTCCTGTTTGGCAAACAAAGGCAGTACAGTTTCAAGTAACTGTGCTAGCCACAGCTCAAGAGCAAGTTTTAGTGATTCAAGACCGGGGGCAAGTCACACTAGTTAATAGTGGGGAAGCCGATACAGCAAGTTTTACAGTGTTACCTTTTCTGCAACAGCAGGGAGTTAATCAAATTGATTGGGCTTTTGCCCTCGATTCGCAGCCCCGCCGCAGGAGTGGCTGGCTTCAAATGTTGGCGAGTCTACCAATTAAGACATTTTATGATGGAGCTAATTCACAATCATCAGCTGGCACTCAGGACAAGGACACTACTGTCTCTAGTTCTGCTATTGCTGGTGCAGTTGAGTCCCACCAGGGAAAATATCAGCAACTCTCACTAGGTCAAACGTTATCGGTTGGGTCTACACCCATTGAATTAATCAACGTTGAACCACTGATGTTAAGGTTGCAAATTCGCGATCAGATTTGGTTGCTCGTGGGAGAAATTCAGCCAGATATTCAGGTAAAGTTAGTAAAAACTGGCAATTTACCTCGTATTCAAGTGCTTTGGTGGTCCGGCGGCACACTGACGCCAGAATTATTGGAAGCACTGCAACCGAAAGTTGCGATCGCTTCATCCAACGCAGTGGATTCCGAAGCGGCGCAGCTGCTGCGAAACGCCAAGATCCCACTCTACTGGACTGGTCGCGATGGTGCAGTACAGTGGACACCTAATGGCGGCTTTGAAACAGCCCTTGAAACAATTAACAGTGATGCTCCGCTACTATAAAATCCTAGTCAATATGCCCTGATGCCAGTAGAATATCGAAGGATACTCCAATAGAGGGAGAGGTGGCAGAGCGGTTGAATGCGGCAGACTCGAAATCTGTTATGGTGTCACAGCCATCGGGGGTTCGAATCCCCCCCTCTCCGTTGAAAAGCTGAGTAATTAAAAGGCTTATAGCGGTTCCCAGACAATAAGGCTGGTACAGCTAGTATTCTAGATTTTGCTGGACATCAGGGTTGACGGATTAACACTCAACAGCATCAGTGAGATACGTAGTAAATGATATTTGGGTGATATCTATTCCTCGGTTGAGCGAAACATAGGCTGTTCCTCACTATATTCAACTGTCCCCAGACAGAAGGAAGTTCTACATTCCCCCTCGCCAAGAATCACCTACTATACCCCTACTTCCAAGATAAATCTCGTTGCTAATGTGGGGCAAGGTCTACCAACTATCTCTTTTTTCCCAAAACAGCTTAGTAAAAAACAGAAGGAACTCCCTAACAGCCGGAGCTTTCCTTCTGCAATTAAAGGGCTAGACACCAAATAAAAACCTTAATTGCCACCAGAAGTGACACCTTTATTCGTGCTATTGGAAGCATCTGGGGTTCGATGCCACTTGCCATCTTCACCTTGCTCGTAGCCGTTCTTGACGCTGTTCCAAGCAACATTAAGGGCAGCCTGCTCGTCCATACCATCTTCTTGGGCACTATTAAGTGCTGCAAGGAAAATCTGTTGAGCCCCTTCAGGTAGCTGTTCTCTTACTTCTGAAGGTAAGTCATTCAATTGCTTATCAGGCATAAATATACTCCTATTTTTTAGGCTTAGAGTTATGTTAAGAAGTTATAAATTACAGTTCCTCCCTCTAAAGCTAAGTGCTGACTTGCTTAGTTAATCTACCGGAGGTAGCATTGACTGCTAAGTTATTCTGTAAACGAAATCACAAAGTAGTCCAGCTATTTGAACTACGATATCTACTGGTGACTGCTTACAGGCGAGTACCTTTGTTGCAGCAGTAGATTTTTCTACTTGATCATAAGGGTTAGGGACTAGGGCTGGAGGCTAGGGAAAGAGATTTTTGTTCTTCTGTGTGAGCGCAACCCCCTAGGCTCTAATAAAATTACCAAGTAACGCGACCATCCAGCTTCTGAAGCAAACTTGACCCGACTCCCGACACCTGGTCAAGGTCTTCTAGAGAAGTAAACGGCTTTTGCTGCCGCGTGGCAATAATTTGCTGTGCCAGTTTTGAACCAACTCCTGGCAGCGTCTCTAATTCCTTCTGGCTAGCAGTATTGAGGTTAACTGACTGCCCAGAGGTTGGGACGTTACGTTCAGTAGCCTGAGTTATCTGAGGACATTTTTGCTTCTGTGCCTGAATCTTTTGCTGAACCGCTACTGGCACTCCCAATACAGCTTGGGTATAGAGGCGTTCAAACTCGCGCTCAAAATGGGCAGCTACCATAGGGCTATTAATTACCAGCAAAGTCTCATCGTTGTGAGTATTTGCCGCCTCCGACCAATTGTGAGAACCTGTAATTACCGTCTGACCATCCACGACGCCAAATTTGTGATGTAAGACATCGCCCTTTAGCAGTTGGGGTACACCGACAGTCGCGATCGCATCCTGCCAAGGATGGTTATTGGCTTCGTATCGACACTTATCTGAGAGAGCCACCCCCATCATATCTAGCCCCTCACTGTAGTAGCGATAGGCAAAGCCTGGTTCAATTAAAGTTCGGATCTGAACACCCTTTTGATGCTCTGTATCTAGGATGTTAGCCAGACGCTGCTCCGAAAAGACAAACAGCGCCATATTCACAGTTTTGGCGGCTGTACTCAGAGTTTTACCAATCAGACCATTACTACTCTGGCTCCAGAGCTGTGTTGCAGAAGTTGGGGAAAACTGCACAGTGATGATGGTATCGCCTAACGTGACTGGCTGCGCTGGTCGAAACGGCTTTTTGATGCCAAACAGGCTGTCCGGCTTGCCGCCAGGACCATCCCCCCACATGATGTTAAATTCCTCAGTGAACAGATCGGCTAACTGTGAACTCTCGATCTTCAGCAGGTTGTTGGCATTACCGCGACTGTCAGCTGCCGTGAAGTCACCATATATATCGCTCGTGGTGAAGTTAGCTGAGGTGACAATCAGTGTACGTCTATCAACGACGACAAACTTGTGATGCATCAAGTCACTGCCCTTGGAACCGTCAGCTGTATCGTTAATCACAGGCACATGAGCATTACGCAACATTACCAGCGCATCGCTTTTGTTAATTTCATCTGGGGTCAGCTGACCATTGCCATCGCGATCTATTAGTTTTAGTGCCTCATTATAGTGATCCCGCTCTCGCTGGGGCAGTTTGCCTACCTCAGCAGCTGTGAAGTCACTCCAGGGACGACTGTAGCTATTTTCTAAAATTACTCTTACTTTGACACCAGCTTGATGACGAGCAACCAGTGCTTGGGCAATTTTGGGCAAGCGCAATTCCTGAACAGCCACATCCACCGTTGACTCAGCTGAGGCGATCGCTTCCAAAATCAGCTGCTCTAAGTCATCTCCCGGTCGAGTCAGCTGTCGGTAAGGTTCTGTATATTTAGCTGACTCAGCATGATTAAAGTAAGCCTGCACAAAAGGGTCTTGGGGGAGAGGAGTTGGACGACGAATCTGGGGCTGCACCCGTTGACAAGCAGACAGAGCCAGCACTAGAAGAAAAGTACTACATAAACGCCACCGAGTTTGGGAAAGTAGATGCATGCTTGTTTCTGATCAAGGAAGACAACAGCTGGATAAAGTTAGTGTGCCCTGTTCTACAAGAACAATTCTCATAGACTTGTCGCTCTTAAACTAAGATCAATTGCAAGCGATTAAGTTCGCATTTTATTTAACCGTTTAACTTGGGGAATTGCTCACAGGGTAGCCGCAGTGTGAGGTTGTGGGGCGAGACCCCCTACCCCCTTTCTATGTCGAGAAGAAAAAAGACATTTTCGTGCGGTCATAAAGGATATGGTCAAAGCTGCCACCGATGCGATCAGCAATTTAAGGCACGGGAAGAAAAAAGACAGCAAAAACAAGAGTGGGAGTCTACGTTCGCACAAGACCCTATAGATTTAACAAGCCTTCCAACTCATGTAGTGATCAAAGCTCGTGCAATTATTGCTGGGTTGGAAAGTCAGCAGAATTACAGAGAATTTGGTGGAAAGCGGCTCCGCCATAACCGCTGTATCATAAGTATTCCCGTTACCCGTAACTACCGGATGATCTGCCATGACTGTGGTAGCCTGTTAGTGCCCTACGCTGTTTTATCTCATGAGGACTACAACGTCGGTAAACCAGGCGGTTAGTCATCAGCTTTCTAAGGAGTAGGGAATGGGAAGATGGGAGAATGGGAAAAGAGAGTAAGCTGTATTAATCCAACTTGGTATGAACGGCGCGGCTCTTCGTTAGTGAGATATAGACTATATGCTGAAGGTAGACTATAGCTCGTTGCCTAAAAAACCATGCAAATTTATCTGGACTATAGCGCCACAACACCGCCGCGCCCAGAAGTAATTGCCGCTATGCAAGATGTCCTCACCCAACAGTGGGGCAATCCTGCCAGCCTGCACGAGTGGGGGCAACGAGCGGCAATGGTGACGGAACGGGCAAGAATGCAGGTGGCCGAGCTAATTAATGCATCGGCCGAGTCGATTATCTTCACTTCTGGCGGCACGGAGGCGGATAATTTGGCAATTCTGGGTGTTGCCCAAGGATACAGAAAGCCTCAGCATATAATCATTTCCAGCGTTGAGCATTCAGCGGTAGTAGAACCAATGCGCCTACTCACCACCTGGGGTTGGGAAGTGACGCGGTTGCCAGTAGATACCCAAGGAAGGGTTGATCCTATTGATTTGGAAAATGCACTGCAACCCAATACAGTTTTAGTTTCAGTCATCTACGGTCAAAGCGAGGTCGGTACGCTGCAACCGATTAACGCCTTGGGTCAGATTGCTCGCTCCCACAGTGTCTTGTTTCATACTGATGCCGTGCAAGTTGCCGGACGGCTACCTATAGACGTACAGCAGCTACCTGTGGATTTGCTCTCGATTTCGAGCCATAAGATTTATGGGCCTCAAGGTGCGGGGGCACTGTATATCCGCAGTGGTGTTGAATTAGCGCCGATGATGTGGGGTGGGGGGCAAGAATCGCGCCTGCGCTCTGGTACTCAAGCTGTTCCAGTAATTGCTGGTTTTGGTGTGGCAGCAGAACTGGCGGCAAGCGAAATGGCAATGGAGACACCTCGGTTGACTGGGTTACGCGATCGCCTTTTTGACCAGCTGAGTGACACTCCAAACCTGATGCCTACAGGTTCTCGGCTTCACCGTTTACCTCATCATGCCAGTTTCTCGGTCATCGGAGATGGCAAAAGTGTCACTGGAAAAACTCTTGTGCGGCAACTGAATCTGGCTGGGATTGGAATCAGTGCTGGTTCTGCCTGTCACAGCGGCAAACTCAGCCCTAGTCCCATCCTTCAGGCAATGGGCTACAGTGACTCCATTGCCCTTGGCGGCATCCGCCTAACCTTGGGGCGAGATACTACGGAAGCGGATGTGGACTGGACGGCAATGGTGCTCACGCAAGTATTGGAACGGCTGATGCCGGAACCGGCTTTGGCTGGATGTTAACCTCAACGGCTAAATGAAGCTGATAACAATTCGGTATAGAATTCGACAGGATGTGCAGTAGAAAGAGCGATCGCTTAGGTTTCCAAACTCCTGAGTGTTCTTGGTACTTGCGTACCAAGAGTAATGACTCTTGCTGCCATGAACAAAGACATTGCCAGCCATAACATATGGCTACTTTGGTACTGCCATGCAGCTATAGCCATCGGCGCAAATCCTAACAAAGTTGCGATCAAAGCAGCATTTCGGATGGTAGAACCTTCTGCTAAACCCAGGAAGTACCCATCCAGAATAAAAGCCATTGAGCCGAATCCCAGGACTGGTAGTAGCCAGGGAACATAGATGACAATGCTGTTAATAACTTCGGAATGATTCGTTAACAGACCAAACAGAGGCTCCGGAAATAGGACAAATACGAGACCGAAGGTAAGTCCTAAGATCAGACTGGTTACCCCAGAAATCCGGACTACGGAGGCTAGCTGCTTATTAGTTCCTTTGCCTTGAAAGATTCCTACTAAACTCTCTGTGGCGAATGCCAGTCCATCAATAAAGTAGACTGCCAGCGTGACTACCTGTAAGAGCAGTGCATTTTCCGCTAACATCATCGTTCCCATAACCGAACTCAGGTTGGTGAATATGGAGAAGGTAGAGAGAAAGGCTAAAGTTCGTACAAAGATGTTTCCATTAAGCACAAAGGCGGTTTTCAGAGTTGACCTGTCAAGTAGCTGTCCAGCTACCGCTCGTACCTCTTTAAACTGAACTTCACGGGCTGCGAAAATCATCCCTATTAGCAACATGAGGTACTGGCTAACAGTAGTCGCCATACCAGCCCCCGCACTTTCCCATCCCCACCGGACAATAAAAAGGTAGTCAAGCACAATATTGACTCCATTGGCAGCTACGGACATCACCAATACCTTGCCACTGTGTTCACGTCCGAGAAACCAACCAATTAGCACGAAGTTGAGCAGAGTTGCAGGTGCTGCCCAAATCCGAGTACTGTAATAAGCTTGACCTGAGGACTTGACTTCTGGTGCGGCACTCAACAGGGCAAACCCGAGCTCTTGCAAAGGGTGCTGCAAAATTAGGATGGCGAGACCTAGCCCCAGAGCTAGTAAACCATTACGCAAGCCGGTAAGTAGAACGGCCTCTCGATCATCACGTCCCACGGCTTGGGCAGTTATCCCAGTGGTGCCCATGCGTAGAAACCCTAAAGATCGATAGATATAGTTGAACAGAATGGTGGACAGAGTGACCCCAGCAAGGTGACGAATCTCGATCAGGTGCCCCAAGAAGGCGACGCTGATTAAACCAGCAAGAGGCACCGTAAGGTTAGAGAGAATATTGATGACCGCAAGTCGGCAGAAACGGCCGAGGAACTCATCTTGGTTTAGAGTCGAAAGCAGTATATCTTCGTTGGTACAATGGGCTTGATTCTGCTGGATCACTCTTAAAATTTTCTTTATATAAGTTAATACTAAGATAACCTGGTAATAGGCAAAAAACAGATTATGGCAGAACTTCCCAATACGCTAGAAGAAGCGATCTCTCAAGCTAAAGAGGCAACTCAAGCCGCTCTGAGTGACGGTCGCACCAGGCTGCAAGTCGAGTTGATCTTCCCAGAAATTGCCCTCCAAGCCCAATCGATAGGCAAGCAGTTTCTTCCCGTTTTTGAACAGTTGGGCGTCCAGCCTAAAGTTTTCTTTCCCGATACAGGTGCTGCTGCTCTTGCCCGCCGTGATTGGGGAGATGTTCCTTTTAAAATTGACGACGTTGGCTCGTCCCGGACACCAATGGAAGACAAAATTCAGCCGGATGACGAAGCTTTCTTACTGGTTGCCCCTTCATCGGTAGAAGTTTCCCAAGTCGAAAAATTATCTAATCTTGCTGGCGATCGCCCCTTTGTTTTGCTCAACCCCCAGCTGGAAGATCTCTATGTCGTTGGCATTGGCTATGCAGCTCGTCAGCTGCGCGATCGCTTCTTGAAAACGATTGAGTCCTGTTACTACCTTCGTCCCCTCGATCAAGCCGCCTTAATCCGCTCTTACCCTGGACTCTGGCAAGTCTGGCTAGAAACCGATGGCGAATATCAGCTGATTGCCGAAGAACCTCAAAAACCCATAGGAGATGCCCTTGACCAAATCCTTGCCAAGGCTACCAGCTCCAGCTCCACCGAGCAAACTCCAGCCCCCAAAAAACCTGGGTTCCTCACTAATCTTCAACGCTTCTTAGATGCTCTGACTCACTAACGGGTTACAGTCCGACAGATTGGAGGTTAGAAGAGGTTTGAATTTTCAACTTCAACTTTCAACTTTCAATTGTTCGTTTAACGGTCGAGCCTTTGACCAAAGGCTTGACCTAAACGCGATCGCATCGCTGGGCTACAGTAATATCGCCAAATAACAAAACCAGCTAGGTGGACAGAACAAGAAAACTCAGAGCAATATTACTAAATATTTTTCCGGAGATTAGTGTCTATAAGTTGAAAAAAGACTAGAGTACCCTCAGAGCGTTTCGATGATATCATAATTTCCTTCGCAAACCTTGTTGACTTGACAAAGCAATTTTAGATTTTAGATTTTAGATTTTGGATTGGATTAAAGATGCATCGGTTCCAATCCTTAGATTATTCATAGAGAAGAAAAGAAATACCTGGATGGAGCGCCGGAGCTTTAGCAACGACGTTCTTCCAGAATGCCAAAAGTTACAAGACAAGAGGATTTATCCATAGAAATAATCCAAAATCTAAAATCGTTGCATCCCAAATCGATTGATGCTTATCTTTCCGGCGATGAGAGAGAAGTATCAAAATTTCCAGATATCTTAATAAATGCCATAATAGTAATTAAGCAGGAAATTCCGGCTGAGGGTGCAAAAATTGACGGCAAATCTTTCCTTGTAAACATCAGATGAAACCTTCGTGTGAGGAGAGGGAGCAAAACTCAGTCAGCATGGAAGCACCTCTCCAAGCCTTCTTCAATCTTTGTCCAGATTTGTTGTGCGTCCGTGGCAGTGATGGGTATTTCAAGGAACTAAATTCAGTTTGGAAAAGTACCCTAGGCTGGACGCTGGATGAATTGCGCTCGCGCCCCTGGTTAGACTTTGTCCATCCTGATGATGTCGCCTTCACCTTTGATATGGAGCGTCAATGTCATATCCTCAAGGCAAGCGATACCCCCATACAACTTAAAAATCGCTACCGTTGCCGAGATGATAGCTATCGTTGGCTGTCTTGGCGTTTATCTGCTTATGAAAACGGCTTGAGCTATGGCATCGCCCAAGATGTGACAGAAAGTATGTGGCGAGGCAGTGGAGCGCATCGCACAGGGCTACAGGAAACGGTAAAGTTGCGGGATCAGGCGCTCACTGCTAGCAGTGTAGGGATTGTCATTGCCGATGCTCGATTGCCAGATATGCCCCTTATCTATGTTAATCCTGCCTTTGAGCAAATAACAGGTTACTCTGCCGCTGAGGTACTTGGTTATAATTGCCGTTTTTTGCAAGGGAACCAAACTAGTCAACCCAGTGTTGCTCAACTCCGTGCTGCCATTAAAGCTGGAGAACACTGTACTGTTACCTTACTCAATTACCGGAAAGATGGGACTCCTTTCTGGAATGAATTAACTATTTCACCCATTTATGATGACAACGACAACCTTAGCCATTTTGTCGGTATTCAAGCTGATATTAGCGATCGCATCCGAGCAGAACAAGCCTTGCGTTTGGAAAAAAACAAGTCAGAGCGGCTATTACTCAACATTTTGCCCAAGCCTATTGTTGAACAATTGAAACAGTTTCAAGGTTCCTTGGCTGAACAATTTGCTGAAGCCACAATTTTGTTTGCTGACATTGTAGGTTTTACCCCCCTGTCTGCCGAAATGCCTCCCTTAGAACTGCTCAATCTCTTAAATCAGATTTTTTCTGTTTTTGATCAATTGGCAGAAAAACACGGGGTAGAGAAAATTAAAACGATTGGTGATGCTTACATGGCTGTTGGAGGCTTGCCTGTAGCTAAGGATAATCACGCAGAGGCGATCGCTCAAATGGCTCTGGATATGCAACAAGCCATTCAGCAGTTCCAAACCGAACAAGGTGAATCGTTCCAAATTCGCATCGGCATTAACACTGGGCCAGTGGTAGCTGGTGTGATTGGCATCAAAAAGTTTAGCTATGACCTTTGGGGTGATGCCGTCAATGTTGCGTCCCGAATGGAATCATCCGGACTTCCAGGAAGAATTCAAGTTACGGCTGCAACAAAAGAGCGTTTGCAGGATAAGTATTTATTTGAAGAGCGCGGGCCAATTCTGATTAAGGGAAAAGGGAAGATGATTAACTATTGGCTTGTAGGGAAAAAGGTTGACTAGTGCAGCGTTGCAGAAATAACTATCAAGTTAAAAAAGGTTGAAAAGCTTACTATACAAGCTTTCTCGCCTTCGGCCTGGTTACTGAGCGTCTCGAAGTGCTTCCTCCTGACTTGTGTCTTCTTGCACTAGCTAGTTACGAGTCAGGAGTTATCTTCTTGAGGGGGTTTGGGGGAGCTATAAGACCCACGCTGTACCTGTACCCAGGTCAGCGTTGGGATACTTCGACAAGCTCAGTAACAACATGGACTCCCTCAGTTAAGTTTACGAGACTCAATGTCCCTAAGCTTAACATTTAGCGTTGCGCTGTTGTCCAGTAAATCTAGTACAATAATACAATGCTGGCACTTACTCACCGTTACCGCATCTATCCTGATACCACTCAAGAACAACAACTTATTGAGTGGATGGAAATTTGCCGAGGTGCATTTAACTATGCATTGCGGGAGATAAAAGATT
>DATNPI010000404.1:0-11717 GCA_036703325.1 Coleofasciculaceae cyanobacterium
ATTCGCTTCCACTGCATGACGCACCGCAAAGACCCAATTTATCTCACGACATTTAGTGGTCGTCCACCGAAGGAAGAGGCAATGATGGCGATCGCACTTAATCGCATCTACACCCCCATTCTGCGGCAACAAGTCTCAGAAATCGTTGATTTCTTCCTCCCAATGGAAGCCCTCAGCTACAAAGCAGCAATTATCTCCATTGACAAAGCCTACCCTGGTCAAGCGCGACGTGCAGCCTTGGCCTTCTGGAGTGCCTTGCCCCAATTTACATACACCAAGTTTGTAATTGTCGTGGATAAAAACATCAACATCCGCGATCCCCGACAAGTGGTGTGGGCAATTAGTTCCAAAGTTGACCCCACACGAGATGTTTTCATTCTGCCAAATACCCCGTTTGACAGTTTAGACTTTGCCAGTGAAAAGATTGGCTTAGGCGGACGCATGGGGATTGATGCAACAACGAAGATTCCCCCAGAAACCGAACATGAATGGGGCGCAGCCTTAGAATCTGACCCTGATGTAGCCGCAATGGTGGAAAGGCGTTGGGCTGAGTATGGTTTGGATGATTTAAAGTTGACCGAAGTTGACCCGAATCTGTTTGGCTACGATATGCACTCAAAGTAACGTAGCAAGAGGTTGCATGGATACCAAGAGACGGCACTGGTTTCGAGTTGCTTTACAGTATAAAAGTTCAGTCGTTCCAGCAGTTTTAAACCGGGTACTTTTGTGTGGAGTCTTTGGTCTTTTCGTTTCCGTACTTCATCAGCTTGGATTATCTGTATCATGGCCAATATTGGGTAGTCTCATCCCTAATATTGTCTTAGGTTTATTGTTGGTTTTCCGAACCAATACGGCTTATGACCGCTTTTGGGAAGGTCGTAAAAACTGGGGCAATTTAGTCAATACTGTGCGGAACCTGGCGCGTCAAATTTGGGTAGCTGTTAAAGAAACCGAACCAGGTGACCGGGAAAAGAAAATTGCAACAATTCGCTTGTTGGTGGCTTTTTCAGTTGCTACAAAGTTACATCTCCGGGGAGAACCTGTGAACCAGGAGTTAGAGCATTTGCTTTCATCAGAGCGCTATTTTAAGCTCAAAAGTATGAATAATCCACCACTAAAAGTGGCTTTCTGGATTGGAGATTATCTACAGGAGCAGTATGAGCTGAAATGCATCAGTAACTATCAACTGACTGCCTTGCATAGGTTGCTAGATAGTATGGTAGACAGCTTAGGTTCCTGTGAGCGCATTCTAAAAACCCCTATGCCGCTGGCCTATTCGATTCACCTGAAACAGCTATTGTTAATTTATTGCCTGTCATTACCGTTTCAAATGGTCAATGATTTCCTCTGGTTTACGGGCCCAATTGTGGCTTTGATTAGTTTCACGTTGTTTGGCATTGAAGAAATCGGGAGTGAAATTGAAAATCCCTTTGGATACGATGCCAATGACTTACCTTTAGATTCAATCTGTGCCACGATGCTGCGTAACATTGAAGATTTAATTTCGCTGGAACCCAGTGTAAGGGATTTGCGCCCGACGCTGATAAATTAGGAATCTTAGCTGTAATTTGTAGAATCAGGGAAATCTATGTCCTATCAAGCCGAGCAATGAGAGTCATTAGTTGACTATACCCACTAAGAATGTGCAGGCGAGCAGGAGTCCTTAGTCATTAATTTTTTCGCCCAAGCTTGGACTCTCTTCGCAGCAGAATGTAGTCCGGGATGTAACGGCAATAACTAATAACTAATGACTAATGACCGATGACTAAGCGGAAATTGCGCTCAATGAGTTCGGTTCTACTACCCTAGAGAGACGACTAATAATAGTAGCCTCATAAACAGAAGAGCCGATATATTGCAGATACTGCGCTGACTGTGCATGGGGAAAGATGGTGGTGCAAAAGTGGTTGTTACCAAGCTTAAGTGAAGTTTTAGCCCAGAGTGAACAGACTGGGCTAGAGGATAAGGTTGCGCCTCAGGTTGGACAAGCAACTGGGATGGATGATGGTCACCTTGGTGCCATCAATGACCGGACTAGAGAGCGTACTTTTACGCAACATAATGCGGCGGGAGCGAAAGCACAACGAGAGTGGCAAAGTGCGATCGCGACTTTGGAACAGTTGCTATTGCAAGTAATCGCTGGTTCTCAATCAGGGGCAGATAATCTTGACCAGCCGTCGATCCAAGGCTTGGTGTTAGCTGGCCCTGTACCAGTCTTAAGTCACCCAGATCTTGTTTCCCGTTTCCAGACAGGGATTTTTACTAGCGAAGCATTTAATGCCCTGGCTTGGATGCCCTTTCAGCTGCCTCCCGCCAAAAATGAGCAGCGTCAACAAGTGACCAATACGGCCTATAGGCTACCCTTGTTCCCAGCTGACCCATTAGTAGAGGAACAGTTTTGTTTAGTTTTTACTAGTAGCTTTAGTTTAGTGATGGTTTTTGGAGAAGACCTCACTGGCGTCCCAGCCTTTCGGTTCTCCTTCGATCCAGAAGTCATCCAACAGGCTTGGGTCTCACTCCGCCCCCGGATGTTATTAACTAGCCCTCATCAGCTGATGCAGTTGGAAGCTTTAGTCAAACAGTTTCCTCCGAATACGCCTGATTACCGAATCGTGATGTACTTTGGTCGTCAGCTTTTGAGAAATCTGCCAGAACCGCCTCAAGCCGAGACTATCCAGACAATACCAGTCGCCTCTACAGGCCCAATTGCTCAACTAAGACAACCCCAGTCTCATGGCGATAGCTTCAAAGCGGGTCGTCATTGGGAGCGGTTACCAAAAAATGAGGAGCGAGGTGGTAGTAAAATCTCCAATCCTCGTGAAGCAACGCCTGACGTTGAACTGCTGCAAGCACTTACCCATGAAATCCGGACGCCCCTAACAACAATTCGCACCCTGACTAAACTTCTGCTGAAGCGTCGTGATTTGTCTCCAGAAGTGATTCGGCGTTTGGAAATTATTGATCATGAGTGTACCGAGCAAATCAACCGCATGGAGCTGATTTTCCGGGCAGTAGAATTAGAAACGACAGCAGCCAAGCCAGGACCGGTTAACCTCACCTCTATGTCACTAGCTCAAGTCTTCCAGAACAGCATTCCCTGCTGGCAAAAGCAAGCCGCAAGGCGTAACTTAACTCTGGATGTTGTCCTGCCCCAAAAGCTGCCAACTGTCGTGAGCAATCCCGCCATGCTGGATCAGGTGCTGACGGGCTTGATGGAAAGTTTTACCCGTTCTCTTCCAGCAGGGAGACACATCCAAGTACAGGTCACACCTGCTGGAGACCAGCTGAAGTTACAATTTCAGTCTCAGCCCGATCCAGACAAGACTGGTAAATCATCTGACTCAACCGACTCAACTTGTCCAACATTGAAGTCGATTGGTCAGCTGTTGATGTTCCAGCCAGAAACTGGCAGTCTCAGCCTGAATCTCAACGTGACTAAACATCTATTCCAAGCCTTGGGTGGAAAACTGATTGTGCGGCAGCGACCCCAAGAGGGTGAAGTGATGACGATCTTCCTACCCTTAGAGGTCAGTCAAACGGGCATGGGTAGTCAAAGAGAACTGTTTGTGAAGAAGTAGTAGCGATCGCCTTAGGAGTCGGAGAGTGCTGAGTGACCCCCAGATTTATTTGTGAGGCTCCCACGGACGCTTTTCGCATCCGTTATGGATGACAGAAACACGCCCTAGGGCTTCTCCCCCTCCCCCCTCTCCCCCTCGTGTTTCTTAGGAGGTTAGAATAAAAAAGGAAGAAATGTTTTGTGCACTACTTTTTCTTCTTTTCTGCCCATAGCTCGTACTTACTGCTGTGTTTAGCTTCCTCAAGGGAAATTAGTATTTTACTTTACAAAAACTTTTTGTTACGTTTAGTGGCTACTTGTGTGTAATACCTTAACTCATGGGCGTTGTGGCGGTTGAGCCGCAGATATTTCTATGGATAGATGCTTGAAGTTTCGATAAACTATCCAAAAAATTCCAGATTTACTGTTCAAATAGAAAATACATCGCACTTCCAGGGAAAGCGTTTTAGGTTGTTTGACCTAGACTTTAATAGTTACCTAATTCCCGCCTCAACTGGGTAGTTGTATAAAACCTCTTGCACATAAACGACGGAGACATACAAATGCCAGGGATTATCAAGAAGCTTGTAATTGGTGCATCTATTGTTGTCGGTATGAGCACACTCGCCGCTACCCCAGGTGTTGCTGGACCAATGACAGTTGTTGGTATTGAGGGAACTGCGCCGACGGACTATGCGATCTGGCACCCTAAGGGTACTGACTTACTAACAGTCACGAAGAATTTAGCAAATTTGAAAATTGCCCTGACTGGCAATAAAAGTAAACCTACAGGCAACGTAGAGCTATGTTATGACTGTGATAACGGAAAACTAAAACCGTCAGACTATAACAAAAAAACCACAGTCACCACCTTAAAGGGTCGTTTTGGCACCAAAACAATCGAACTCAGCAGCCTTACAAGAGCCGACTGGCTTGGCCCATCCTTCAACACCTCATATGACTCCCCAACCCTTGCAAAAAAGTGGTTTGATGCCGCCTTAAAGGCTTATGGTCTTTCCAGCTTAATTGGCAGTCCCACGGCAAAGTCGGTATATAGTTCTTTCGTCAACAGTGAGGCTTTGCAGCGACTTAGCGACCCGAATATCGCTTACGTCAGCCAAGACAAAAGCACTAGTCCTATCACCATAGGATTAGCTGGTCACTACAATGCCAGACCTGTGTTGGAACCTCTTTTGGATAAGATTCCTGATAACCTGAAACCTTTTGTGCCAGATGTTATACAGGCTAGTGAATTGGTTAAGGTTACCTACAATGGTAAGACTCGATACCTATACAGTTTCACGGCTACAAAATCTGGTTTCAATAACCCCATCTCGGCTACAGGCAGCTACGAAGCCAAATTCGCGCCTTAAAGCGTCACACCCCGATAGCTTCTGATTTTAAAGAGGCTGAGACTTTTACGATGCGAAAGTCTCAGCCTCTTTTATATTCAAGTTATTTGCCGATATGTAACAGCGGCAGTAACCCGTTTTTAATAGCAATTTCTCTTCGACTTGCTACATATTCAGCTCCCCCCAGGTCTTCACTAAAGCTCCGACCCTAAAAAGGGAGGAGAAAGTAATACCCTTGCCCCTAGATAAAACGGTATTGAACCCAACTGAGAACTCCTATGGGCGATTGCTCATAGCCCACAGCCTCTTTACAGAGTTTCGTTTATTGATGCCCATCTAATTAGTCAACACTAACCCTGACTAGGGTGACCTTTGCGCCTGCGGATGTAGTTTTATCACCCAGGAAAATCATGTTGGGGGTACTGTAAGGATTTGGAGCTTCAGGGAAAGGTGCACCTCCGGTATATTGCCGCAGTTGCCCTTTCAGGATAGGAGTAGAAGAACCGTCAGCGAATAGCTTATAGTTCTTACCTTTAACATATAGCCTATAGTTTCGCACAGCGGCAGAGGTGTTGTAAGAAACCTTCTCCCCAGGCGTAAAATTAGCATTCTGCGCCCAGATACTACTTTGCCAGAAATCCAATTCAATGCCGTAGGGTTGCGTTTCACCTGCTAATAGAGCACTGCTGAAAATAACGCTGAAACCTGCACTATCGTTAGATTGGCTACTTTGGGAGTTAATTTGCACGCTGAATCTAATGGTGTATCCAGTCTTGCGATTAAGTGGCGCTGGCGATTGCCTGAAGTAGCCTACATCTTTATTGATATTGCCAGTGGTATCAACGATAGTACCCTTACTTGTAGCCGTTACAGAAGGAGCAGGAGCAGGAGGTTTACTTTGGTACAACCATCCCTGCTGCTCGGGCGTTTGACTGGGAATCGATAAGCCATTGTAGAGTTCAATAGCGTTGGCGGGATTCACTTCCATTAGCAAGGTCAAGCCAACGGTAATAGCAGCAAGATGAGTTTTCATGGAGATTTGGATTTTTGGGATTCAGTTGTGACTTAATAGACAACAAGTAGTTAGACAAGAATAAATCTAACTTACTAGTTTTTGAGTTATTAGTTGTTAGTTGTTTGCAAGGAAACCTGTATAAAACGTTTGCGAATCAAAGTTTTTAGATAACTTGCCAACCCTATTTGAAAACTAACAACTTAGATGACGAGCTTATATAGATTAGTTTCAGCTCGCCAAATTGTATAAATACATTAACCTTTAAAAGTTAGTATTGAGGTGAAATTTTATTTACTCAGGAATAATTCACCCAATATTCATATTTTGGGTAATTTCAATGAAGTTACGGTAAAAAAATAGGAGCAATCTAAAAATTATCCTCGGTAGCAGTGGGAGAAGCAACAGGTAGCAGCACTTTAAAATTGGAACCTTCACCCAATCTACTGGTAACCGAAATCGAACCGCTGCAGCGTAGTAATAACTGCTGCACGATGGTTAAGCCTAAACCTGCACCCATGTCTTCGCCAGTTGTTGATCGTCCCCGATAAAAACTGTCAAAAATTTTAGGGATTTCACCAGCGGTAATGCCCACGCCGGTGTCGCTAATTGCTAACTGTACATATTCGCCCTGAAGTGTTGCTTGCACCTTAACTTGACCGCCAGTAGGGGTAAATTTTAGACTGTTGTGCAGCAGATTGATGACGATTTGCCGAAGCCAAGTCTCTAAGCACGAGACACATGGAAGCTCTGTGGGAACAGTGTAACCAAGCTGGATGCCTTTCTCTTGAGCAATTGGCTGATAGGTGCTGACGACGCCAGGGACAATGCTGGCAAGTTGTACTGATGGCATCACAGTAGGTTGGGGTTCGCTGTCTAGCTGTACTAGCTCTAGCAATCCAGTGATTAAGGAATTTTGGCGATCGCACTGTGTATTCAGTAGCTGCATATAGCGTTGACGCTGTGCTGGCTTGAGTTGTGGCGAATCCAGCAGCTTCAGAGCCGTTTTCATATTCGTTAGAGGCGTCCGTAGTTCCTGGACCACTCGCCTTAGAAGCTCGTCCTTATTGCGTAGGTTATCATCAGACACCGACGGGGTAGCCTGCTGTAGAATTTCCTCGGTGCGCTGTACTTGCGTCGCTAACAGCTGAGTCAGTAGAGCCTTCTCATCGAAAGCACAAGGCAAAGGAAATAGAGTTTCCCAACGCTCTAGTAACTCCTTGGAAGTGGTATCAGCCACAGCAATTACCCCTCTTATCCCCTCCAACACCCGCTGAATTACCTGTCGCTCAAAAGAACAAATAGCCAGTAACGGCTGACTTTGGTCCGAGATGGGTGCCCTGGCTAGCTCAGGCGGGTAAGCCACAATTAGAGCACTAAACTGCTCACAGAAAACGATAAGAAAGTATTCTCGTTTAAGCTGGCTTCCAGCTGCCAACTGGAGAGGCAAACATGAAGACTCCCTTTTAACATTTGCTGTCTGACCAACTCTATGGGTCCCCTCTGCCAAGCGCTCCCCAAAACAGGTACACAGATAAATCGTCTGTGGAACATCAGCCATCCGCTGATACCGCTTTAGTTCCGCCTGCCACCCCTCTGTTGGTGGTAACTTGACCCAGAGTGTTGCTGGGATTTTTTCCTCAATCAAAACGTCAATCAGTGACCCCACCAGAGATTTGAGTGTGGTAGGGCTGACAGAGAAAGATTGGGCAGGTGCAAGAGTTTCCACAGCCAGCTGATAGAGAGAAACATCCGGGCTAGATGGCAAGTTCATCGAGGGTTGAAGGGTCTTTAGAGTTGACGGTCGAATTGGGAATTGGGAATTGTTATTCTTTATTCCCCATTCCCATCTGAGAATTATGGTTTAAACCGCAGGTTGGTATCACGTTCAACTTATAACGTCCAGCCCGAAATAACCTTCAACCTGTTAACCTGCAACTTGCAATCTTACAGAGAGAGCCTCTCGTGCTTGCTCTCGATCGTCGAAGTGGATTTTTTCAGTGCCCAGAATTTGATAGTCTTCGTGACCCTTTCCGGCAATCAATACGCCGTCCCCCGGTTTGGCTTCCAAGATGGCGGTGCGAATTGCCGTAGCGCGATCGCATATTACTATCGGTTCCACTGAGGATGGGATGCCTTCTAAAATGTCTTGCAAAATTCGATTTGGGTCTTCCGTGCGGGGGTTATCAGAGGTCACCACGGCAACATCAGCCAGTTCGGCGGCAATCTTACCCATTTTCGGACGCTTGGTGCGATCGCGATCGCCTCCACAACCAAATACACAAATCATCTTACCAGGGATAAATGGTCGTGCCGCCTTGAGCAAATTCTCCAAACTATCCGGCGTGTGAGCATAATCTACAATCACGCTAACATCCTGTTCCGGCTGAATTTGCACCCGTTCCATCCGTCCAGGGACACCGGGAAAGTGAGGTAACGCTTCCACTACAGACTCTAAATTCAGACCCAAATGTAAAACTGCGCCTACAGCAGCCAGCATATTGGACAAATTGTACTGACCCACTAATGGCAGACTGAAAGGCACCTCTCCCACAGGAGTATGCAGCATTCCACTGACCCCAGTCGGTTCGTAGTTCAGATTACTCGTCCACAAGTCAGCCGATGCATTTTGGACACTGTAGCGCCAGATCTGCTCTGGATGCAGCTGTCCAACTAATTGCCGTCCATAGGCGTCATCGACGTTAATTACTGCCCTTCCTTGAAGATAATCGGGACTAAACAAAAGCGCTTTCGCCGCGAAGTAATCATCTAAGTCACGGTGGAAGTCTAAATGGTCTTGAGTGAGATTCGTAAATACTGCCACCTCAAACGGACAGCCCATCACCCGACCTTGTGCTAGCGCGTGGGAACTCACTTCCATCACACCCAACTGGCACCCAGCCTCTACTGCTGACTTCAGTTGTTGTTGCAGTTCTACTGCAAATGGCGTGGTATGAACCGCTGTTTGCTCAAAACCCGGCCAACGGGCGTAGAGTGTACCAAAAAGCGCCGTTGGTAGCTGCGTATGAGCTATAAGAAATTCAATCAGGTGCGTAGTTGTGGTTTTACCGTTGGTGCCAGTGACGCCAATCAGCTTCAGTTGCTTGGCTGGATAGTCGTAGAACGCTGCTGCTGCCTGGGCACAGGCTGTGTTCATGTCTGAAGCTGAAATTACACAGGCGCTTTCTCCTGATTCCCCTTGAGCAAGAGGGGGATGTTTTTCGGCAGCTTGGGGAGAAATCAGGGCAGCGATTGCACCAGAAGCGATCGCACTTTCCCAAAACTCCCCACCATCTACCCGCGTTCCCGGCATCCCAATAAATAAATCTCCCGGTTGGCAGGCGTGGGAATTTGTACAAACCCCCTTCACCTCAGCCTCCAGCGCTGGATGGCTGGGCATTTGCACAATATTGGGAATCGTCGCTAATAACTCACGTAGCTTCATCGCAAGACTCTCCTCACATAGAAAGGGACTAGGGGCTAGGGGCTGGGGGCTAGGGATTAGGGGACTAAAGACAAGAGGCTTTTTTCCCACCTTTCCTGTTTCTGCGCTTATTTTGGCTCATCTACTGGCAAGTATTTCTGTAACATTCGCTCCAACTGCTGGACTGTCGTGCGGGGGGAAGGCCGAGGTAGGAGTTCTTCTCTACCAACGCTGTCTCTACACAGTACTGGCACCTCATACTGATACGCTTGGAACCAATCCGCGTTGCTGGTAATGTCTCGCACCTCTAGTTCAAAGTTCAAACCTTGAATCTGTTCTAGTTTTTCTTGCAACCCCTCGCATAGATGGCAACCCGGCTTACTGTAAAGGATTAATTGCATTTATTGTCTCCAAATTTTTTTATCTAATGCACTAAATTTTCTCTAGCTACTGTTCTTCTTCAGCAATAATTTTTATAATTTTTTTACAATTACTTGGACTTCTGTTCTGTCTTATCAACCTCTGTGCCGATGATGTACGGTTTTCCGCTCGGACTAGGTGCATTGCCAGAGTAGAATTGACAGTGTTGATACCCGGAGACATCAGACAAGAAAGCTATTATGACCCAATCGACACAATTACCGATTCAACAGCTCAATTTTGACCTAAATGAACTAAATCAACGATTTGATACTGCCTCTCCCAAAGAAATTTTAGACTGGTGCGTTCAGAATATTCCTACGGGTTTAGTGCAGACCAGCGCTTTTAACGTTGATGATTTGGTGATTACAGATATTCTCTACCGCGACCTCAAGCCAGCAACACCAGTGCCGGTAATATTTCTCGACACGCTGTACCATTTTCCCCAAACTCTGGAACTGGTTGCCAAAGCTAAAGAGGTCTACAACATGGATCTAAAAACTTATAAGATTCCAGATATTGATTCCCGTCAAGCCTTTGCAGCTCAATACGGTGACGCCCTTTGGGATAAGGATATTCAACAATTCCATCACCTGACCAAGATTGAACCCTTACAGAGGGGTTTGGATGAACTGAATACCGTTGCTTGGATTACTGGTCGTCGTCGCGACCAAGCCGTGACTCGTGCTGAAATGCCGGTATTTGAAATTGATGGTCAGGGACGCTTGAAGGTCAATCCCCTAGCTAGCTGGACTCGCCAAGCAAGCTGGGCGTATGTTAATGAACACGGGGTCATTTACAATCCTCTACACGACCAAGGCTATCCCAGCATCGGCGATGAACCGATCACAACTCCAGTGGGAGAAGGCGAAGATGAACGCGCTGGTCGTTGGCGGGGCACTGGCAAAACCGAGTGCGGCATCCATATCTAAAAGCTTTTATTTCAGTAGTCAGTGGTCAGTAGAAAAAACGACTGACCACGGTCGGGCAGTCGTTCCTCCTACCATTCTTATGAGTGGGCTTCCCGACCGCCTTTCTTTAGTGATAACGCCCTCGGTAGGATTCGAACCTACGACCAAGGGATTAGAAATCCCTTGCTCTATCCCCTGAGCTACGAGAGCATAGATTTACCATACAGAACTCTAACAACTAAATCAGCAAAAAATTGCGCGATCGCATACTCTTACTGGTTCCTGAACTTCTCTGTGGTACACAGTACCTTAAGTCAGCACAGATTATTGCTTTCACAGCGAGTGATCTGATGGTATCAAGCATTGTATCCATGCTTGCCACCACCCGGCAAGCCAAAAGTCCACAGATCGGGAGGGAACTTAAGATTTAAGTCCCTTGACGGTCACGGTAAACTATAAACCATCATCATCAAGTGTTTGTAAGGTAGTGGTACGACTAAAGGCGATAAGCCGAAGGGCACGGCGCTTTGCGCCTATCGCGACTCGCTCAAACCCTAATACAGGCATTCTAGATAAAGAGATACTTGCTTGGGTATTGCAGCGCTTGCCACAGCAACCCCCGATCCGGTCAGGAGTCATTTGCCAGCGTCATGTTTATTCTGAAAAGGCAGGATGTTGAAATCTCTAGCATTCAGCACCCGAAGCGAGACCAGCAAATCCCGATTCTCACTTATCAGGGGCAAACGTTTCGCTTAATCAGCGTGTTTGGTGCGAGTCAGGCAGAAGAAGCCAAAGCCTTCTGGCGAGACCTCACGGATAATCGTGGCAAAGCTTGTGTCCTGCTAGAAGAGCCTGACCGCTATAGCGTCTGGGGAAAAGTCCGTCTGGAGCAACTAGGGGCAGAAGTCGGGCCTGACTCAAGAATGGCCATGTACACCCAAGCCTGTCTTGTACTGCTGCAAACGGTTTACATAGATATTGAAGACCTATTGGGAGGCAGACAAGCCTCGTTGTTTCAAAAAGATATCACTAAGATCTTTCA
>DATNPI010000088.1:0-31612 GCA_036703325.1 Coleofasciculaceae cyanobacterium
TAAGTCCTGTGGTGAGATTGGTTATCACAGAACTTCCAAAGTTAAAGGCAACTTACCCAGAGCAGATAAGATGGCAGAGCCTGTATTTGATTCAAGTGATGCAGTTTCTCCGGAAGTCAAAATGATATCCTGTCCAGCCACTGTTATCCAGGCAACGCCAGACAATACACGAAGCTCTTTGTACGTGGCAGGAACCCGAATTACATCACCTTTTTCCAAGGTAAAGTGAGAAGGGATTAGAGGTTTTAGATTGCCATTAAACATATTAGTAAAGGCACTAAATCGGTTTGCAAAGGAGCCTAGAAAAATTGATATTGTTGATAGTTGAAAAGTTTTCGCAATCGAATTACTCATAGTTGAACGCATGAGTGCTAACCTCTCTTTATTTAATTTCAGGTGATACTTTTACTGTATTTGCTCTCTTGGCGAGAACCTAATCATGGATTGAATGACAACTATGAACAAAATAGATACATTCTTTCCGTCTAGTTCAGCTTCTGACTCTGCAAGGCTGCTGAACCTGTATTTATTGTGTATTTATACTTTCACCCAAAAACTGGCGGTCTGAAAAGGTACAGTCTTTTAAACTTTTACTAGAACAGTTAACCAAATTGGAAACTGTTCTAGCAAAATGCCATCAAACTGTACCAGTTAAAAATTGCGTTATGCCAAATTCGCTTTTAAAACTTTTTTCCCCAACACTCTTTAACTCATATGCGGTGATATCACATCCGGGTTTATACCCCCTTTTTCAGCAACCCGCTAGGGCCTTACAGAGACGTTCCACCGGAACGTCTCTACAACTAGAAAGGAAAAGGGAGCTGTAAGAGCGGATTTGGAATGAGAAGTATAGCAAAAGGCAGCACTTCGACAGGCTCAGTGACCAGGCAGAAGGCTTTTATGTTTATTACTGGTACGTGGTCGTTTGGGCCGTTAAATTTGTCCTAACTTTTAGGGCGACAGCTATACTTTGCTCTTAACCAAAGAGTTTTGCCATTCAGCCCAAAAGAATAAGCCCCCCAGAGCGAATTAATGGCTCTAGGGGGCACCAGTCCGGATAAAAGGCGGATTTGACCTCTGGTCTATCTGACGAAACCAGGGAAGGTGTAACCGACGCCTAGAAGAAGTCCAACATTTGTATCATCACCAAAATTGACATTGATTGCAGCATTGGCAACGAATTCTCGTGTTATCGGAAAATCAACACCACCGGAAACCAGGAAGGCTAAGTCACCGCTTGTAGTAATAGAAGCACCACCACCTAGATAAGGGGCAAAAGAAACAGGTGCAAAGGGATCAGTTGACTGGATCACAAAGTCGTAAGTTACCGGGAGGAGAAAAACAGTTTCGTCTCCAATTAATGCGGTAGGTCGAAACGAGAAGTTTCGGGTAAGACCGATTTTGGAGATAACGGCAAAACTGCTGTCACCTAAAGCGCTGCCACCACCCAAACCAAGGTTGCCACCAATCCCGATATAGCTAGAACCTCCACGGGTGGTTCGGCCCGGATCGATAGAGGTTTGCGCAACGGTGCTGTCTGCCTCATCAGAGGATAACTCTGACGGAGCAGGCGTCTTTGGTCTTGCCGTGAGAGCAGAAGCCGATGTTTCTACTGTTCCTGGAATCGGTGGAGTAGCGCTCACACGCTCTGCATCGGTGGAAGTTGGCTGGTTGTTGTCTATCGCTTCTGGCGATTGTACCTGGGAATCAGCTTGATACTTATTGATGTCTGCTAGCTGGGCTTGTTGCACAGGACGCTGACCGGCTAGGTCTTTTGGCGTTTGTGTGACAGTCGTCTCAATTGCGAGTGGGTCAACCGCTGCAACAGGGGTTTCGGCAGAACCAACAGCCTTAACCGGAGCCGCAGGAGACTCAAAGCGTCTAAAAGATGAAGTGGAATCAATTACGAATGGATCAAACGTTGCAACTGGGGTTACAGAAGACTCAACGCTTTGAACCTCTCTAACAGAGGACTCAACGCGCTCAACAGATGCACTGGAATTAACCGCGAGTGGGTCAGCAGTTACAACGGGACTTGCGGCAGGCTCAACAGCCTGAAGCGGTACAGCAGAGGACTCAGACTGCCCAAAAGAAGAATTATCGGTGGGCGTTTCGGCACGGACGGACATGGTGCTAGTAAAAACCGTCAACGCCGAAACACTAAGTAGCAAGGAAACGAGTTTAAAAGACATATTTTTCACGGTCACCCCTCGAAAATCACATCAAAAACGGAAAAAAGCAAAACCTATAGCTCATTTTCTCGGATTTTGGCTTCTAGGCAACTAAAATCCTTGAAGTTAGTGTATAAGAGATTCTGGGCTGGGAACACTACCTACTGTGGAAGAGTTTTGAATGCCAAATCTTCTATCAAGAGGAGGGTTTCGGGATCGTCTTATGGCGAAATCTGAAAAATGACGACTCCTTAAGTTAACTGACTCATGGTGGCGGTAACTTGCTGGGAAACAAAGGGGAGAATATCCGGATTTTTGCTTTGAGCTTTGCCTTCGGTAAACACGACTAAGAGATAAGGCTGCTGAGATGGTATCTCAATGTAAGCGGCGTCGTGGCGAACCTGACTCGTCCAACCGGCTTTCGACCACAGTTGAGCGTCTTGGGGAAGACCGGCACCGAGGAAACCTGTGACTTGATTTTCATCATCCTGCATCAAGTCAGCAGGGTTAAGACTACGTTTCATTAAATTCATCATCGCTTGCGATCGCACTGATGAAACCGCCACTCCTCCGATAATGCTGTGCAGCAATCGCGCCGTGGCATCAGTCGTTAGCATATTGCGGTTTTCCATCAACTCCCCTAAGAAAGCCCGTTCCCGCCCATAAGGCCCATCGCCCCAAGTTTTTTGATTAACATTGATCGATTCCAGTTCTTGCCAGCCTAAGGACTGAAAGTAACGATTGACAATATTGCGCTGGAACTTCCAGGTTTCAAACGGCCCTGCTGGCAACTCTGGACCACTGGTTGTACCACTCAAGATATCTAAAACTAGAGCTGTGGCATCATTGCTGGAATCGACAATCATATCTCGTATGGCTCTGTCCAACTCCGCTGAGGGCTGAGTCATCCCGGTTTCCAGCCACTCTTCAATGGCAACCAGGTAAAACAGTTTCACCACGCTAGCAGGGTACATCCGC
Organism: Coleofasciculaceae cyanobacterium; assembly: GCA_036703325.1. Taxonomy (GTDB): domain Bacteria; phylum Cyanobacteriota; class Cyanobacteriia; order Cyanobacteriales; family Coleofasciculaceae; genus DATNPI01. The sequence continues at coordinate 3,150 of DATNPI010000088.1, forward strand.
TCAACGCCGCGATAGCTAAAGCCCCGGACTTGGTATTTCCAGAATTCCTCTGCCGAAAGAGCACCACCAGTATTCACCGGCACTGGTGAGTCGTAGACTATCCAGGACAGAGCAATTTGATTACGGGCTAACCCAGGAAACTCTGCCCAAGTTGCTTCAAGGATATCAGTGCCTAGTTTTTCTAGTTGTTCGTCTTTCCGGAAAAATGTCATGAGTTGCAGATAGCTATTAATAATTGGCTTTTAGATTTGGGAATTTTGGTGTTTGGGGTTAAAGTTTTTACGTTCCTAGATTACTTCTTGTCCAACGAGGCGAGAGAGCAAAAAGCCTACCGCTCTTCATACTTTGACTAATGATTTCTTTAGAGCAGTTACAAGCAAGCTTTGACCAGGCGGTTGCTCACGGCGGTGAGTACCGATGCCGAGTCAATCTCAACCTTTATGATTCTCCTAGCTGTACCTGTTTGGCAACTCAGGCGGCAGTGGGGCGTCACTTGCAGATTCTATCAGGGACACTGGTCGATAACGCATTCGAGGTGCGTTTATGTGAGGATGGCTATTCAGGTTGGTTGCCGGTGCAGGATATTACTGGGTTTGAGCGGTCGGAAACTATATATGAGGCGATCGCTGTTTCACCCACTCAAATCCAAGATCAACTCCCAGCCGTAATTGCCTTTACTAAAGCCGCGATGCAACAGCCCAACCACTACCTCTGGGGCGGCACAGTGGGGCCAAACTATGACTGTTCGGGATTGATGCAATCAGCTTTTGCCGCGTCAGGAATTTGGTTACCAAGGGATTCTTATCAACAAGAAGCTTTCACCCAAACCATAAAGATTGGGGAACTGCTACCTGGCGATTTAGTCTTCTTCGCGACAGAAAACAAAGTGAACCATGTTGGTTTACATTTGGGAGATGGGTACTACATCCATAGTTCTGGGAAAAACACTGGTCGCAATGGCATTGCCATTGACCAACTCTCGAACCAGGGAGATGAGATAGCACAGTCCTATTACCGACAGTTCAAGAGTGCAGGACGAGTGGTGGAGACTTATCAACCACCAAAACACTGAGAATCTATCAAGCGCAGCAACCTTTGGATAGCCCTAAGGAACTCCCCGCAATGGAACTGACATCGGTTCAGAAACAGGTGTTTTATGAACAGGGATTCGTAAAAGTCAAAAGCGTTGTGCCGCCCCATAGGGTAAATAACGCGCTAAGGGCAATCAACCACTCCATTGGACAGGGGATGAATGTAGCGGATATGACCCAATTCCGCGATCGCACCTTCTGTCCCGAACTCATTCAAGACCCTGTAATTACCGACCTTCTCAACCAAACGCCAGCTTGGGCGTTGGCTGAGTCACTCATCGGTATAGGGAAAATTCAACCCGTCAGCAAAAGCCAGATTGCACTGCGGTTTCCAGAGCAACAAGACCAGTCAGCCTCACCCTCACCGCATCTGGATGGGATGTATACGCCAACTAATGGTGTTCCTGAAGGGACAATCAAGAATTTCACCATGCTAGTCGGTGTACTTTTGAGTGACCTTCCAAGTACTGATTCAGGTAACTTCACTGTCTGGCCGAGAACGCATCACCTTTACGAGCAGTATTTTCGGGAACATGGAGCGCGATCGCTTTTGCAGGGGATGCCTGACGTATCGTTATCGGAGCCAGAGCAAATTCTTGGGCAGGCAGGCGACGTGGTTTTATGTCACTACCAACTAGCACATGGTGTAGCTGCCAACCTTTCACCGTTCATTCGTTATGCCGTTTTCTTCCGCCTGACCCATGTGTCGAAAGAAGCCTACAAGTGGGAAAGTATGACCAACATCTGGCTGGAATGGGATGGGATGCGGGAACTAGTGGAACAAAGCTTTTGAACTGACATTTCCTCAACGCTAAACCTTTGGCATTTAAGCTATGGGATTAGCTTTTTTAGTTGACTCCACTGGCTTCAATAAGTTGATGATTTCATGCTCATACCAGTTAGAGACTAGACATTGTTCCGGATGGGGGCCTACCTTTTTACAAATCCAGCCAACTTGCCTTTTCTTCCAGCGTTTGACCCAAGGATGCGAAATCTTCCATGTGAAATCTGTTTTGGGGTCTTTAAAAACGAATCCTACTTCTACTTGCATTGTGCTTTCTAGCCAGTACCTTTGTCCTAGCTAAAGGATCATAATCGGCTAGTGGAAGATAGCAATCAGCCTAGAGTTCCATCTCAACTAAGCCAATTAAGGTGTCCGTCTATACACAAGTCCTAGGTCAAAGAGATGTTCGTGCAACCTAGAGTTGCAGTCCCTAGCGACGATGGCTACTCAACGTTCTGACTGTTTCGATAACTGTCTGAGCGCCTTAGTACTCTTAATTAGGTCACGTAGTCGCCGACGTAGTTGCTTAATGTTGGGCATCTGACCGCCATAACGCCAGCGTACATAAGCCTGGGAAATTTCATCAATCACCTCGGTAGACGCTGGTGAATAGTGTTGACGTAGCACTTTTGCATATTCCAAGGGGGTCTGTGCTGGGTGCTTGGTATACCCTTTGGCACCTAAAATTCTGAGCATTTGCTGGTAAAGACTTTCCATTGGGGGTAAACCAGCAAGCCATAGACGATAGCGCCAAGTTCGCCAATGTCCCCAACCCAGCCAACCTAGAAAACCGAGAGCGATCGCAAAAATCAAACCCGTGAACAAGCCTACCCAGCCGTTGGAGAAAATCCTCCACAGCCAGGAAATCATTTCGATTATCGAACGAATAATCAGATTCCACACATTGCCCAGCCAACTGCTAACCGGGGAGGGTAACCAACCTGCTACCCACTGCCAAAACTGACGCAAGACACTAAAGGTTTGAGACTCCTCTATGCCCTGAGGAATCAGTTCGTGACCGGGAATTGGGTCAAAGGTAAACCAGCCATATTGAGGGAAATACACCTCGGTCATCGCATAGGCATCGGTGTTGCGGACGATGTAAAAACCAGTAAAGGGATTGAACTCGCCAGTGTCAAACCCGACTACTAGTCGCGCTGGGATGCCGATGGAACGCAGCATGACTGTCAGAACGGTGGAGAAGTGGTCTGGGTATCCTCCTTTGTGCTTAAAGAGGAACGCTTCCACCAAGTCTTCGTTTCCTTCTAAAGATGGAAAATTAAAGGGGTCTTCAGGGATGGAGTAGCGCTGTTTGAGAGCTTGAGCCAAAAACAGTGCTTTCTCATAGGATGACGTGAATGGTTTTTCTGAGGTAGCTAAGAGTTGTTCGGTACGTTGCCGTACCTTCTCGGCAATTTTGGGGGGAACGTCCAAATAGTATTTTTGAATAGACTTGGGATAGTCGTCGGTTGCCTGTTGCAGCACAGAGCGATCGCGATAGGGCACTTCTGAAATGACTGTATAGGTAAGTCCATCCGTTAAGCTCGATGGCGCTCTCAAGCTGCCTTCAGGGTCTACCTCGATTTCCCGCGATGGAAAATAAAGTTGCTGGGGAGATGCCAAGGCCGGAATCAAATTCGGCAGTTCCGATACCACCGTATAACTTTGAATCACCTCTTTTGTTTTACCGCGGCTAAATGGTGTAGTCAGAAAAAACCGATAAGACCATTCTGGTCGATTTACCTTCAGCGTCTTTTCATTGCGAGAAATCTTCCATCCCTGACCGGTGTAGCTGTCAAACGCCAGCACCCGCCAAAATCCAGGTGCCTGGGAGCGCACCCGCATTACTACCTTGGGCTTGAGTTCTCCCCGAAGGTTTTGGTTAATCTCGCTACCAAAGCCATAGTAGAAGGTGTCATCCATCTGACCAGGGCCTGTGCTGCGGTCTTGCCCATTCCCGCCAGAACCACTGCCCTGATCGCCCTCGCGAACATACCCAGGATTGATAATGCCACCACGATTATTGTCATCGAAATTCCTGTCGGCCAAATTGGCAGGTGCATTGACCGGAAATGTCTGTAACTGATAGCCCGGAAACCGGGGCATCAAAGCGAAAATCGCCAGACCCAGCCCTAAAATTACGAAGAGAAATAGACTGAAGCGTCCCAACGAAAGCGGTGAGGAGCCAGAAGTGAGGCGTGAGGAATTTTGACGCTTCGGTTTGGTGGATATACCCAGGCGTGACTGGTAGTCGAGGACGAGCACAGGAAGAGCGATCGCCAAAAATACGAGTAACAGTGGGCCAAAGGCTAAAGTCTGACTGAGGGTACCAGCGACACCCAGCAGAATCAGCCCAATCACCATTGAATACCCTAAATCTCGGCGGCGGGGCAAGTCAAAGCTATGGAGAACTTGTAGCTGAATCAATAACTCAGCCAGAGTCAGGCGTGTATCGTTGAGTTCTTGGAACAAATTGCCAAAGAACGCCCCCATTGCCAGCAGCATCCCAATCGCCAACAAGAACTTGACAGCGATATTGCGATCGCGGCGGCGATACCAACTCCAGGTTGCTCCAATAATACTCAGTGGTACTGCCCAGAAACTCAATTGAGTTTCTGCCGCCATATCCGTGGCGACAATCCCGACAATTACCAGCCCTTGCACCAGCACCCGTAGCAAAATTGAGTTTTCTGTGTGAGGAGGCGGCATTGCCTCAAGACGCTGCCACAACTGACCGAAAATGGGTAGACGCCCTAATTGCCGAATTCCATTCGTCATTGGTCGAACAGTTGAAGGTTAGAAAGTTGAAAGTTTTAGGTTTCTAAGAGCTGTTAGTTGGAAAAACAACCTATCCCTACGCTAACCTTCGGCAACCGCTAGCTCCTATGGAGCCGCTTCGCTAACGCCGAACGGTAACCCCTATGGGGAACGGGAACGCCTTAGGCGAACAACCTGTTAACCTGCCACCTGCAACTATTCTCCCTACATTGTCGGGCAGATCGCAAAAATTAAGGGCGTCTGTTCCGAGTCATGGAACCGGATTTCTAGAGGATAAGTCTGGTTAGGCTGCAAATCAAATGATTCCACACTCAAGTAGCCTGGATAAGTGCGCTGCGCGGTTGCCGATGCCTGAGGTGTCCGCAGAGCCAAACTGCCACCGCGAGGCAAACGACCAGTGACGCGCATCTTAGGAACACCTTCTTGCATCTGATAGTCTGCTTGCACCGTCACAACGCCAACAGCGGTCTGCCACTGCCGCTTCACCGGTGTATGAGTGGGTGAAATTGGTACAGTTAGGGCGCTGATAATCTCTTTAGCCGCCAACAGTGCCAGCGTCATCTTTTGCTCAGTCGTGGCCGCTTCGTAAGGTGGGGATGGTAGTTGTTCGGAACGAAGTCCTCCCAGTAATACTCTATCCGTCCACCTATTGAGCGGCTGAAATTGGTCTGGAAATAATTTTTCCACTGCGTTGACCATTTTGGCTCCTATCTGACGCCGGGAATAGGCAGCTTCAGAGCAGGCATCTAGCAGTTGTGCTAAAACGTTTTCTGGAATAGAAATAGGCAGGCTGAGGTTAGACAGCTGTGGCATCCATAAGCGGACGGGGGGAACCCAACTCTCTGCTACAGCGTCAGAAATATCAGTTTCATAATCAGAAATCTCCGTCTCCCACGGAAAAAGAGGAGGGTGACGTTCGATCTCAACTTGCAGTCGGCGCTTTAATAGTGCCTGAAAGCGGTTTTCCACAGTCGGTATCTCTCCCATTTTGTATGGGTGGATTTCCCCACCCGGTTGCATTCCCCCACGAGTTCTGGATTCGTCTGAACCCACTCGTGCGTGGTTTTGAGTTGATGAGCTAGGGTTAAAGGCTGCAATGTCCAATTCTTCTAAATCAAGCGGGTCTAACTGATCCAATTCAAAATCCGCTGCTTTTTGTTCGCCTGTAGGGACAGTGCTTTGTGCCTGGCCGTCTGCTGGTGATGGAGCAGCGGGAACGGACTCTTGTAGTAGCCAAGCAATTAAGCGGCTATATAGGGTGTCCGAGCTATTATCTAGGTCATTATTCATCTTGAGATGCACCAGATCCGGATACTGAACTATTGCGAATATCCCAAGCAATTTCAAGCAGCTTAAACCATCGCTTCTCGACCTGGGTAGCCGTACAACCTAATGCTTGAGCAATTTCCGAATTCGAGCGTCCTTGTTGCTTGAGTTCGAGTAATTCCTTATGTTGGGAGTTAATTTTGTCCTGAAACAGTTGCCACTCGAAGGGCGTCAGGCCGAGATTTCGCTCTAAATCGGCTTCTAACCACTGATGAACAAGTTCCCAGCGGTGAGAAAGGGCAAACCTAATTAAATGATATTTAAAACGTTGCTGTAGATAGTCCCGTTTTCTAGGAGTAAGACCCAAAATCTCCTCTATCTCGCTCGCCGGGAGGTCTTGCAGACGTAGAGTAAAGTAGTCTGCACAATCGTTTTGCTGGCGTTCTTCTAGATAAGTGAGTAATTCGTCAATTACCGTGTCCCGGAGGTTCGCTTCTAGGGGTTCAGGTTCAGACGCTACCATCATCTCCCGCACCTGCTGAATGGCGGCATCGTTCCAGTTACTGTCTGACTCGGTGGCGGCTCCTTCAGCAGCGGTGTCCATGTCTACAGACGTCTCTGGAGGTTGCTGTTGGGAGAAGGTTTGGGCTCGTAGGATGAGCAATTGCTGAGATCGGCGACCTGGTAAAGGAATGCGTCGCTTGCCATAACGTTCGGTAAACGCCATGTATTCTGCTAGTTCCAGGAGGCTTCGGGGGCGATAAGCCGCTTCTATGGCGTTTTCTCGCCGAAAGGCATTCAGGGCTTCTACGTAGAATCCTTGTAGGAAATCTTCGATTAAGGTAAGCCGCGCCTGGTAACTTGCTGGTGTCTGGGGGGGCGTTATGTAGCGGTAGACGATCGCACTGAGCGTACTCTGTAGTTCTACCCGTCCCCGTTGTGAACCCAGTTTGTAGTAGCTTAAGACTTGCTTAAGGCGATGGTTCGCCAGTGTCTGCGCCCAGGTCTCGACATCTCCAGAGGTCTGAATCCGACTGCTTTCATTACAGATTCGATTGACTTCATCGGCTAAACGCTCTGCTACAGCACGACAGTTCTGCTCCGAAGCACGAGTAGACTGCCGGAATTCGTTATACAGCAGTTGAAAAATTGCCTCCACGCCCTCGTCCTGGCAGACTTCCCTCATGATTTTCATGTTTATCAAGACCCTAACACACAAGCGCTCTCGACGGATTTGATCTAGGTTTAGACTCATACTTAGCAGCATAATTGCTCTTCACTTGAGCCCCCTATGGATATAGAACAACAAATTCAAGTTCTTATTGAGCAGGCCCCACAAGATGGGACGACGCCCAAAGCTATTGAGGCGATTGCACCAGTACTTACACTCCTTGCCAGTCAGCTACGACATTTGGAATATTACATTCTCCAAACCCTCGACCAGGGTTGGGTGGTGACGACCCTGAGTAACCGTACTCAACCTGAAGTCGAGAAAAATGTCATTTATGCTTTTCCTTCACTCAAAGACGCTGCTGATTTTCAGTCGGTTTGGGACCCTCAAATCATTGCTGCGGGGATACCAGTCACTCACATTTTGTTCCAGATGTTGGCGATCGACACCGTCACCAGCACAGTTTTCTTTGATACACCCGGTAATCTAGCAGCTGGGATAGAGGTACGTCGAGATGACTTGCAAAATTTAATTCAAGCGCAGCTGAAATCAACTCGGTCTGTACCTAGGTCATATCCTAGCAACCTTCCTCCGGATATCGCTTGAGTTGGTTATACCAAAAGTGGCTTAAGTTGAATGATCAAGGTAAGAGGAACTCTTGAATCTCTTCTCACTGCTAAGAGTTGTCCTCAATATAAAGTTTTGATGAACTTCCTTATGTAGTGAATTAATGGCAATAATCTTGGTCTTTTTGCACAAGCTGCTTCAATGTTTTTAGATTTCTCTATCTGAGAGCTAACGTGTACTGGCTCTCCTAAGCGCTCACATTATAAGCGCAGCTTATTACAACTCAGCAACAGGGAATCCAATTGGCGCGAAACCTAAAGTAGTATTTTAGGCTACAATTAGCAATGAAGTCGGAAAGAGTTATCAAACTTTTCGATCTAGTGAGAGCGTCAAAGCAGGCTCAAGGGGCATTAAGCGTCGGTGTATCGCCTTAATACAGACGACTTAGGACGTAGTCAGCCAGATCGATCAGCGCTTTAGAGGACTCGGAAGGTTTTAGCTGAGTCAGGTTTTCTACAGCCGACTCAGCATATTGTGCGGCTAGGGTGCGGGAACGTTCGATGCCTTGACTTTCCATAACAAGAGCGATCGCTTGAGTAATATCATCAGGTTGAGCAAACTCTCGCTCAATTAGCACCTCCAGGTAAGGTTTTTCTTCCAAAGCATATAAGACTGGTGCGGTGAGATTACCACTGATTAAGTCAGACCCCGCTGGCTTACCCAAGGCTTCTGTTGAAGCCGTGAAGTCCAAAATGTCATCTACGATTTGGAAAGCTAACCCTATGTAACGCCCATAGCGGTACAAATTGGCAGCAACATCAGCCGAGACGCCACTCAGTAATCCAGCGGCCTTAGAGCTATTGGCAATTAGTGAAGCGGTTTTATTGTAGGTTTTCTCTAGGTAAGCTTCAATGGTGGTAGTGGTATCAAATCGATTCAGCCCTTGCTGAATTTCCCCTTCGGCCATGTCCTTAATCACTTCTGAGAGCAGCTTGACTACCTCTAAGTTGTCGAGATTAGCTAGATACCAGGCGGATTGACCGAACAAGAAATCTCCTGCTAAGACAGCCACCCGGTTGTTAAACAAGCTATTGACTGTGGGGACGCTGCGACGTACTTCGGATTCATCTACGACATCGTCATGTACTAGACTCGCTGTGTGAATCATCTCCGTAATCTCTGCTAAACGTCGGTGGCGCGGGGTAATGTCCTGATCCGCCATCGTGGCCCGTGAAATTAGAAGGACAATTGCCGGTCTTACCCGCTTTCCCCCAGCCCCGAATAAGTGTTCAGCTGCGGCATAAAGTATCGGGTGACGGGCACCCACGAGGTTTTTTAAGTTCTCGGCGAGTATATACAGGTCTGCTTCGACAGGGGCAAAAAGGGAGGTGACTGAGGTCATGGATTAGCCGACTCAGAAGTTAGGTTACGAAAGTTTACATATTCTTTCCTTAATTCTAAGCGAAGCGTCCCTCATAGGGAAGTTTTGTTTGACTAACTATAAGGCAGGAAGGCACTGGAAGAGATTGTATCGACTTGTTAAGTGTCTAAAAAAATTGGTGCAGCGCCTCTGGTGTCTTGTGTTAATCTAGATATTAAGGGTTTCAAAAAATTAATAGATTTATTGATTCCAAGGTGGTACGGAAGAATTATCTTCCTGCACCTCATGGTTAAGACGAATTTGGTTAGGCAGAAATAGCCTGATGTTTCTGGACGATACCTCAGCGTTCTAGCTGAGTCAAGTCGTTCGTCAGACATAAATAAGGGAATTCCCACTTGGCTCTCCTATTGAGTTAAGCTCATGCCTCTTGAGCAGCAGCTTGGCTTTACAGGAAGACAATAGGGAAGCTAAAGGGAACAAGAATCTGTCTCCCCAGATTTTGAATAACAACAGCATTCTCAGCTGCTGATGGGCTTGAGTGTGCTGTTGAACAAACTCGTATTGAAATTTCCCCTCACTACGTCTTGTCCTCACTATGATTTACAGTGATATGCCTGTGATTATTCCCCTTCTGGCGACTGGTTATTTATTAACGATTTATCTGCTGTTGACGCTGGCGCAGCGGACGCTAAAGAGTTCAAGTTATGTTGCCAACTCTTTAACAGACGCTTACGCCCCTTATCTACCAACAGAGCAGGTTCCTCAGACAGATGAGGTTGAGCGATGGTCGCTTCGCCTACAGCGTTCCCCTGCGGGTCGGTACGCTAACGTTCAGGAGAACAGTGGGTCAGCTCCGTTAGCATACAGCCCTACAGGTATGTTAGCAAAGCGGGGTGAAGCTCAAACAGCGAAGCCGGAAGCAATAGTGTCCAAGGATCTTCAGCCTGAACTCTACTCCACGCCCCTCATGGCATCGCCACCTCAACAGATCAAATGAGCTAATAGTATACATTAAGTTGACAACTTAATCTACTAGTTCTAGCGATACCGACAGAGGCGATGCTGTCGGTAAATAAATTTTTTCAACGGCTGGGGTGCAACCCAGCCATTGCACTGATAGTTTCGCAAACTGTTGAGGACAACCGCTGACACAAAAGCGAGTTGGTAGCGGGGCCCAAGTATTTCTCAATCCAATTAAATCCAGTTCTTGGACAGCAGTGGCAACTACATATTCGGCTGGGTCAACGAGTTTGACCTGCGCTGGTAAAATCTCCCGCACTACAGGTGCTAAATGCGGATAATGGGTACAGCCATAAATGAGAGTATCGATTCGCTGCTGTAGTAAAGGGGCAAGGTATTGCCGCGCCACTTCGGTAGTATACGGGTCGTATAAGCGGTTTTGTTCAACTAGCGGTACAAACTCTGGGCAACCCACCTGCCAGACTTGAGCCGTGGCTTCAACTTCTAATATAGCCCGTCGATATGCATTGCTAGCAGCAGTGGCTGGCGTGGCAATCACCCCAATGCGGCGACCTTGTTGAACAGCAGCGCGAGCCCCCGGTAGAATCAGCCCCAAAATAGGGATATTAAACTCACGACGTAGGGCTTCCAGGGCGATGGACTCACTGGTATTACAGGCCATAACAACCATTTTGACGTCCTGTTGCACCATCCAGCTCAAAATTTCAAAACTGAACTGCGAGATTTCGCTGGCAGACCTTGTCCCGTAAGGTAGTCGCGCTGTGTCAGCAAAGTAAAGAATCGATTCGTTTGGTAGTTGCCGATAGAGTTCTCTCAAAACAGTAAGACCACCGACACCACTGTCGAAAATACCGATACGACTGCGCTGTGGTTCTTCCCTTGAGGGAAAGGTAGGTTTAAAACTTTCCTCAATAGGAGATATTCCTATAGGGGAGTCGAGGGTATTTTGCTCATGAGAGTCGCTGGAGTAGGAAGCGGAGAAGTTGGACACCGATGTTTGCTTGTCTTTTGACGTTTAACTAGTTTGTTGAAGATACTGGAGAATGCCACGAGCGATCGCTTGTGCCATTTGGCTTTGGTAAGCCGAAGATGACAGTTTTGCAGCATCTTCTCTACCCGTAACAAAACCAACTTCTACTAAAACCGATGGCATAGAAGTTCTCCTGAGAACGTAAAATCTTGCATTTCGGACACCTCGATTATCGACATCCACGTTCTGCAAAATGCTGTTGTGGATTGTCTGGGCAAGACGCTGACCATTTGAGTAATAATACGTCTCTAATCCGTTAATGTCAGGCCGGCTCAGGCTAATGGCATTGGCATGAATACTAACAAATACGTCAGCATTCATTCGTTCAGCCATTGAAACTCGTGGTTCTAGATCTAGGTCGTAGTCACCAGTTCGTGTCAGCACAGCTTGGACGCCTTGTTGATCTAGGAGTGATGCTACCTGTTGAGCGATCGACATGACAATGTCTTTCTCTCGTAGCCCACCAATGCCGATCGCGCCTGGGTCTGGGCCACCGTGTCCTGGATCAACAATGACAATAACACGACCACTGGGTACGCGGGGTAAAGACGCAGGTGGATTATTTATAGCTGGAGGCAGCACAGGACTAGTCCTGTCAGGCGGCAGCACAGGACTGGTTCTCTCAGGCAGCGGTACAGGAATTGAGCTAATAGACGGGGTAGCTCCTCTTGTCTGTTGCAGTTGCAGTGCCAGAAGCTGGTCATTGAGCTGATTGAGTTCCCCAATCTGAGTACTCGTACCCGGTTGTATCAAAATCACAACCGTGCGTGCATCTTGCTGCCGGAGCTGTACCCGTGATACTAGACTGCTAGCGTCTAGCTGGGGACCCTTGACTTGGTCAGCCAGTCGGGCTCCTGGGATAGTAATTTGGTAGGCATTTGCTCTTGCGTCCCAACTACTAGTAGCTCTCACCCGTTGATCAGCTCTGATTAACAGCTGAGTTCCATTGTTAGCCAGTTCAACTGACTGAATTCTTGCTACTGGACCTACATCAGACGTGGGAAGCGGTCGAGTCGATCCTCCCAACACAGGTGGTAGCGGTTGGTAGGATTCATTCCTAGAAGGGGGAGACGACGGCGCTGCCCGTTCGGGGGTTGGGAAATCCACCGTCCACTCACTCGGCGAGATTCCCCGGAATTTCACCTGCTGGGGGTCTAGGGTAAAGCCTGGGGCTAATTCAATCACAATCCGAGTCGTCTGGTCGTCAACTTGCCCCACTCGGATTTCCCGAATCCCTCCTCTGATCGGCTGATTTGCCGTCCGGCGTTTCAGGGTAATCCCAGGTAGATCAATGACCACACGCGTTGGATTGGAAATCAGTTGTGCCTTGGGCTGAACTCCCCCGCCCTGCGTGGTAAACACGAGTCGGTTCTGATTGGTATCAAAACGCCAATCGCGGAGTTCACCCGCATAGGCAGCAGCTGAAATAAGAAAAACACTCAAAAAGCTGGGGATTAGCAGTAGCCAGCGAAATCTCACAATTATTGCTCCTGTTAAAAGTGCGGTGCTGCATCGAGAGAGCGGTTTGGTAATTGACTGTGCTCAAGGCCGTTGCGGGCGTGATAAAGAATGCAGATTTTCTCACGTTTGTCAATACAAAGCCACAAGTGCCAACTGCGCTTTTGTTCCAACCCTGACTCAAGCTCTTCGCCGCGCACCCAACAATGCAGACCAGTTGGTATCTGTCTGCTTAAGACAGTCAACCTCTGGGACGTAGACTGGCAAATTTAAGTTTCAGGAGAAATAGTATACATGGGTTTTCCTAAATCAAAAATACAGCTTTGGTGTCCGTAAAGAAGATGAAAGCAGTCCCGTGCTAACTCAAAAAGTGAGTTTTCACCCACCTTTCTTTTGCTCTTGCACCGTTTCATCTTCCTCAGGTTCCGCCTGAGAGTTGGCAGTTTGTTCCACTGCGATGGGCGCGGTAGCGCCCCACTTCGCTATCGCTTCTGTCTTGACACCGTCTAAGGCAGGCATTTGTGATGAAGTAGTATCCGACTCTGGTTCCTGAAACACAAATCGTAGCAGGGGGGGTGCGATAAAGGTAGTCAAAATGACCATCATAATAATCGCCGCCTCTGTGGCTTCTGACAAGGCACCGCTTGCCGAGCCTACACCAGCAAAGACCAGCCCCACTTCGCCCCTAGGAATCATGCCCACACCAATAGCCAGTCGATTGATTCCGGGTTGACCGAATACTGTCAAACCAGTAACTACCTTACCAATGATGGCGACCACGATCAGGAAAATCGCTAAAATCAAGCCTTCCCGATTACTAGGAACAGCTGGATTTAGAACACCCAAATCAGTTTTGGCACCTACGGTCACAAAGAAAATCGGCACTAGAAAATCGGCTAATGGAATCACCTGTTCTTCCAATTCCCGACGCTTATCCGTCTCTGCCAAGACAAGACCCGCCGCAAATGCTCCTAAAATCGCTTCTAATTGAATTGCAGCAGCAACGTAAGACAGGATAAAGGCAAAAATGAGTGCAGTCAGTAACACCTGACCACGAGTTTTCATTCCATTGACCAAGGCAACAAAGTAGGGACCGAGGAAGCGACCCAGTAAAATCGCGCCAACTAGGAATACAGCAGCACTAATGATCAAATAGATGACATTAGTAATGGCGATTTGACCTGTCTTGGCGAGACTCGCCACAACCGCCAGGACAATAATACCCAGAACGTCATCAAGAACCGCCGCTCCAATGATAATCTGACCTTCTGTCGAACTAAGACGACCGATTTCTGCTAAAACCTTGGCAGTGATACCAATACTGGTAGCTGTCAGGGCAGCACCAGCAAAAATCGCGGGTACAGCAGGAATGTTAAATAAGTAAACTAAACCGACAGTACCAGCGGCAAAGGGGGTCACTACCCCAACCACTGCGACAACAGCAGCTTGGGGACCGACACGAATCAGTTCTTGGAGGTCGGACTCCAGCCCAATTTCAAACAACAGAATCACGACGCCTAGTTCTGCCAAGACAGAAATGACCTCGCTCATGCTTTGAAACACTGATATTGCTGCTTCAGGACTCAGACCCGATGTGGTCTCAATAAAACTCATAATCATGGAGTTGGTACCGTCTGACCCGCCTTCTGGAAAGACCAACAGATGCAGGGCAGATATTCCGACGACCACACCGCCTACCAGTTCGCCTAATACGGGCGGCAAGTTAATCCGAGCGCAAATTTCACCGCCTAGTTTGCTAGCAAAGTAAATTACGACTAAACTCAGCAGTACGCCTGCTAGTACTAGTGAACTGCTTTCGGCTTCGTTTGTCGTTGCCGCCGCTAACAGTGCCTGGTAAACACACCAAGAGGGAAGTGAGTGAGTAGGGGCGAGGAAACTCACCCAGGCAGTTGCATCAACCATTAGTTGAGAAGAAATCATTCTTTCTAATCTACAAGCTTCTTAACATCCATCAAGCCTTTCTCTCGCTTGTTCGGCTTGCTGTTAAAGGCGGTACAAAAAGTTTACTCACCAGCGAGTTGAAGAATTCGCTGCCAATACATATCGGGTACAGGGACAACGGAAAGCCGAGGCAAGCGGATGAGGTCAAAGTCAGTAAAGTTACTAGATTGCTTGATCTGTGCTAGGGTGACAGGCTGTGGCAGCGATCGCACTGCCCGGATGTCCACTACCACGCGTTTCGGGTCATCCAATGCCGGGTCAGGGTAGGCAGGAGTAATGATTTCTGCAACACCCACTACCTGCCGCTCTTTGCCCGTATGATAAATCAACACTTGATCAGCGGGTTGCATGGCACGGAGATTTTTGAGAGCCAGGGGATTTTTAACGCCATCCCAAACACTGCATCCAGCTTGCTCTAAATCTGTGTATGAATACTCCTGGGGTTCGCTTTTTAGTAGCCAGTAGGGCATTGGTTAAAGTAATTAACTGAGATGGGGAAAGGCAACAGCAACTTGGTTGCTAAAACTGTAACTGCTTACGGTTGCGACGCGCTACGGTGCCAGATTAGAAGCCAACAGCAGGTTTTTGAGCCAAAGTTGTGCCGTTGCTCAAGTGAGGAGATATTGATTTCTATGAATCAAATTTGTCTATCTCGTTATCGCAACCGAGGTGGTAAACGGTTGCAGACGATTTCTCTTTTCGTAGGGTTGCTGACTATAGCGTTGAGCAACCCGACTATTGCCCAGGAGAGGCAGCTGCGAACTCTTACAGTGACCGGTCGTGGTGTTGAATCAATTTCAACCACAAAGACCCAGGTGCAACTGGGAGTTGAAGTTCAGGGAAAAACAGCTACAGGAGTCCAGCAGGAGGCGGCACGTCGGTCAGCCTCCGTAGTGGAGTTGCTGCGATCGCGTAATGTGGAAAAGTTGGAAACTACTGGCATCCGGCTCAACCCGATTTATAGCTACGAGAACAACGTACAACGCCTCACGAGTTATTCTGCCACCAATACAGTGAGTTTTCTCACCTCCACCGAGCAAGCTGGTGCGCTATTGGATGATGCCGTCCAAGCGGGTGCCACGCGGATTGACGCTGTTAGTTTTACGGCCTCTGATGGCGCACTAGCTACGGCTCAAAAAGAAGCCCTACGCCAAGCTACCCAGGATGCACAGCAGCAAGCTGATGCTGTTTTGGATACCCTGAATCTCACCCGCAAAGATATCGTCAATATTCAAATTAATGCCGCTACCCCACCCCCGCCGGTGCCATTCCTAGAGAAAGCTGCGCTAGCCAGTAGAGCTGCTGACACGCCGGTAATTGGTGGTGAGCAACAAGTTCAGGCGTCTGTTACGCTGCAAATCAGCTACTAATGGCGCGTCGGGGGAAAGGGAGCGATCGGGGAGAAGGTTTTAGTTCAAAACCTAGTACAAGGGGATCTGAAAGTGTCCACCTACAACTCAAAACTCTTAAAATTCTGTATCGTTGTAGTTAGCAACAGCGCTGGCATCATTGTCTTGCTTGGAACCCAATAGCTCAAGGCGATCTACTTTGATTACTGGAGATGTGCGCTCTACTCCTGTGGTGCGATCGTTCCATCGATCAATTTTCAGAGAACCTTGTACCCCGATTAACTTCCCTTTGCGAACATAATTAGCAGCTACTTCCGCCGTCTTGCCCCATAGCTCCAAGTTAAACCAGTCGGGCTGATCGTTATTACGGCTGCGACGATCAACTGCCAGCGTTAGTCTACATTTAACACTCCCAGACTCGAAATACTTAATATCTGGGTCTCCACCCACGCGACCGACGAGATTGACAACATTAAGACTCATAAGTTTTAGTACATATGTACTGATATTGGTGTATCTACTTTAGCGAATTTAGCAAACCTCAAACAATCACTGACTCGTCTTGAGCAACTAAAAGCTTAACTAAGAAAGTGAGTTCCTCAATTTCACTTTCTCCGGATCAGAGATTCTCTCGATTGAATGATACTTTCAGCTTGGTTTTTAAGGATTTCCGATCATGAATTACTCTATCTCACTAGACTCAGCTCAAGAAACGTAATAGAATCCACCTCGGTTACGGTTCAGTTATATTTCGGTCGTACACAGCAACATTTGACTTTGGGGGCGTAGAAACGAGTGGGTCTTTTCAGTCGCTTTTCCCTATCACGGGACATGGGTATCGACCTGGGTACTGCTAACACTTTAGTATATGTATCCGGTAAAGGCATTGTTCTTCAAGAGCCTTCCGTTGTCGCCATGGACCAAGACTTAAAAGTTCCGCTAGCCGTGGGTGAGGATGCAAAAAAAATGTTGGGCAGAACCCCAGGTAATGTGGTTGCCCTTCGTCCCCTCCGCGATGGCGTAATTGCCGACTTCGACACCGCAGAACTAATGCTTAAGCATTTTATTCGGCGGGTACATGAAGGCAGAACTTTGGTTTCACCACGGATTGTCATTGGCATTCCTAGTGGTGTTACGGGCGTCGAACGACGGGCGGTAATGGAAGCAGCATCTCAAGCTGGCGCAAGAGATGTCTACTTAATTGATGAGCCAGTGGCGGCAGCGATTGGGGCTGGACTCCCAGTGGCAGAGCCAACGGGCAACATGATCATTGATATCGGTGGTGGCACAACCGAAGTGGCTGTGCTCAGTTTGCAGGGGACGGTGCTTAGTGAATCCGTGCGCGTTGCCGGAGATGAACTAAGTGAATCGATTACCCACTACATGAAAAAAGTCCATAACTTAGTGATTGGGGAACGCACCGCTGAAGAAATCAAAATTCAGATTGGTTCGGCCTATCCAACTCACCACGATGATGATGCAAATTTAGAAGTAAGGGGCTTGCACCTACTCTCTGGTCTGCCACGCACCGTCACGATCAAAGGACCGGAAATCCGCGAAAGTATGTCGGAACCGCTTTCAGTGATTGTTGACGCCGTTAAGCGCACACTAGAGCGGACACCTCCAGAGCTAGCAGCGGATATTATCGACAGGGGCATTATGCTGGCTGGTGGCGGAGCTTTATTGAAGGGATTGGATACACTCATCAGTCATGAAACTGGCATTGTCACCCATGTGGCAGCAGACCCGTTAAGCTGTGTGGTTTTGGGAACTGGTCGAGTTCTGGAGAACTTTAAACAGTTAGAACGGGTGTTCAGTGGACGTTCCCGCCATATATAGTGGTCAGCTATCAAATATCAGCCTTAAGGAGTCTTGTTTTTAACCACATGAACCGTCTACCTGCACTATCAGAACTCACACGTCAGCCAAAAGCTGGCTGTTGCTAAATAAGCTATGTTCATTCTGCGTCGTTGGTGGGACCGACATGGGGTAGCAGTTATTCTGGGGGGATTAACTCTGAGTGCGGCCTGGTTGGTTCGCCAGACTCAGGGGGCAGCACTCCTTGAGGCTTACCAGTTGATAACCCGCCCCTTTCAATTAGGTTCTACGCAAGAGGAGCGTCTCACCGATGCTCGAGTACTAGAGCTACAACAGCGCTTAGTCGAACTGGAAACCCAAAACCAGAAGCTAAAAGAGCTGTTAGATTATGCTAAAACCAAGAAACAGAAAGGGACTGTTGCTCCGATTGTAGGGCGTAGCGCTGACCACTGGTGGCAACAGGTAACCCTAGGTCGAGGGAGCCAAGATGGTATCAAGAAGGACTTTATTGCGATGGGGCCTGGCGGTTTAGTGGGTCGGGTCGTTAGTGTGACACCGAATAGCAGTCGTGTCTTACTACTCAGCGACGCCACCAGTCGGGTGGGTGCTACGGTCAGCCGTAGTCGCAGCATGGGTTTCATGCGAGGACAAGGGTCTAATCGTGCTGTATTGCAGTTTTTTGATAAAGTACCGGATGTCCGTCGTGGCGATGTTGTGTCAACCTCGCCTGTCAGCCAACTTTTTCCGCCCGGTTTGCCATTGGGGCGTGTGGAGTCTGTAAATCTCGATAAGAGTCCGGCTCCAGAGGCAGTCATTGAACTGACGGCACCGGTTAGTTACTTGGAATGGGTAATTGTTTATCCTGAGTGAATCATCTATTGCTAATGGCTAATGGCTAATGGCAATGAATAATTAGCAATCAACAATTAGCAATGACTAACGTTTCTCAGTTTTCACCCTGGGCTCGTCAAATTATCAATTGGGTAGTGACCATTGGTTCGGTCATCCTCTGCTTGATGGTTCTACCGGCGCGTTTACCGGGGATGGAGTTACTAGGAATTGCTCCAAACTGGTTGTTGATTTGGGTTGTTGCTTGGAGCCTGAAACGCAATGCCCTTCAGGGAGCGTTAGCGGGGCTGGCGCTAGGGCTGATTCAAGACGGGATGACATCCCCTCACCCTACCCATGTCTTGAGCCTTGCCTTAGTAGGAATCTTGACGGGTAGAATTCAAAAGCAGCGCTACATTCAAGAAGATTTTATTTCGGTGGCGCTAATAGTCTTTGGTATGGCGGTTGTTGGGGAGACGGTGACCGCAATTCAGTACAGTATTCTGGGCGATCGCAGCTTGACCGAAATTTGGGCTGACCACCAGCGTATCGCCCTCTCGTCCGCAATTCTCAGTAGCCTCTGGGCACCAGTCGTTTACTATCCACTCAATCGGTGGTGGGAACAGATAAATCTAATCGAGCAATCTTAAAGCTTGCTAGTGGCTTGGTGTGCTTTGTTTGTTTCTGTTAACTGCTAGATTTTCTTCTCCTCAAACTGCCTTAGTCGTCTCTAACAGATAATAGGTGGCGGCTAGTAGGTCACTGTGGATGCAAGTTGGCTTAAACTGCTTGAGGTAGAAGTGAGAGCGAATGCCACAGGTGAGAGCGATGGTGGGAATCGAGAGCGCCTGCCCCGCTAAAAGGTCGGCTTCTGTATCGCCTATCATCCAGGCTGATATCGGACGCCCAGCTACCAGAGGCTGTTCGGCGTAGGACGAAGTCCTTGTCTCTGACATCGCTTTTGCTAAAAGCTGCGCTTTCACCTCAGCATAGTTTTGATAAGCGGCGTCGCGATCGCAGGTGCCATAAATGCCACTAAACAGACGAGTCAAACCGTAATTTCTCAAAATCTGTGTGGCTTGTTCCTGACAGCGCAGTGTCACTAACACAATGCGGACACCCTGAGAATGCAGCAATGCTAAGGCCCAGCGGACTCCCGGTTGAATCTTATCCTCCGTCAACAAGGCAGGCTGATTCACAATCTCGACCACGCGCCTCAAAAAGAAATCTATTTGCTCCCCTTGCAAACCTGAACGCATTGCAATCTCTACATCGGGAACGCGGTCTTGCTTCATTTGCCAGAACTGCTTTTTACTAAGCAGATGGATGGCTAAGGTAATGCCTTCTGCTTGGTATGAAGCTTGAGTATCAGCTAGCCCTAGCTGGTATGTCTTGTAGTAGCGATTGGAGACATCAACAATCGGACCATCAAAATCGCAGAATACTGTCAGCTGTTGCGAGAGGATAGCAGTGTTTTGACGTCGATAGCATTGAGGTGGTTGCAAGTCTGAGGCAGCAACGCCGATCATATATCTTTACTCAGCCGGACTTTTTGAAACGCTTCTTTACACCTTAGCAGTTACAACGTAAATTTAGATGCAGTTTAATCAACATTTAGTATTAGAACAACCTATCTGATGGAGAAGATGCCTCAGATGGGTTGTTGAGGTATCATGCCCTAAAAGTCAGCTGGCTAGCATGAGGCGGCGCTAGCGCTCTACCCGCATCACTTCTTGGTATTTTTAGTTACCTAGTACTGAGCTGCTCAATTTTATTTAATCTTTCTCTGAGTAGAAGATTAACAATCCCCATCCTATAGTGGGGATACAACAACTGTGTAGCTAGCCATGAGCTACTGTATCAATCCCAAGTGCCCTCAGCCAAACGATCCAGCCAACACCCACAATCGCATCTGTCGCAATTGTGGCTCCGAGTTGTTATTACAAGGTCGCTATCAGGTGATGCGCCTGTTGAGTGACAACAGCGGTTTCGGCAAAGTTTATGAAGCCTATAACGGGGCAACACCCAAGATTCTAAAAATCCTGAAACAAAAGCACAACACAAACTCCAGAGTCATCGAACTCTTCGAGCAAGAGGCTGCTGTATTAAGCCAGCTGAATCATCCTGGTATCCCCAAAGTCGAGCCAGATGGGTACTTCCAGTTTTTCCCCAGAAATGACGGCGAGCCGCTGCATTGCATTCTCATGGAGAAAATTGATGGCCTTGACTTAAAGCAGTGGATGAAGCAGCAAGGCAATAACCCAATTTCAGACAAACAAGCTCTTAACTGGTTAAAACAGCTGGCAGAGATTTTACATCTGGTTCATCAAAAAAACTATTTCCATCGCGATATTAAACCAGCCAATATAATGATTCGCTCTACTGGACAATTGGTGTTAATTGATTTTGGCACCGCTAGAGAGTTAACCTACACTTACCTTGCTGAAATCGGTGGTGCAGTAGGCAATGTCACAAAGATTAGTTCCGCTGGCTATACACCTCCCGAGCAAGAAAATGGTCATGCGGTACCGCAGTCAGATTTCTATGCCTTGGGACGCACTTTTGTCTATTTACTCACCGGCAAGCAAGCCACGGATCAGACGATTTACGATCCCTTGAATGATAAATTCAATTGGCGTAATCATGCTCCTTACGTATCCCCTCAATTAGCAAATTTTATCGATAAGCTGATGGCTCCTACAGCAGCAGCTCGGCATAGAAACACTCAGGAGATTTTAGATGAGCTAGGGAAGATTTCGCAGGAATCCTCTCAGCCTCAATTAGTAACTCTTCATAGCGAAAGTACGATAAGCCAGCCGTCTATAACTCAACCCCCTGAGAAGCTTCCAATAGCTCCTAATAAAGTTATAAAACCTATAAAAAGATGGTTGATTGGAGGAACAGCCGCTTTAGTTCTAGGATTAGGAGGATACGGAAGCTGGAAAATTTATCAACAGCATACCCCTTCAAATATATTCTTGATAAACACAATTGATGGACATTCAAGTTATGTTAATTACATTGTAATTAGTCCTGAGGGAGAAAAAATAGTTAGTGGGGGTGCCGATAAGAAGATTAAGGTTTGGGATTTATCGACAGGCAAAGAAATCCGAACTTTAATTGAAAATTCAATCCATGTTAATTACTTCGCAATTAGCCCTGATTGGCAGACCATTGCTACTGGTGGATCTGATAATAAAATCAAAATTTGGGATTTCCTTAGTGGGAAAGAAATCCGTACCCTCGCTGGTCATACTAGCTATGTTAATTACCTTATCATTAGCTCCGATGGGAAGACATTAGCTAGTGCCAGTGCTGACAATACGATTAAAATTTGGAATTTGTCTACGGGGAAAGAAATCCGCCGCCTCATGGGGCACTCTGGCTGGGTTAATACCCTAGCTATTAGCTCCGATGGGAAGCAATTAGTTAGTGCCAGTGCTGACAACACGATTAAGATTTGGAATTTATCTACGGGGAAGGAAATTCATACCCTCACTGGCCACACTAGCCCGGTTAAGCCGATCGCTATTAGCTCGGATGGGAAGACATTGGTTAGTGGCAGTGCTGACAGCACAATCAAAATTTGGGAGTTGTCTACAGGGAAAGAAATCCGCACCCTCACTGGGCATACTAGCTATGTGAATTCCCTAGCCATTAGCCCCGATGGGAAGAAGTTAGTTAGTGCTAGTGCTGACAGTACGATGAAAATTTGGCGGATGCCAGAATAGGGCTAGCTTTGACCAGATAATCGGTTAGCAATCTATTGGCGTCCGACAGGTTGCGGCAAAGCGAGCAAAGCCCAGAAAAGGCTACTCTGCTGCGATCGCATTCTTCGCTCTTGTGCGATCGCCTTTTAAGTCACCGCCCCGTTTGCGTAGTATGCGCTCTACTCTTGTAAGGGCGATATCAAGACAGAGAGTGCTGCTTGGCGATCGCAAATAGTCATAGACGCTACAATTCAGAACAACCCAGCCTGTTCGTGGGCGGTCAAAACCTAGCTAGGCTTAAATAGTAACCACGATAAAAGGTTAGGAATGGTAAATACATCCAATGTTCAGGTCACCATCGCCCCTAGAGGTACAGAGTTAGGCGTCACCCTTGACTTGAGAAATTCAGAGCCGGATTTAGCTCAAGAGGAACTGGAAGCGTTAACGCAACGTCTTTTTCAACAAATGAGCCGACTCGATGAAGTTGAGCAAGTCAATCGCATACCAGAACCCAATCCACCCGAAGGAAGCAAGCCACTAGACGCGGCATTTCTCGTTGGATTGCTAACGGCGGAAGTTAATGCCAAAAATATCAAAGCGCTGCTGGACTTTGTGTGGGAGCGCTTGTCTGGGAAACCGATTGAGTTAAAAGTAGAAGCCAACGGTAAAAAACTGGAGGTGAAAGCCTACAGTCAGCAAGAATTATCTGCCGCCGTTGAGGCAGCACAAGAATTTTTAGCATCAAATTAGGACATTTTAGATGGTTAAAGTGGCACTGCTGGTTGGGGTCAGTCAGTATGGGCCTGGTTTCAACCAGCTCCCTGCTGCTGCAAAGGATGTAGAGGCAATGCAGCGCGTTTTGCTGCATCCAGACATGGGCGATTTTGAGCAGGTACAGTCGCTTATCGATCCCGACCCCCAGGAGATGGGAACCGCGATCGAGAAATTGTATGGAGATGGCAGAAGGGATGACCTCTTAGTGCTGTTTTTCTCAGGTCACGGCATTAAGGATGAGAGTGGTAACCTCTATTTGGCAACTCGCGCCACTCGCAAAAATGAGCGGGGAGGATTAATTCGGTCAACTGCGATCGCGGCTAGGTTTGTGCAAGAAATTATGAGCGATAGCCGTGCTAGGCGACAAGTAGTAATTCTCGACTGTTGCTTTAGTGGGGCGTTTGGTGAGGGCTTATTAGCTAAGGATGATAGTTCTGTCGATGTTAGAAGACAACTAGGGGGCGAGGGGCGGGTTGTCCTCACTTCTTCAACTTCTACCCAGTATTCCTTTGAGCAGCAAGGCTCAGACCTCTCGATTTACACTCGTTACTTGGTTGAGGGTATTGAGACGGGAGCAGCAGATTTAGATGAGGATGATGTAATTTCGGTAGATGAGCTGCATGAGTACGCGAATATAAAAGTCCAAAAAGCGGCTCCCGCAATGAAACCGGAAATCTACACCGTCAAGGAAGGGTACAAGATCATTGTCGCTAAAGTACCCATCGGTGAGCCGAAGCTGAAGTATCGCAAAGAAGTAGAGCGTTATGTTCATGGCGGCAAGATTTCTCCGGTGGGTCGCCGAATTTTAAACGCGAGACGAGACAGTTTGGGACTGCTACCTGAAGAGGCGGCAATAATCGAGGCTGAGGTTCTAAAGCCTTACCGAGAGTACAAGAAAAAGTTACAAGAATATGAGCAGGCGCTAGTTGAGGCGATTCAGCATGAATATCCGCTGAGTGATTACATTCGCCATGAGTTACAAGACTTGCAACAGGTTTTAAGCCTCAGAGATGAAGATATCGCACCGATTGAAATGCGAATTACTTCAGCCTTAGCATTCGCTCCTGCCAATCAAGATTCACCCCCAACTAAGCTTGCTCGTGTTGAGCTTGACGCTCGGTTAGGAGAGTTCACTGGCGATGTGGATTCTGAGCGGGGAGTAGACTATACGCACTTGCAGGATTTACTAGCAGCAGGAGAATGGCGAAAGGCTGATCGGGAAACTGAGGCGGTTATGCTCCAGGTATCCGGTCGAGAAGAAGAAGGTTGGCTCACGGAAGAAGACATGGAAACATTTCCTTGTCAAGACCTCCGCACTATCGATCAATTATGGGTAAAGTACAGCGATGGACGCTTCGGATTT
Organism: Coleofasciculaceae cyanobacterium; assembly: GCA_036703325.1. Classification (GTDB taxonomy): domain Bacteria; phylum Cyanobacteriota; class Cyanobacteriia; order Cyanobacteriales; family Coleofasciculaceae; genus DATNPI01. The sequence continues at coordinate 27,461 of DATNPI010000088.1, forward strand.
AGTATCCAGAAGTACATCTGGCAGGATATTGAAAATACGACTAAGGACGACAATGTCGATACTTGGAAATATTTTGGCGACAAGGTTGGCTGGCGGGTGAATGACTACTGGATTGGCTATAGTAATCTGACCTTCTCGCTTGATGCTCCCGAAGGGCATCTTCCAGGGTGGGTGTTTGTCAGTGGGTTTGTGGCGGGTGGCTTCTTTGGTGGCGGGTTGTTCTCTCGCGTTGAGAGTTGTGAGGAATAACAGACTGTTGGCGATCGCATCTTGAGTACGGTTCAATTTTCCTTGGTGCGAGTCCATTGGGGAAAGAACCAGGGCATCATTCTCGCTTGCGCCCCAGCATATACCACAAACCTACTCCGTAGCGAACGTAATCCAGTTGTGTAAAGCCTGCCTTCGCAAACTCATACTCGAAGTTGAATTGAATAAAGTCATTCAACCACGGTTCTTGAAAAGAAGCGTTGAAGGCGTATTCACCGCGATAGGTGTCAGCATAGAGTACCCACCCGTTGGGTTTAGTGATACGGTACATCTCTTTGAGAATTTTAGGCGTCCACTCTTTAGGAGTCTCGTGAAACAGCAGTGATGAGGTGACCAGATCGAAGGAGTTGTCAGGGTAGGGAGTGTGGCGGGCGTCCACCTGCTCAAACTTTACGCGATGCTCTTTCAGAGTCGCTCCGCTAACGCCAAACCCAGCCTTGTTAAACTTGTGCTTGGCGATTACCAGCATATAGGGCGACACATCAGTAACGGTAAAAGTCGCCTGCGGGAACCGCCGCGCCAGAGCCAGCGCTCCTTCTGCCGTACCGGCACCAAGCTCTAGCACTGTTTCAATTTGAGCGTCGAGCGGGATTAGCTGAACCATCTTCTCGCGCAGCTGCTGGCAACTAACCTTGTGACTTAGGGGGATTATGGCATCCATCGCAGCATCCCACGCTAGGCAATTGCGGGGGTTAGTATAGCCATCGGTTACACCATGAATGGGAGCGTGGATGTAGTCAGGATAGTAGTCGTGGTCTGTACGATAGCCTTTGAGTTCCTCTTCCCAATTAATCGAGCTGTATTCCTGCATTACCGAGGGCATCGCAGCGGTGAGGCGCTGAGTAACTTCGGTGCGATAAGCTTCTTTGTCCTGTGCAGTCCATCTAGACATAACTGAAAACCTCCCCTGCTGTGTAATTAAAGTTTGGTTACCGCCACAACTTGGTTCTATGTGTAGGATATGTGTTTTCTTGAGTTTGCGCCTCGGTTTCCTCGAAGGGGGAGTTAGAGAGAAGCGATCGCAATTAAGAGGATGGCTATTTGCTTTTCTTTATCGATGGTATTGGGAACAACCTTTCCCCTAAGTTCATCGTAATCGCAGGAATTTGCCTTGAGGTACGCCCGTTAGGAGAAGGGCGATCGCATTGGGTGTAACTGACATCTTGCTCTATTCTCATTAAACTATCGGTGAAGGTTTGTAGGGGCGGGTTTTCCTTTCAATGTGGCTACCAATAGACAATTCTTGTAAACCCGCCCCAACCGATGTATGGCTCGATAGGTGAGGGCGGGTTTACATCTCTTTGCTGTTGAGTATGTGGGCTTTGGGTGAAACCCGCCCCTACAGCAGGCTTGGAAATGGTGCAAGATCTCAGGTGTAATGGAGATTGAAGAAAAGCGATCGCATCCAATCGATCTCCTAATACACCTCGTCATGAGTGCTCATCAGCAGTATTTATAGATTTTCGATAGGCTAATGTTTCTTGATTTTATCTTTCTTGCGATCGCGCCTTCTCTGTAAACTGGGCAACTCCTTTGTCACTCCTACAACCGGAATTCATAGCTTGCATCTGTAATCATGTAGTAGAGGGTTTGGAGTTTTAAGCATTTATGGACGAAGATACTATCCGGATTGTGACGGACGATGCGCCTCAAATCCTTGCCCCTGACGGCTCTAAGATGGGGATAGAAGATCTAGGGCCATACTACCTCCAAGACGATGAAGCTTCCAAACAGAAAGGAAAGGAAGCTGAAGGGGTTAGTGTTCATAACGTTAAAGTCAAAAAATTAGAAGAAGAAATGGGTCACTTGATGCAGGTGGTTGATCGGTTGTTTAACCGTACCCAGCAGCAAGGAAATAAAAAACCAGGGATGCAACTGGATGAAATTGAGCTATCGGTAGAAATTAATGGTGAGGGGCAAATGAGCATCCTGGGAACTGGAGGGAAAGCTGGAGGCAAAGGGGCAATTAAGCTCAAATTCAAGCGGGCAGATTAATGTAAGATGGCGAAAAACTGGGCGATCGCGATCGGCATTAATCAGTACTATTACTTACAACCGCTGAAGTATGCGAAACGAGATGCACAATTGATGCAGGAGTTTCTCCGTACTGAGGCAGGATTTGACCAGATTTTATTCTTCTCGGATGACTCGCCTGATGCTGGTGGTCAAGCGATTCGTGCTAACTTGCTGCGCCTGTTACGGCAGTTAAGTGAAAAACCTCGTCTAGAAGCTGGGGATAACTTTTGGTTTTTCTTTAGTGGTCATGGAATGCGCCATGCTGGTCGAGATTACCTGATGCCTTTGGATGGCGATCCAGGAGATATCGAAAATACTGCTATTTCGATTAATCACATTAGAGAACGTTTGCGTAGCTGTGGAGCGGATAATGTTGTCCTGATTTTGGATGCCTGTCGCAGTCTTGCAACTCGTGCTGGGGAAGGAATTGGACGGCAAACGGCTCAAGAGGCACGAGCTACCGGGGAGATTAGCATTTTTTCCTGTAGCCCTAATGAGTACTCCTTTGAAATTGACGCATTACAGCAGGGTGCGTTTACCCACGCACTCTTGGAAGGTTTGGGTATTCAAGGTAAATGCGCCACAGTTGAGCGGTTGAATCTGTACTTAACTTGGCGGGTGCCTGAACTAGTTCGTCAACACAAGAATGCTCGGCAAACACCTTATACCATTGCTGAGCCTTTACCTAAATCACACTTGATTCTTGTGCCGCGATACGCAACGTTAGCGGATATCGCTACCTTGAAAAATGATGCTTTTCAAGCTGAAGTTGAACAGGATCTGGAACTGGCAGAGCAGTTGTGGATTCGGGTGCTAGCTGCGGCTTCTGGTAACGATATGCAAGCCATTAGGGCATTACAGAGAATTGAACGGTTGCGGGTGGGACGTTCTGAGTTAAAGACTGACCTAACCCCCCAGCCCCCTTCCCTGCGAGGGAAGGGGGAGAAAAGCTCCCCTCTCCTTGCAGGAGAGGGGCTGGGGGAGAGGTCAACGTCTGAAATTGCTAACAGTCAAACTGATGACCTCAGTTCTGACAAGGGCGTAGACTACACCAAGCTGCGGGATTTACTTGCATCGGGGCAGTGGAGAGAGGCAGATGAGGAAACTTTAGCTGTCATGCTCAAGGCAGCTAATCGAGAAGAAGAAGGCTTTCTCGATTCTGTGTCCATCGAAAAATTTACCTGCACAGATTTACGTACCATCGACCAGCTCTGGGTAAAATACAGCAATGGACGTTTTGGGTTTAGTGTCCAAAAGCGTATCTGGGAGAGCGTTGGTGGTAAACCTGGCGATATAGACTATAGATTATTGAAAACAAAGTTCGGCGATCGCGTGGGATGGCTAAAGTGGGAAACTGGATGGCTGGAGCAATGGCAGAGCTATGACGACATCATCTTTGACCTTAATGCCCCCCAAGGGCATCTCCCGGCGGTGAGGTCGGGGGTGGGGTTTTGGGGTTGGTTTTCTCTCTTCTCTCGCGCAGAGACTTGTAAACTGTAGCATTTAAGGGTTTCCGGTTTCAGTAAAGATTTTATACAGAGACGATTTCCACGAACCCACGCCAGTTCTAGCTTTCCGATACCTGGCACTCAAGCATCACCCCTGCCACCTGCGGGTTATAACAATTGGCAAAGACAAACTTGTCTGCAACCTGCTGCACCTCCGAGTCAGGTGTCTCCCACTGCGCCCAAGGAAAAGCCATCTGTGCTGAAAAACAGCACTTGAAGCACTTGCATGGACACATTGAAGGTTGCGGCAGAGTGATACCTTCATTCAAAACGCGATCGCATCAATACACCTCGTCATGAGTGCCAATATCGATGAGTACAATCAACTCCTCATCAGAATCGGTATCTTGCCCAAACGTGT
>DATNPI010000450.1:0-6908 GCA_036703325.1 Coleofasciculaceae cyanobacterium
TGATGGTGGTTTTAGTCACTGCCCACAGATAGCTGCGCTCTTCCCCTAGTGAGTATTCCAACAATATCGTGTTGTCATCGAGTACTGTTGATTGAATTTGTTGCAGGGTGAGGGGCTGGGGATACTTTAGATTGGCATAGCCGGGATTGGTGCGGCGGATTTGTTCCTGGACTTGCCGATACTCCTCCAGAAGTGCCGCCGTCTGTTTTTCTAGGGCTTGTACCTGTGCTTCGATGTCTTTTCCGTTAACTAGCTCGAGCCGGCGTTTTTCAAAGGCATCCAGTCTTTGCTGCAAGGTGCGCTCTCGTTCCAACAGCGTTGCATCGACTCCTTGCCGAATATTAGCGTTAGCCTCTGTTAGAAGTTCTAAAAGACTCCGGGCGCGGGCGCGTTCCGAGGCTTGCAGTGCCAGAGCATCGTACGCTTTAGATGGGTCTTTTTTGTGCAACTGCATCAGCACGTCGATGTAGAACTGGTAGTAATTCTGCACGGAGGCAAAGTAGGAAGTACGCAGTTCTTGGCTGGTGACTCTGGTGCGGATGTCCTCAACGATTTTGATCGCGGCTTCGATTTGGGTACGCCCTTCGTTGAGATTACCCTTATCGCGTTGTGTAATCGCCACGTTATAGAGTGTATCGGCTTCTCCTGTGCGATCGCCAAACATCCGCCGTAGTGCTAGAACCTGCTCGTAGGTTGAGAGCGCTTTTTCGTACTGCTTCAATGCATTGTAAACCTTACCCAGTCCGTGCAGGTAGATGGCTTCTGTTTGGCGAGCCTCCACCTTCCGCATCCCAGTCACTGCTTTTTCAAAGGCTTCCAGTGCTTTTTGGTAATCCCCCGATCTTAGATAAACACCACCACTCATACCGAAGGCATTGGCTTCCCAAGAGGCGTTATTCTGTTGGCGTGACAGTGCAAGGATTTGGTTAGCTGCATCAAGCGCCTTGGAATAATCCTTTAATGATAGGTAGTCTACAACTATCGAGCCGAGTTCGGTGACCTGCCCGTTGAAATGATTATTTTGTTTTGCCAGATCCAGCGATTGATTGTGAAATTCCAACGCTTTTTGATAATCTTTGGCTTTGCGGTATATGTCGCCAATGTCGCCAAGAGTTAAACCTTGCCTAGAGAGATCGCCAATGCTTTTAAATATCTCCAGCGCTTGGTTGTGTGTATCAATACTGAGCTGATAATCCCCCAAAGAACTGTAGACTCCAGCGATGCTGGAGAGCGTGTTGGCTTGCTCGGTACGAGCGTTCACCCGACGCTGGATATCGAGGGCTTGGTTGTAAAAGTCGAGCGCCTTCTGCGGCTCACTCATTGAAATATAGATATCAGCGATGTTTCTCAGGGTAAAAGCTTCCCTATCGGGTTTGGAAATGTCACGCCACAGCACGAGCGATTGATTTAAGGCATCGAGGGCTTTCTGCATTTCCCCCGATTGGTAGTAGGTATCGCTGAGGTAGTAGAGAAGAAACGCTTCCCCGGATCGATCTCCCGCCTCTTGGTAAAGCGATCGCGCTTGGTTATAAAAGTCCAGTGCTTTAGTAAGATCGCGAAATCCTCCTGAGGCATAGGTAGAGCCGATACCCGTAAGAATCCTAGCTTGCCGCCGGTTGAAAGCTAAATCTGTTCCAGATAGATTTCCCTGTGCTGCTTGTTGGAGTTTCAGCGCTTGGTTATAGGAATCCAGTGCCAACTGAAACTGACCCAATGTGAAGTAGAGCAGTCCAATACCCTCAAGAATATCCGCTTGCCCAAGCCAATCCTTCCTTTCTCGCTGGAGCTCGAGTGCTTGATTATAAGCGGCAAGCGCCTTTTGCGATTCGCCCAATTGCGCGTAGATCCTACCGATAGAGCTGAGTGTCCCAGCTTGTGCTGCGATATCCTTCTCGGCACGCTGAATCTCCAGTGCTTGATTGTAGAAGTCGAGAGCCTTTTGAGTCTCGCCTGACTGAAAGTAGAGATTACCGATGCTGCCCAGCACAGTAGCTTCAGAAAGGGGTTTTTTCACAGCTCCATACAGCGTCAGGGCTTGGTTGTAAGATTCCAACGCTTTTTGATTTTCGCCTAGCTTGAAGTAAACATTGCCGAGAGAATAGAGCAGGACAGCTTCGCTAAAGTTGTTACTTGCAAGTGCTTGATTGTAAAAGTCGAGCAGTTCTTGTTTGTCGCCTGAGTTGGAGCCAGTATTATCGGCAGAGGCACGAGCGATCGCGTCCTGAAGGCGGTTTTTCAACTCGCGCCTGATGGCTAACCCCCGATTAAAATAGTCCAGTGCCTTCTGATGCTCACCCTGGTCATTGTAGATGCTGCCGATGCTGACCAGAGTTGTAGCTTCCCAACCGCGAGCCAGATACGGCGGAGCTTCATTAACCGCCAATTGCTGCCAAATAGAGAGCGCTGCTTCGTATTTGGCAAGTGCTTGTTGCCTCTGTTCTGCCGTTCCTTGCTCCTCTAGTTGCTCTCCTTGCTCTAACAGTTGCACTCCCCGTTCATAAGCTTGTTGCTTATCGGTAGTCGTTGCATTTGGCGAGGAAGTCGCTGGCTGTTGGGCAAGGCTTGGCGATCCCCCCCAGCCCCCCTTCAAAAGGGGGGAGAATCTTGTAGGTGTGGCAGTTACTGACTCTGATAGCAACAAAATGCCGATAAATAGCGCTAAACCTAAAACCTCTCCACCAAAGGGTCTCCTGCGAGGAGACCGGAGCTTTAGTGAGGAGAGTAATAAGGCTCCCCCTGCCCTTGTAGGGAACCCTGCTGGGGGGTTAGGTTTTTCACCTGTGGGCAATAGTAGCTTTAGCAACACCAATAGCGATTTCTTGCCAATTGATTTCCCTTCAATTCGCTGAGCCACGACTGCACCTACCCCCTCAATGTCGCCTTTAATGTCTAGTGTTTCACTATATATCCAGGACTATAGAGCTTATGCGAGTCTGGGCGATACGCCGTCAGTCAAGCTCTCTGGGCATACGCTCCACAAATGTTGGCTTTGGATGTTCTCAAGGTTTTTAGGTCGCTCTAAACAACTAAAGCCACCCTACAGACAGTCCAACCTTGCAGAGACGTTCCACCGGAACGTCTCTACGACTAGAAAGGACAGATAAGGCAGGTATAAGCTTGGAATGTCCAAAACTCGTGGTTCTGGACATTAATACTTTAAAACTGACCATTAATTCTTTAATGGACAACGTCGTTAGGTAGATTTGCCGTTAAGTTTAAATGCGGACGAAAGGACTTGAACCTTCACACCTTGCGGTACTAGAACCTAAATCTAGCGCGTCTGCCAATTCCGCCACGTCCGCGAGCATCGCATCCGTTATCATAGCAAAAACTTGGGTACTAAATGAGACAAAGTACAAGAACGGCGATCGCTTTCCTCACGATCGCCGTCTAAAATTGATTAGGTTTTATCCCAAAGCCAGAACCTGCCTAGCCTTTAGGAGGCATAATCACTTTATCAACTACATGAATGACACCATTGCTTGCCTTAATATCTGGCTGAGTCACTTTGGCGTTGTTTACGTTGACTTGACTGCTGCTTTTATCAACCTCAATCTTGACGGGAGTCCCCTCTACAGTCTTGACTTCTCCAGGAGTGATTTGGCTGGAAGTCACTTCACCAGCAATCACATGGTAGGTCAAAAGCTTCACTAACTGCTCTTTGTTTTCTGGCTTCAACAAGTTTTCGACTGTGCCTTGTGGAAGAGCAGCAAAGGCTTCATCTGTAGGGGCAAAGACTGTATAAGGTCCTTTTCCTGATAAAGTTTCGGTTAATCCTGCGGCTTGAACCGCTTTTGTCAACGTTTTAAAAGAAGCGTTAGTAGATGCTAACTCCACGATATTTCCGCTTGCAGCAGCGTTAGGACTTTCGCTCACACCGGTATTAGGTGTGCCTGTTGTGGCGGATGTTGGCTCTGTAGGACTAGAAGCCACCTCAGGAGACTCAGCAGTCGGCTGTTGGCTCGTATTATTACCTGCTGTTGTATTTGGGGTACTGCACGCCGATAGAGCAGCGACGCTGCTGAGACTCAGGAGTCCAAATAGAATGACTCTAGGAAAGCTCTTGATGGGCTTCATAATGAATCGGTGGCGTCACGTATTGTTAACAACTATTAACAACTTTAAATTTAGATTAAGGAAAGTCCCCTCAGTCTATGGGTAGAGACTGTAGTGATAAATTCAGCATTGCCACCAGTACGACAGCAGCAACTTTTGCCTCCACGGCTCCCAAGAGGCAATGCACAATCACAATTCATACAGTTTGATTAAGGCGATCGCATTTACCCAACCCAGCTATACTTTGCGCGGTCAGGCATTGACATTTTCCCACCTTAGTGGTTTACGGTTCATGGTTCATGGCAATCAACAATCAACCATGAACCATGAACCGCTCGACAAAACTTAAGCTTGTGACCGAGCAAAGTATAACTGCCTCCACCCAGTCAGAAGAATTTTAAGCCTTCAGCAGAGACTCGCCACCGTCAATCCAAATCTCTGTGCCAGTGATGTGGCTGGAAGCATCTGATGCCAGGAAAAACACTAGTTGGGCTACCTGTTCGGATGTGCCAGGTTTGCCATCTGTCAACGGGATGTGTCCTTCAGGAAACTCCACAGGTTCCTGAATCTTCTCTAAATCCCGTCTCTCAGTGCTTTCCTCAATATTCGTGTCGATTGCCCCTGGACAAATCACATTGACACGGACACGGTGTTCGGCAAGCTCCAACGCCACCATTTTCGTGAAAGCTACCTGAGCAGCTTTAGAGCAGGAATAAGCTGTGGCACCAGTGTTGCTAAAGATGCGTGTGCCATTCACAGAAGAGGTGATAATCACTGAGCCGCCCTGTTTTTTGAGATAAGGCACGGCATACTTCACTGTGAGGAATGTACCTTTAAGATTCACGTTAAGCGTTTTATCCCACTCCTCTGGCTCTAGCTCCTCAAGTGGTGCCCAGACGCCGTTAATCCCGGCGTTGGCGAAAACGATATCGAGACGCCCCCACTTATTTCCAATCTGTTCAACCGCTTGTTGCATCTCCATCGGCTGGGAAATATCGGCGCTTATCGGTATCGCTTCACCACCAGCCTCTTGTATCTGATTAACAGTTTCCTTCAGCTCGTCTTCCGTCCGACCCAGTGCTGCGATTTTTGCACCTTCTTTGGCTAGCAGTAGGGCAGCAGCTTTAGCGATACCCGAACCGGCACCCGTGATTAGTGCGACTTTCTCTGCTAGTTGCATCGGCTTGTTCTCCTTTAATTCCCTAAGTTGATAGTTGAACAAAGCAGAGAGCTTCACATCCCTCTTGTGAGGTAAGTCTAGAAACGTTACCAGCAACACCACACTTATGCCATTTGGTTAAATGTTTGGCACTGATCATGAGGAAAGGTTGTAGGTTTTAGGTTGTAGGTTTTAGCTCCCTGGCGATATGCAGCCGCGTCAAACCGAATGGTACTACTCAGGGCTAGAAGTTTCTGAAGTCTCGCCATCTTTATTGCCGCTAGCACGTACATAGCCTCCCTGTGCAATATCCCACGCACCACCAGCGTTATCCGTCAAATCGCAGTCTTCAACCGTTGCTGTACCATTGTTGTACACACCTATAGCCTTACCCCCGTTCCAATTGATGCGACACCGCCGGATAGTCAGGTTACCACCTTGACCTACGCCGATGCCCGAACTGCCATTGTCAAAAATTTCACAGTCCTCCACTGTCCCTCTGGCTTTATTTGAAACCCAGATTCCATTCCATTTACCGTCATGGATCTGACAGCGCCGGATGATCGGGTTAGCCGTGGAGCCACCAATGGCGACGACACTATAGTTTGAGTTGGCGGTAATGTTGCACTCTTCTATCACCAATTGCCCTTGGGGGATATTGACGGTGTAGTGTCTCCCAGTCTCACTGAAAGTTAGGCCATGCACCAAGGCGTAGTCCGTTTGCATCAGAAGGCAATTTGAATCTGCACTTTCAATGATGATGTCTTCCAATGGTCCGTCGCCAATGATTTCCAACTGCTTGGTGATTACTACACTTTCCTTGTATAGTCCTGGACTTACATAGATGCGTGTGCCTGGTTTAGCGTTTTGGATCGCTGCACTAATTGTTTTGTAGTCTCCCTCACTCTTTTGGGAAACAACCAAGCCACTGCGTTTAGAAACCTTTGTTTCTGCTTCAGGCTGAGATTTCTTAACCGTCTGTGGCGTTTCAGATGACTGAGGCTGGAGTTGTGCCGACTCCTGAGGGATAGCTTCAAGTTGGGTTTGTTGTTCTGACAATTGGGAGTGCAGCCTCGCACGCTCCTGATTGGAGTTTTCTAGCTGAGTTTGTAGTTCTGATACCTGGGAATGTAACTGTGTGCGCTCCTGATTGGTGTTCTCGAATTGGGTTTGTAGTGCCGACAGTTGGGAATGGAAGTGTGCACGCTCCTGATTGGTGTTCTCGAATTGGTTTTGCAGCTGCGACAGTTGGGAATGCAACTGTGTGCGCTCCTGATTGGTGTTCTCGAATTGGGTTTGCAGTTGCAACAGTTGGGAATGTAACTGCGATCGCTCCTGATTGGTGTTCTCGAATTGGGTTTGCAGTTGCAACAGTTGGGAATGCAACTGCGATCGCTCCTGATTTGTACTCTCTAACTGAATTTGTAGTTCCGAGAGTTGGGAATGCAACTGCGATCGCTCCTGATTGGTGTTCTCGAATTGGGTTTGTAGTTCTGATAGTTGGGAATGAAAGTGTGCACGCTCCTGATAGGCGGTTTCAAATTGGCTTTGCAGTTGCGACAGTTGGGAATGTAACTGTATACGTTCCTGATGGGTGTTCTCTAATTGGGTTTGTAGTTCCGATAATTGGGAATGCAATTGCTCACGCTCGTGAGTAGCCGTCTCGAATTGGTTTTGCAGTTGGGCCAGTTGG
>DATNPI010000461.1:0-2238 GCA_036703325.1 Coleofasciculaceae cyanobacterium
TAATTGAGGTTTGATAAGTCCCTCTTGAAACGGTGAGAAGAATTCTTTTTGCGATCGCCCTTACACTTCTAGCTTTTATGACATCAGTTGTATTTTCAGCTCAACAACCTGAACCCATTAATGAACTTTATGTATTTGGGGACAGTCTTTCGGATGTGGGTACGGTGTTCCGGGCAACGGGGGGAACGTATCCGCCTAGCCCGACCTACTTTCAGGGGCGTTACTCGAATGGTCGGGTTTGGGCTGAGTATCTTGCCGATCGCCTCCATCTCTCCTCCAGACAAACTAACAATTTTGCTTGCGGAGGAGCTACCACCGGAAGCGAACGCAATACTCTTGTACCAGGCTTGCTGACACAGGTTCAGTCGTTTACACAAACGCATCAACAGACCAATCCAAACGGACTGTATGTACTGTGGGCGGGAGCAAATGACTATTTGCAGGGGGTAAGCAGTGCAACTGTCCCCGTTGAAAATGTAACAGGGGCAATCACCTCTCTTGCTGGTGTGGGTGCTACAAAGATCCTGGTGGCAAATTTGCCAGATTTGGGACAGTTACCCGCTACGCGAACCAGTGCTAATTCTGCAAGCCTCAGTGCCTTAACACAAGCCCATAATCAGGGTTTGCGACGCTCGCTGAAGCTGTTGAGTCAGCAGTATTCTGACCTCCAGATTGTCACTCTGGATGCCAACACGCTTTATCGGGACGCCATCACGAATCCGGCAGCGTTTGGCTTTACCAATGTCATCAGTTCGTGCCTATCTGGCTCTCGCGCCTGTGGTAATTCAGACCAGTTTTTGTTCTGGGATGGCATTCATCCGACAACGGCTGCTCACCGTATTTTAGGAGAGGCTGCGTTTTCAGCGATTCAGGACGGAGGGATGGTCAATTCCCGTCCGGTGCTGCTGAAGTAAACCACCCTAGGTTTGTCTGCGGGCAAAATTATAGCGATCGCTTTAGTCTGTTGAAGATTGCAGTCGAGCGATCGCCTTTTGAGAAAGCAAGCGCTCTGGCAATGATTCAGGCTTATCGGCAAATTCTTGTAGGGGCGGATTTAGCCAGAGTTTCTAAATCCAACAGATAAAATAACAGCCAAAACCCGCTGTCTGCCTATTGTTGGGGGTAATGCTAGGGACGCTGGCATGAAGTCATTTATGACAGAATAAGATGATATTCCGTGTAGAGCAGCTTGGTTTTATCCGGGCTTTTTTTTGATTTCTCTCGAAGAAGAAATTCCTGAAGCCACATTAATTCCCTTCTTGAGGCGGATTTTTCTCCATAGCAGCCACCAGTTCATCAAGGCTGCATTGGAGAATCTCCATCAAACGCTTAGTTTGGGCAAAGGTTAGGCGTGGCTCATCGTCTCCTGTAGAAGGTTGCTTTCCCGTGGCCCCAATTAGTTCATCAAGAGAGCATTGCAATCCATCTACCAGCTTTTTAGTCTGAGTCAAGGTCAAATATGGCTCGTGTTCTCCTCTCTCCCAAGCACTAACAGTCTTAACCGTCACGTCAAGAATATCAGCTAGCTTTCGCTGTGTCAGGTTAGCACGCTGTCTTAGCTCTGCCAGCGCGAGTTGATTGTGCTTATTTTTTGATTGATCATCTTTCTCTTTTACCATATTATAGATACGTGTACACGGTACGTGCATATACCTCATTTACTAGATACACACCAAAAACGCAGTTCGCTCAGAAAACCCCTGTCTGAGTCGTCAGCTGTCCTGATTGTTGTTTGATCAGAACAAAAAAAAGCAATTGCCTAGAGCGTAAACCGCTTGCTGGGCAATCGCTGTAGTGTCTACTTAATAGATTACCAATGAAAAAATCCAAAGCGACCGAAGCATTACGAGTCGCGATAGACATTGCTGCCATCCGCGCAGCACTGCATCAACGCGGCTATCGCATTCGTAAACAACCAAAGCTTGCTGTCTGGAAAGTCATCATCACTCCTGACCACTTCTACAAGCTGACCTATCAACCCGCACCCATCAGTGCTTGGGTACTTCACCCACAAAACAACGACACCCGCCGCCACGCGATTGAGAACATCATTCAACACGCGATAAAGAAGCAACCCGCAAGCCTCACCGGGAGGGCATCATGACTTACTTTGAAAAACTGCATCCCTGGTGCATCATCCGTCCTCTGCCCAACTTACAGCGGCGCATCGTTGCTCGGTGTCGTTGCCGCAATGACGCTGAATCCCATCTGCGAGTCCTCCGACGACTAATGCCAACC
>DATNPI010000468.1:0-17736 GCA_036703325.1 Coleofasciculaceae cyanobacterium
TGCCAGTGGTGTGCTTGGTTTTCTCGGTATTGAGCTTGACGCTGGTTGATTTCTTCCTGCAATGCTAACCGCCGTCTGTGACGTTTCACCAGGTTGGAAGGATTGCCCAATTGCCGCAGAGGATGAGCGTCTATTTGGGCTTTTACGGCGTCTACTACTTGCTGCTGCGCGAAGACTTCTGGAGCTTCCGTCAGTTCTACGGTAGAAGGAACTAAGGAAGCGATCGCTTTCGTCTCCTCGGTGCCACGTCTGGCTTGACCTGGCTTAAGAACAAGTTCCTCTGGCAGCTGTAGAGACTCGATAGCCCTAGTGTCTATAACCTCACCGGGCAAGTCAACCACATCAGCCGTCGTCGCCACATACCAACGGTTATCGGCACTCAAGCAGACTAGGTAAGGCGATTGACCACGACCTTTTTCCTTCACAACTAGTACTACCGGAATCGGAGAGGATACCGGTACATACTTCCCTTTCAGATAAAGAACGGTTCCAGGTGTAACGTGTATTAACGCCTGAGCGATGTGATAGGCTTGCACCTCTTCAGCTTGACTTTGCAGCGTCTTCAGTAATCGGCGTTCTTCTTTCAGGCGTTCGCTAAGTTTTTCATAGTTCGCAAGCACTCCTACATTTACTGGTGCGAGTTGAATATCAAGTTTCGTTAGTTCCGTGGTCAGCTCAGTAATCGCTTGTTGCTGAGGTCTCAGGTACAGTGTTGCCAGGTACTGGGCAAAGCTACGCTCCACCAACTCTTTTGCTTCCGTCATGGAGTGGGTTTGCAGCAAGTTCAGTACCATCCCATAGGTAGGAGTAAACTGACTCACCAGTGGGTCAGCGCCAGCTGTTGCCAGGTACGCGGCTTCCTTTGCCCCTTCAAACGGCGTCTGCAAGGTGACTACATAACCCGTGGCATCCATCCCCCGCCGTCCTGCACGACCCGCCATCTGCAAAAACTCAGAAGCTGTCAGCAGTCGGTGTCCCCGGTCAGTGCGCTTAGAAAGGGTCGAAATTACCGTAGTTCGGGCAGGCATATTAATTCCGGCGGCCAGAGTCTCGGTGGCAAACACCACCTTAATTAGACCCAGCTGGAACAGCTCTTCAACCAATCCCTTCCACGCTGGTAAAATTCCGGCATGATGGGCAGCAATGCCTCGATACAGCGGCTCAATTTGTCCGGCGCGACCAGCATCAGGATTACGGCTCAAAAATTCGTCAATGCGCTTTTTCAGTTCAGCCGCCTCTCGTTCATTGACTAAGGACAATGAACCCAAATCCTCTACCGCTTTATCACAGCCCCGGCGGCTAAAGATAAAGTAGATTGCCGGTAACATATCCCGTTGCTGCAATTCGTTGAGGATGTAGATAATGCTGGGGCTTTCTGGACGACCGCTGCGACCCTTGGCTCCTTTGTTTTTAGGCTTAAGGCGGGAATTGAGTTGGTTTTGGTTCGGATCTAAAAGGGGAAAAAGTCCCTTGGGATTGCCGAAGTAAAACTGTAAAGGAACGGGTCGGAAGTCCGAGTAAATCAGCTCGGTTGGCCCATGAACAAGATTCAGCCAGTCGGTCAGCTGGTCACTGTTGGCAACAGTGGCTGAGAGGGCAACCAGTTGGATGTCAGGTGGGCAATAAATAATTGATTCTTCCCAAACCGTACCCCGCTGGCGGTCATTCATGTAGTGGCACTCATCCAGCACCACTGCCTCAACTCCCACTAAGGAGGTGCCGACTTCCCCTATCGGCGTTCCGTAAAGCATATTGCGGAAGATTTCCGTGGTCATTACCAAGATCGGGGCATCTCGATTGATGGAGATATCACCAGTCAGGAGACCCACTTGCTCTGCACCAAACTGCTCTCGAAAGTCTCGCAGCTTTTGGTTTGAGAGCGCTTTTAAGGGTGTTGTGTAGAAAACGCGACCGCCCCGTGTCAGGGCACGGAATATGGTATATTCTCCAATCAGGGTTTTCCCCGAACCGGTAGGGGCACAGACAACAACTGAGCGACTGGCATTCAGTGCCGCGATCGCTTGTTGCTGAAATTCATCAAGTTCAAAGGGAAATAAATTTTTCAGGTCAAGGTCTACAGAGGTAGTGGAAACGTTCACACAAGGTCTTTCCAATAAGTGGCCCTTCGGGATTCTCAAACTTTGGCTTTCATGCATGCCGAATAGGTTTTATTGTAAAGCCCGAAACAGAATCCTTTCCGTTAAAACCTATGAGTGAGTGCGCTGGAAGTCATTCTGTCATGGGTATTGGGTGGGCAAGATGTCTAAACTACAACACACAGCGATGGACGCTAATGTGCAACGTGAGGCGATCGCTTTTCATTAAGTTATTTAAAATATATTGACAATAACTGCAAAATATGTACTCAACTGATTCCCTAGGAGAAAGCTTTACTACTGAGGTACTAGGCTAGCGCTCTAACGCGATCACAGGATTGTGTCAGCTGTCGAGAAAAGAGCGATCGCCTTCCCTCTGATCGTCAGCGCGAGCACAGGATTGTGTCAGGCGTGGAGAAAAGCGTTCATTTACAAGCGTGGTAAAATTTCTGGTAACAACTGACCTGGAACTTTCGAGAGGGCACGGTTTTGCCCAGTAATACCGCCTTCACGATAAATGGCGCGAATAGTCTTGACGACGTAGCTTAGAGCGGTTTGGTACGAGTCAGACTGTGCAGCAACGCCTGTACACGCTTGTACATGCTGGTGTAGCGCGGCTTCAAGATGAGCTGATTGAGAAGCTTTATCTAAAGCAAACTGCGGCTCTGTTGCTAGCTGGTAATGCGCTAGTCCCAGATTGTTGTGAGTGGCGAATACATCGAAGTTTACAGGTATTGGTGGCGTGTTTTGCGAAAGTTGCTTGGTAAGAGCGATCGCACTTTCGTAAGTCGCAATAGATTGGTGTAAGTATTTTTCCTGATGCTCTGGCTCATTTTGAAATCGGTCTGCTAGGTGCCAATATGCCGTACCCAAGTTATTCTGCGTGGCGGCGCTAGCGGCGGGTGCAACTTCAGGTGTCCGGTACTTCAAGGCATCTTGATAGGCAACCGTCGCCCGATCTAACCAAGTTTCTGGTTGTTCATACTGCGCAAGATTCCAGTAGGCGGTACCCAGATTATTTTGAATCATCGCCCAATTCAGGGGTTCAGATTCAGGGTTGTAATAGGAAAGGGCTTCGGTATAGGCGGCGATCGCCGCTCGTAAATTCTCAACTGGTGTTTGGTGTTGAGCCAGATTCCAGAAAGCTGTCCCCAAATTGTTCTGCGTAGAAGCATACTTGATGGGGTCGGTATCGGCAGGACGATAGCGTAGGGCTTCCTCATAAGCGCGAATCGACTGCTCCAGGCTCTCATCTGGGTCTTTGTAGCGAGCTAAATCTCCGTAAGCCGCTCCCAGATTGTTCTGAATCATTGCGTAGGTATGGGGTGCTTCTTCGGCAATGATCTTCGTCAAGGCTAGTTGGTAGGCTTGAATGCTTTGCTCTAGGTAGGAGAGCGTATGCTGGGTACTAGAGGGACATCGAGATAGCATCCAGTAGAGATTACCGATGTCATTGAGGATATCTGATGCCTGGGGCGAGGCATTTTCTAAATATTGCAGCGCCTGCTCATAAGCCTGAATTGCGATCGCCAGATTTTCCTCAGAAGCGTCTCCCTGTTCAATGAGTTGGCGATAGTAATTGCCTAATTGCAGATAGGCATCAAATGGCGATATCGCTGGCTGTGATTGCTCCTCCTGGGTTGAAGGTTGAAGGATGGAAGTTTCAACTTTCGACTCTTCTGCCTGTTCGCCCGATTTGGAAGTTGGGATTAGAGATTGATAATTACTAATTAGCTCATCGATTTGATCAGCCTCTGCTTCTTGAGGCGTATCACCCAACTTCAGCTCGGTGTCCAGCTTCAGCGGAGCGGCTCCGGAGGAGCTAGCCTTCTTTGTAGAAGTAGGGTTGGGGCTCGCTTTTCCCTGATGAGTTGCAGGTGAAGACTTGCCGTTAGTTTTATCAGTCGGTATCTCTGGCTCAACTGGATGGTTTTCTGAATCGTCCCTTGGTGATGGTTTTTCCCAACCAATTTCATGTATAGATGAAAGATCGACAGGCTCTACTAAGTCATGAGTCAGCAGCCTCTGTAAATCTTCCTTGAAAGAACCAGTTGCTTTTTCTGACGCTGGTGAGGTGTGAGAAGCTTCTGGTTTGGAAGATCCAACTGGCGGCAGCGGCGTTGGTTCTCCTTCAAACTCAAATAAGCCAGTGTGCCAGCGCCAAAATTCTGGCACTGACTGCTGAATCATATGGAACCACGGACGTGGCAACCAGAGCAATAGCGTCGATTCTAGGCGAGGCAGCTTGCGCTCAATCCCCTGTAAGCGCCTGAGAAACAATCGCTGCGCCTCTGGCGGTTGCCGCGTTAAGCGTTCCACACCCAGAATCTGAAATCCGGGTACTAGTGTGGAATATCGAGATTGCTGGTTCTGCGCCAACCATTGAGCAATTTGACCCAGAGGGTTAGGGTCACTTAAATTTAAGTTGAGGCTCACCAGTTTCGGGTAACCTTGACCATCCCTTGGCGCTTTGGCCGAGGTTGTCCCCAACTCGGCGTGTAATTTGCCTGCTAGACGATTGCGCAAGCTCAAGTCATCACACACTGCCACGAAAATTTGGCGGCGAAGACCGATACTTAAGGCAAGTTTCAAGCGTTGATAGGTTTGCTGATTCCAGCTCGAAACTTTATGTGAGACCGTGTCGGTTGCTGTCATGCTAGTAGACGGAGGGGCACAGGCGCTAGGGTTGCACTTTTTCGCTAATAAAGCTTATAAAAGAGCCGCAACAGTGGGTATCTATACATCTCTTCCTACTATTGTTATCTAAGTCAGGATTTGCTCAGGGTGTCTTGAGACAGAGACGTGCGATCGCGCTAAGTAGACCTCACCTGAAAATAGGTCTCAGGGGTCAGGAGTCAGGGAAGATTGATTTTCATCCTACTCCTACTCCTTTGGAGAAAGCTTCACCAGTACCACTGACTACCGAGTGCTGACTACTGAATCCTGACCACACATGAAAAAAACCCCTTCCTGGGATAGGGAGGGGTCGAGTGAGTTTTAGCTTTCTACTTCAGCTGGCTCTGGTTTGGCTGTGGGCACTTCCTGTTTCAGAGTCAGGTAGCGAATCACTTCCTCACTGAGACGCATCGCCCGCTCCAGTGGTGCCACATGACCACCTGGAGCTTTGTAGTTCATCTGGACATAAATACCTTCGCGTTGCCGCTGAATTTCATACGCCAGACGACGTCTGCCCCGATGCTGAATTTCGAGTTCCTCTGCGCCTTGATCGCGCAGGATGTTTTGGTATTTCGCGATCGCTTGGTCTACCTGCTCCTCTCCCAAATCGGGACGCAGGATGTACATCATTTCGTAAGTGTCGAGCACTAGTGTTAATCTCCTTTTGGGCAACTTGGCCTCTTCGCAACAGATGGACAGCACCTGACAAAGGTGTCTGTCCACCAATAAGAGAAGAAGCAAGGACTTAAAATCTTACTACTTTCTGTTATTAATTCTAGCTAGCTGCAAGAGTCAATCTTCATCTTAGACCCCTAGACAGCTTTCGTTGAGTCAGCAAGGAACATCTAACGTTATGGCACACCGCTACGTCCGAATCAAAACCAACCAAGGACAAACCTACTACGGTTTGTTGCAACTGACGCGCAGCATTCAGGTACTTGATGCACCACCCTGGCTACAGGGGCAACCCACTGATTTAGAGTTGGAACCAGGTAGCTATGAGTTGCTCGCTCCCTGTGCCCCCACTAAAATTGTTGCGGTGGGCAAGAACTACGCTGATCACGCGGCTGAAATGGGTACACCCGTGCCGAAAGAGCCGATCCTTTTTCTCAAACCTCCAACGTCTGTCACGGCTACTGGTCGAGAAATCCAATATCCTTCTCAGTCGCAACGAGTGGACTATGAGGGAGAGTTGGCGCTGGTGATTGGCGAACATTGTATAGACTGCACACCCGAACAGGCTCAGGGTAAAATTTGGGGCTACACCATCGCCAATGATGTCACTGCCCGTGATTTACAAAAGCAGGATGGTCAATGGACAAGGGGGAAAGGCTTCAATAGCTTTTGTCCACTAGGGCCTTGGATTGTTCGAGAAGTGAGTTCTGGGGCAAGGTTACAAACATTTTTGAATGATGTTCCTCAACCTAGGCAATCAGCGTTAATCAATCAAATGGTGTTTTCACCAGAATTTCTGGTGTCTTACATTTCTCAGGTGATGACGTTGCTACCAGGAGATGTCATCCTTACCGGTACACCCGAAGGAGTTGGACCAATGCAGATAGGCGATCGCGTCCGCGTCGAAATTGAGGGCATCGGTCAGTTGGAAAACACCGTTGTTGCACGCTCTTCGTCAGTAACCCTCTAGCAGGAGAGCTTTTGATCTCAAAAGAAGTACTTTTTGAGCAGCTTTATCTCCCAACTGTGTTAACTTCCTCTAAAGCTAATTGCTTTTAACGTACTTGGGCGTAAGCTGCTTCCGAGAGCGTGGGAATTTCTGCGTAACGTCCTAGCAGGGACTGAACGACTGAATACCCACAGGCGGCCAGTGTTCCGAGAAAGACGATATTGATCAGTGTTTCGGTTATCAAGTTCGTACCCAGCGGTCGCAGCAAATACATCTGAACCAGACTGCACAAAAACAAAAGAATGTCTAAAAGAAGCGCTTGCATTGCGTTAAAACGAATAAAATGGATGATTCTTTCATTTCTAATTACTAATAAGAACAACAGGAAAAAAATAACTAAGTCAGCGAAAGGGATAGCGCCGTAAATGAATAGCACTGGCGTTAGTGGTATAAGAATTACCCGCAAAGCTGGAAACTGTTGAAACAAAAAACTCCCGAATGGAAGTACAGTGATTATGGGGAGTAGATAAGGAAGGCAAGCAAAAATCCGATCTGTAACAGCCGTTGTCCCACGCCAAGCCATCGTATGTTCTCCTTGTGGATGTTGATAATTCTTTTGAGTGACTAAGTTCAGGATAGCGCAGCTGAATAGTCTTCCCTAACAGACCAGCAGGTGTATTTTCCGCTCAACTACCTGAAGAGCTAATGCCCCATTTGCTCTCTTCGCTATGAGGGTTGCACGACACAGTAGCCTAGCAGGGTGCTTAACTGGGTCAGGCTAACACCTCACTTCGCTATCGCAGTTAAGTGAACCGCCTTGCCTCATCGATGAAAAGCGAAACTCTGATTTCCTTTGATACGAGACTATTCAATGTTGGCAACACGGAAGCCCATCTCACACTCATACTGGTCTGGTTGATGGGGAGTGAGATTACGAACGGCATGACCACAGCTAAGTTTGCCTTGCCGCCAGCGGGGTTGGCCGCTTTTGTCAGCAAGTAAACAGCTTTGACAAACTAGAGTAGGGGAAAGTATTTGCTCGTCCATGAGAATGACTAACATCGAACTCCTCCGGTCAATCCCTAAGGCCGCTTATTTGATCTTAATTTAATTTAAGTCTTTAGAGAGACGCTCTACGTTAACACACAGCTTGATGTCCAAATCCTTACAAGATTGGATTCTGTGACCCCACCGATTCGAAGTGGCGTCTACCGATAGTTGGTCTTTTTTTCGGTTGGAGGTGCAGGTATTTCTGTAGCCTTGTGTTGAGTAGGAAAGTTGTATGACCTTCACTCCCAGTTGGGTTGCCAATAGCGTTAAGATCATTGACTCTAAAGTAAAGTACAGACTCAGGTGCCTTCTGCGCAAGCAGTGCCGTTAGCATAGCGAGGTGATAGCCTAGTCGAGCCGTTAGGCACAGGCATCGTGATCCGTAAAGCATTTAGAGAGTGCGTCAGCTGACGTAAGAAACAAAACTGTTCTCCTCCAAGCATCGCTAGGGATTAACTTAAGTGACTCAAACTAACTTAGATTTTCTCGCTCAAACTGATCCAGCTGTAGCTGAGTGTCTGGGTCAAGAACTCCAGCGCCAGCGCGATCATTTAGAACTGATTGCCAGTGAAAACTTCACCTCACCAGCCGTGCTAGCAGCTCAAGGCTCGGTGCTGACCAATAAGTATGCCGAGGGATTGCCGGGGAAGCGCTATTACGGTGGTTGTGAGTTCATCGACAAAGTCGAGCAGCTGGCAATTGACCGCGCTAAGGAGCTATTTGGAGCCGCTCATGCCAATGTGCAGCCCCACTCAGGTGCCCAGGCTAACTTTGCAGTGTTCCTGTCACTGCTGGAGCCAGGGGACACGTTTATGGGAATGGATTTGTCTCATGGGGGACACCTGACCCACGGTTCACCAGTAAATGTATCGGGTAAGTGGTTTAAGGTTTGTCATTATGGTGTCAGCCCTCAAACTGAGCAACTAGACTACGATCAGATTCGGGAACTAGCTCTAAAACACCGTCCAAAGCTGCTAGTTTGCGGCTACTCTGCCTATCCCCGTGTGATTGATTTTGAAAAGTTCAGAAGTATCGCGGATGAAGTCGGTGCGTACCTGCTGGCAGATATTGCCCACATTGCGGGTTTAGTTGCCACGGGTCATCATCCTAGCCCAATTCCCCACTGCCACGTTGTCACTACGACCACTCACAAGACGCTACGGGGACCTAGGGGTGGCTTGATTCTCACCAACGACGCTGAATTAGGTAAGAAGCTAGATAAAGCGGTGTTTCCAGGTACTCAAGGCGGTCCTTTAGAGCATGTGATTGCGGGTAAGGCTGTAGCCTTTGGTGAAGCACTGAAACCATCATTCAAAGAGTATTCTGCTCAAGTGATTGAAAATGCCAACGTTCTCGCCACTCAATTGCAACAGCGAGGCTTCAAGATTGTCTCGGATGGCACTGAAAACCATTTAATTTTGGTTGATTTGCGTTGTATTGGCATGACTGGCAAGCGAGCTGATCAACTGGTGAGCGGCGTCAACATAACGGCAAACAAGAATACCGTTCCTTTTGACCCAGAGTCGCCCTTTGTCACCAGTGGCTTACGACTGGGTTCACCAGCGATGACAACAAGAGGGATGGGACAAGCGGAATTCACAGAGATCGCTGACATTATTGCCGATCGCTTGCTCAATCCAGAGGAGGAGACAGTGGCGACTGAATGCCGACGTCGGGTGGCCCAGTTATGCGATCGCTTCCCCTTGTATCCTCATCTGAGGATTCCTGTACCTACCCTGGTTTGACAAGGTAGTCATTAGTCATTAGTTTTTTTAGTACAGCCCTAGCCCAAGCATGGGCGAAAAAAACTAGGGCTAATGACTCGTTCAAGCCACACAAGAAACTAAGTGTAGTCAACTAGTGGCTAAGGACTAATGGCTTTCTATTATTACCCGACTCCGGATGGCGGCGGTGAAACTGAGAAATAGTAAGTTTCTCTCTTCTCAGAAGAGCAACCATGAACTTACGGACACGGCTAATGTTTGCTACCACTATCGCCATACCGATACTTTGCATCTGTATGGTTTGGAGTTTAATCAAAGATCAGCAGAGCGATCGCCTTCTGAGGGAAAAGCGACCAATTCGATATCAGCCAATATATCAGCCAGCAGAGCCGTAACCTTTTTGGTGGTGATAAGGCAAATGCCTGGATGCTACAGTACGCCCTGTTTGGGCTTGCGATAATAGCTCTTTGTGCATTTTAACCAGGCAGGTAGATGCAGTGGCTGTTGTTTTGGACGAGCGGGTTACTGCCAATGAGTGAATCAACTTCTGTTCGGAGCAGGAAGAGTCTTGTTCTAGTTCGCTCTAGCTCAATTCGTTGGGTTCTTAGTTGGGCAAGAGCAGGGCTTTCTGGTGAGGGGTGAGGGAGACGTCGCTGTCGCATTGAGTTACTCACGTCAGGTTGATTGTAGAACTTTAAAGTAAAGTTAACCACGACTAACATGAGAAAAAATCAGCCGAATCTAGGAAAAACCTGCGCATAATAGCTGAACACTGGTACTCACCCTACCACTGGGAGGTACAGCGTGTGATCAGTTATTGACGTAGACATAACTGATTAGTAGTGGTGGAATTATTTGCCGAGGATGGGGAGGGGATAGACCTAAAGCGTAGCCGAACGGCATCATGCAGACTGCCAATGCTAGAGTGATCGCTATTTCATAATGAAGTTTCTGAAGCTTGGTTGTGGAGCGCGAGTGCTTCCCCTTCATCAGGTAGGTAGAGGTGGCTCACTAGTATAGGAGCAGGCGTTAAAGAATAAAAAATAAGGGCGTCTAATTGAGACTCTAATTCATTGATTTCTGCCGTAATTTGTTCAATGGCAAGGACTAAGACATTTGTATCCATCCAAGCGGGTGGATGGCCTTGAGCTTTTTGGTAGGCTTTTAGGTTGGAATCAAGTCGGTTAATCTGATCAATCAGTTCCAATTCTTGCCAAGCCATTGTTGCCATCTCTGCCTCCCGTTCAGTTATTGACTTCTGTTCTGAGTATTGAAGGCGTATGTTAGCGATCAGGTTTGCGCTCTGTCCAACTTGTGTATAAGTTTGGTAAAGGGATATTTAAAGAGGTACAGCCTCGCAAGCGCCATTGTGGAACGGAAGCTGGCGGAGCTGGGGTGGTTAATTAGTGGCTGGAAATTAAAGGTAAAGCAAGGTAAAGCGATGAAACATATCATCATTAGCCTCGGAGTCGCGACTCTCATTGCTGGAGTGAACCCTGTTGTTCAGGCTCTGCCAATGCAATTAGCTCAACAGGCAGAAGACTTGCTTGATCGCGGAGACTTCAAAGCCGCACTTGAGATTTACAATCAAGCCTTGCAGCAGAATACCAATGACTCCAGTGCATTAGTTGGGCGGGGGATGGCTCGTATCCAACTGGGAGATAAACAGGGAGCGCTTGAGGATTTAACCCAGGCACTGCAAATTGCTCCCGGTAATGCCGATATCTATCGCAAACGAGGTGGTGTCTACATGATTCTGGGAAAAGAAAGGCAAGCGCAGGAAGATTTCCAGCGAGCAGATAGCCTCTTAAGAGGTGGGCAACGCCGATAACCTTCTAACCTTCAACCTTCGACCCTTTAACCAATGAGTGCTGAAATCATTTGTGTTGGAACCGAGTTACTCCTAGGCGATATTCTTAACAGCAATGCCCAGTTTTTAGCGCTTGAGCTAGCGAATTTGGGTATTCCTCACTATTACCAAACAGTGGTAGGAGATAATCCGGGGCGTTTGAAGCAAGTGTTGGCAATTGCTAGTAATCGCAGTAATCTCCTGATCTTTACTGGCGGCCTTGGCCCAACGCCTGATGACCTTACGACAGAAACAATAGCTGACTTTTTTGATGTTCCTCTGGTTGAACGACAAGATGTACTGGAAGACATCGCCCAGAAATTTGCCCAGCGTGGGCGTGAGATGACGCCCAGTAATCGTAAGCAAGCACTGATTCCAAAGGGCGCTGAAGTTTTACCTAATCCAGGAGGAACCGCCCCTGGTATCATTTGGCAACCCCGCACCGATTTAACGATTCTCACTTTCCCTGGCGTCCCCAGCGAAATGCAGCAGATGTGGAGGGACACCGCCGTTCCCTATCTCAAAAGTCAAGGTTGGGGTAAAGAAATCATCTATAGCCGCACGTTAAGGTTTTGGGGAATTGGAGAGTCGGCTTTGGCTGAAAAAGTTACTCCCTTTTTCCAGCTTGCTAACCCTACAGTTGCGCCCTATGCCGGTCAAGGAGAAGTGAGGTTACGAGTTTCGGCCCGTGCTGCCTCAGAAACCGAGGCCAAGCAGTTGATTGAACCAGTGGCGCAACAATTACAACAGATTGGGGATCTACACTATTACGGTGCTGACACGGATACGCTGGCATCTGTGGTAGGTCAGCTGTTGACTGAGGCTTCGGAAACCCTTAGCGTTGCGGAATCCTGCACAGGCGGCGGTCTTGGTAGTATGCTGACTAATGTCCCCGGTAGTTCTAATTATTTTTTGGGGGGCGTCATTTCTTATGACAACTCCGTGAAAGTTTCTGTCTTGGGTGTCAATAAGTCAGACTTGTATACATTCGGTGCCGTCAGTAAACATGTGGCAATGCAAATGGCTGTAGGGGTGCGATCGCTTCTCTCCTCGCACTGGGGACTGAGTATCACTGGGGTCGCTGGGCCGGGTGGCGGTACAGATATCAAGCCTGTGGGTCTGGTTTATATCGGATTGGCAAAACCTGATGGTACTGTGGAATGCTTCAAGTATCACTTGGGTCAAAATCGCAGTCGGTCTTCCATTCGTCATGCCAGCGCCTGTAATGCCCTTGACCTGCTGCGGCGGAGCATACTTACCAGACCTCACAGGGACAATTATCTCCAAAGGTGACGATTAATGATCGATTAGTTAATTTATAACTTAAGGTAGATACATAGGAGTCTTTTTGACAAGGCTCTCTATTAACCCTCCTCCGGTCGGATAGTAATGCTTTTCCTTAGTGTGCTAGTCTTGAATTAATAAGAAATGCAACACTTGAGGATTTTTTTTCTCAGACAGTGTCTGTAACAAAAAAGCTGATTGGGCGAGCTTAAGTCTCCTGCCTTCCCCCTAAGGGAGTCACACGAGGAAATTTTAGGCTTGTCTTGTTAAAAACAGATACAGGTTGTCTCACAGGAGCTTTCTGTTTAATGGACTATATAGAAAAGGTGCTGGAAAAACTTAAACAGTGGGCTCGTAAGCTCATTGAAACCCTCATGGACCCAGAGGCGCAGCCAGAACCAGAACCGATTCCCATCCCTATTAATGACCCAGGTCGTCGCCGCCGATAGTTTGTCCTTGTGGATAGTGATACTCGGAACCTTTTAAGCATTCTGGTGCTTCATGGTCCCAACTTAAATCTATTGGGACTCCGAGAGCCAGGAATTTATGGTTCCGTGACATTAGAAGAAATTAATCACCTGTTAGAGCAAGAAGGGCAAAAGCTACAGGCAAGGATTTCCGCATTGCAGTCAAATCATGAAGGCGTCCTAGTAGATGCCGTTCATGAAGCCCGAAGCCAGCATCAAGGGATTTTGATTAATGCCGGTGCCTATACGCATACCAGCGTGGCGCTACGGGATGCTTTGGCAGCCGTAGTGCTTCCGACGGTAGAGGTTCACCTGAGTAACATCTATCAGCGTGAAGCCTTTCGGCATCATTCTTTCATTGCGCCAGTAGCGATTGGGCAAATTAGTGGCTTTGGTGCCGAAAGCTATCGACTGGGTCTACAGGCTCTAGTTCATCACCTGAAAAAACTGGATTGAAGCTTAGGAAATGTTTTTTCTAATTAGGGATTCCTCGCGCTTCTAGCGGTAGGGAGCAGGTCAACTGAAGGCTAAAGCGTGTTAGCGTGATGTGTAGCGAAGCGGAACCGTTAGGTTCGGTGTTAGCCTAGAAGGGCGTGGCAAAAGAACGCTTAATCGCTTGTTTCAGTGTAAAGCTGAATGTTTATCGGCAAGGTCACTGTAAATGTAGAGCCGACTCCGACTTCAGAAATCAGCTGAATCTCTCCTTGTAGTAATTTGACCAGGCGCGAAACCAGGGACAGTCCCAAACCAGTACCTTCGTGTCGGCGACGGCCTTGGTTAAAAAAGGCTTGCGAATAAGGTTCAAAGATACGATTTCGATCTTCTGGGGCAATACCAATGCCAGTGTCGGTAACAGCTAGGCACCACTTCTCGTCTGCTAGACTCTGGCAAGTAACTTGAATGAAGCCAACATCCGTATAGCGAACGGCATTGCTTAGGAGATTGGTCAAAACTTGTTGCAAGCGAAAAGAGTCGGTGAAAACTTTAGAGGGAGCGCGATTGCAATCTATCTTCAGTTGTAAACCTTCAGCTTGAGCCAGTGGCTCGATCATCTCACTTACTCTAGTAATAACAGAACGGACATCGATAAACTCTAGGTTCAGCTTAATTTGAGATGATTCGTAGCGTGATAATTCTAGGGAATCATTAACGATGCGCAGCAAATGCCGCCCTCCTTGCAGCACTCGTTCAATGCTGAGGAGAGTGGGAGAGGCAGAATCAGTCTTAACCTTTTGTTGTAGTTGCAGGAGAAGCTCTGAGTAACCAATCACAGAAGTTAGGGGCGTCTTTAACTCATGAGCCAGGTAAGAAAGATTGTCTTTGCTCGCTTCAAAAAGACGAGTGAGTTCCTGGTTAGTCAGAGTCAACTGACTCTGGAGCTGCTCTAATTCCTGCAAACGCTCTTGTACATAGCTCTTAAAGCATTGGGAAATCGCCTCATCTAGCACTGTATCGATTTGGCGAAAAATTTGAATAATCTGCTGAGGAGAACTCTTCAGGCAGTAAGTTTCTAACTCTGAAAAAATAATCCGGCGCAGAAGACTGTACTCTTTCATTATTTCTGCGGGATCATATCCTTGTCTGGCTCGCAAACTCCCGTGGTCTAGACTTGCCTGTGTAATCCTTTCAAACAAGTCTTTCTGGGGATGCTCCAGCACGGCCGCCAAAGATGTAAGAAGTTTAGGAAGCGAATCACCCAGAGCTGTGTTAGATAGATCTACTGAGCTTTGGATCTGACGGTCTTGACGGACTGCCTCAATCCAGTAATCCATGATGGCGTCAGTTTGAGCAGCAATTAATTGGCTAGCGTTTAGCATGGATAAGAAGGTGAGTGTGGCAAGTACTGCAACTTTAACTGTTGTATGAATAACACAGGATAAGCAATTCTGTATTTAGTAGAAGTTTGCTTTACTCGCTTAATTAAAGCTTTATTCAGTAAATTCGTCCTGTGCATCCATTGAATAGCTTCTCCAACTCAAACACACTGCTCAAAGGTTTTTCTTTCACGCCTAGTGATTAATTAGCGTCTGTTGCCCGAACAAGGAGGGCACAGCTAGCTGTGCATTAATGTCAACTTAAGATGAATGGCACTGACTTAAGAACTCTCATCAATACCAATCAACCTTTGTGCAGGGGGTTTGGGGGAGGCACTCGTCCAAAGATGGGGGGTTTGGGGGGCTTCCCCCCAAACTTGGTTTCTCCAAAAAATGACAATTTTTCGCTTAAGTCAGTGCCATTGAACTTAAGATGGCTTTGCGGTTGAAACTGCAGCTACACGAGACTTTGCCTGTCTTGAGCCGGTTTCAAAAACCCGAATTTTTCGTCACTGGGCGCAGGCAGGCTTGGTTTGTCTAGCCGCGACTTCCAGGATACTGTTGGCGAATTCCTGAAGAGTGTTATCCCTGACTAGCAGGGCAAAGCATTTGCGTTC
Organism: Coleofasciculaceae cyanobacterium; assembly: GCA_036703325.1. Taxonomy (GTDB): domain Bacteria; phylum Cyanobacteriota; class Cyanobacteriia; order Cyanobacteriales; family Coleofasciculaceae; genus DATNPI01. The sequence continues at coordinate 15,202 of DATNPI010000468.1, forward strand.
ACTCTTTATAACCACAAACCTAAACCGCCGAGCAAATGCGAGAGCCCCTACCCACCAATTTTACGGCTGGAGGGTCAGACCCTTCGCTAATTGACCAACAGTATCCTGGAAGTCGCCACGGCTTAAGTTGACACCAATAACAGCTGTGCACCCTACGGGGACTTATGCAAGAAGCCTATTGATTTGATAGTTTAATTGTGCCGACTTCCTTAGGTAAGTTTTAGGGTTTTATTTTCCAAAAGCACTTATCCCAGTATTGCGTAGGAACTATGCACTTATCCCAGCCTTGGGAACTCTCTGACAATTGATAGTTTAGCTGCTGTTTGAGCTGACTCCACTCTAGCGGAGTTGGGTGTGGCTCATACAGAAAAAGGTTTTGATAGGTTTGCTGCTGTTTAAGCTGACTCAGCCATGGCGGAGTTGGGCGTGGCTTAAACAGAAAAGCGTCGCTAAACCCTGCTGGAATTTTTGGCAGGTAAGGTGTACTGGCTAACTCCTGGTTAGTATTGCCAAGGATGCTTTGGGGTCTGACTAAAAGACGAACTTTGGGATCGAGATAATAGCTGAGGGATAGAAGGTCGCCTAGATCCGCATCGCTGATCACAAGCGGACGATCAGCCTGATTAATTATCTGGGCAACCTTTGGATTACTTGAGTTGATATACGTTACCCAAGTGCTATCTGCCGGAGAGATAACGACACAAGACACAAAGCCAATCGCAATCACAGCAACCGTAGCTACACGCCACAGTTTCCGTCGCCAATCAGCTACAGCAATAGAAGTTAATAACTCCTTAGAGAGGAGATAGGTAACTGCAAGCTGGAAACCTAAATAGACTGGAACTATGTACCTTGGAAGACCTGACAGACCCCCTCCACGAATCAGGTCAGCCATGATTAGAGCCAGTGCTGGAACCCCGGTCAACGTCACAACAAATAGCCAAATCCGCTGTGGAGTCCGACGACAGAGTACGTAAAACGCGTACACCACCAAGATTCGTAGGGCTAAATAAAGCAGACTTGGGAAAACGCGTAGCAACGATGGCGTGAGGGAGCGCAGATTTTCAAAAGTATCGCGATCCAAGAAATTAAGGATAATGTGATTTGCCCATACTTTATATAGCTCTACTAGGGAATATCCGCCATCCTTCGCCCAGGCTGTCGCCGTATCAGCTTGAGACGAATTGAACAGAACAACTAATAGCCAAGGTAGGAATGCCAGAATGGTCAAGCACAGTGCCACGGCGAAAGCCCCCACCGTTTTGCTGAATCGAAATCGTTCAACTATGATCACGTAAACAGCATGGGCAAGGGCGACTAGTCCAGAAAACAGGAATGTGTAAAAGCTAATTGCTAGAGTAACTGCATAAAGCAGCCAACTTACCTTCGTCCTAACTCGCATTGCCCGCAGCAGCATAGTACTTGACAGCAAAATAGCCGCTGCCCACCATGAATACGCGCGTGTTGATTGGGCATATAAAACCTGGAATGGCGAAACGGCAAGGATGACAGTGCCAATCCAGGCAGCTAGAGGTGACTCAAATAGTTCTAGGCACAACCACCACATACAAGGGAGGGTTAACAAGCCACCGACAGCAGACAGGCTTCTGATAACAGCTACCGAATTGCCAAACCACTCCATCCAAAATCTTGCTATTACATAATACAACGGAGTCAATTGAGGCTCTTCTGCTGCCAGGCCCTTGATTGTGTCTACTACGCTCTTGTCAGGGCTGGTGGGGTACTGATACCTTTGTAGATCTTGAACACCGATAATCCCGGCATTAGACAGGTGTTGTAGTGCTTGTGCTTCTGTATAGCCGGAGATTCGTAGTGAAGTATAAGTTTCATCGTTCCAATAGACTTTACCATCAAGATTAACGACTCGAAAAACAATACCTGCAACCATACAGATAACAATTAAAAAACGCCATCCGGTGGGAATTGTTCTCCAACTGTGCGCTACTTGAGACTTCAAGCGATCGCCAACATCAGACCCTGGAATAACACTTTTCATGATTTGATAGATGACAGTTCAAGATATTTCAGATATTTGTCAGTGTTCCCGTTCATGAACTTAGTACATTGGCTGTCATTGGAGTAGAAACCAATTTAAGCAATTTCCGATATTTTGTAGCGCCTCAGCTCATCAACTCAGCGCATTGGCTATTAGTTTGGAGAATTGACTTCGCTCCCCACAGCAACACGCAAGAATGCTTCAACTTGCAGTCGTAGCATTGCTTCAGTTACAGGTGAAGAATTACTAAACAAAATTATTCCAAGCCTAGAAACAAGGTATACGATACTGCTTCTCCAATGTCCTTAAAGGATGTTAACCCTATCCCTATAAGTGAAATTTTTAGACTTCATGTAATTCTATGTGTTTGGGGCTAAACTGTCGCTGAAATCTTATAAATTTACGGAAACTTTATAATATCAACCCCTTTGAACGAAGTTATTATAAAACTGAGTTATGTAACCCTGCAAAGTTTTAAATTAAACAGCACGATGAACTCACTCGGGTTGGCACCTTCA
>DATNPI010000470.1:0-2648 GCA_036703325.1 Coleofasciculaceae cyanobacterium
TTACTGGTTTTCACGCTCATATCTACTTCGATCCCGCCACTCGTGATGCGGCTGCGCGGGTACGCGAAGAATTGGGCACTAGGTTTGAGGTGCAGCTTGGTCGCTGGCATGACAAGCCCATCGGTCCACACTCAAAAGCGATGTATCAAGTTGCGTTCTCACCAAATCTGTTTGGCGAACTCGTTCCTTGGTTAATGCTCAATCGTGAGGGATTGGATATTCTCGTTCATCCTGAGACGGGTGATGATGTGGCAGACCACACAGACCATTCACTGTGGCTAGGAAATAAGCTAGAGCTGAATATCGAGTTCCTTCGGCGGGTTAGCACAATCCAACCAATCGGTACACCTAATTCTTGAATTGCTCGTCAACTGGAATCTGATAACCATTGGCGAGGCGATTCGTTGTGTTCGCAGTGGCAACAATTGCCGTTAGTTCGCCAAACATGGTATCGCTCATTCCTTTGGTACGTGCTGCCGCCGTGTGGGAGGCGATACAGTAGTCACAGCCATTCGTGACGCTTACGGCGATGTAAATTAATTCGCGCATCAGTGGATCGAGTTCCCCTGGACTCGTCATGACTTCCTTCACCGTTTGCCATGTTCGTTGTAGGGTGGGGGGATGGTTGGCGATCGCTTTCCAAAAATTGTTGATGTAGTCCGTCTGTCGCGTGGCGCGGATATCGTCATAGACTGCACGCACTTCATCACTGGCATCTTCGTATTCGATTAGTTTGCTCATAGAGGCAAATTACAAAGATAAATATAATAGCAACAAATGTCTGTAGATTCTAAAAATAGATGAATAACCTCAGTGCCGCTCCCTTGGAAGTCAAAAGTCACAAGTCAAATATCCTTATGATCTCGGGTAATTTCAGTACTCCTTCAGTTCAGTACCCTCAATTGTTCAATCAATTTAATTTATCAGTATAAGAAAAAATAGTATTTGCTCCTATAAGTCGGAATTAATAAGATGAAGTCATGCTTCTTTTAGGGATTCTTGCCAAGCCGAATCCCCAGTCTAGATGAAAGACAGAAGAACATTAAGACAACTCATCTCGTTATCACAAGAGAAAGACATGAAAGCTCTGTTCAAAATTGCGATTATTGCACTGATATTCATGGTGAATCTAGCGATCGCCCAACCCTCTCTAGCCGATCGACCCAAGGTCTCTAAGAATCCTGACTATATTCAGGTGACAAAAACGCTGAACGGTTTGTCAGCACTTCAGGAAACCCAGGATGTTACTCCGGAATTGCAACAGCAAATTGACGAGTTGAGCTTGCAAAAAGCTGCGATCGAGTCGGGTGTCACCTGGGGACAATGCAGTAATGAAACCGGAAATACAATAGGCATCTTTGGTCCCGCCTCTGAGGAATCGAAAACTGGCGATAACAGTCTCTACTTCCTAGCAAACGGTGAGACAACTCCTGAAGGCTGGGATTGCCAGGGAATTTATCTACCAAGTGGCATCAACGTTACAGGCATTGAGTCAACACCAGCCGTGTTCAAAATTTTGGATGGTACTCGTTTAGTCGCCCGCCGAAATCCTGATAGCTCTGCCATTGAATTCAATGTTCCGGCACTCAAGTCGTCCCAGAAGAATGAGCTGACAATTCCCAACGTATCGCAAACATTTATTGAATCCCGCATTCCTAGTACATTCACAGCAGTGGAAGTTGACGATTAATGCATGGGGACAGGTGAGTTGACAGGATGATTTACAAATTGACCTGTAATCTTCGGTCAATTCGCCGTACAAAGAATGGAAAGTTATGGAATTAGCATTGATTACCCTGACCGAGCTAGCATTTTTACATTCAATCAATTAGCAATTAGCTATTAGCTGCCATCAATGTGTAGCAGTTTTAAATTGAAATAGTATCACTCATTAGGAATTTTCGACTATGGATTCTTTGATTGGATCAGTAGATTCTCAGACTGTATTAGTGGTTGCGGCGATTGCTGTGTCACTTTTGCTGATAACGCTGCTGTATAGAATCTTAAAAGCTGGTTTAGGGCTGATTTTGACAATTTTAGCGATCGTGCTGGTATTGCAGTCTGTCTTTGGCATCAGCCCAGGACAGTTGTGGGGTGAGATTGGAAATTTACCCCAAGATGCGATCCAACTGGTGAAAAGCTTTGACTTGAATTCTCTAATGTCTAGCTTCTCAAGCTGAACAGAGCATTCAATCACTTGTAGTTATTCATCTGACAAAAAAGACTATTTGCTTCTATCAGGTAGACCCTTATAGAGTGAAGTTAAGCCAATCCCAGTTCATCTAAGCATCTCAGGCTATTTCAATGCAGCTAACATTCAATCCCCCTCCAAAGAGTGCATCACCCTCCGAACAAACTGCAACAAAACGTCGTCGTTCCGATCGCATTCGAGATCATCTTGCCAATGAGCGTACCTATTTAGCCTGGATGCGGAGTGCGATTGCGTTAATGGGATTTGGCATCGTGATTGTGCGGATTCGGATGTTTCAACCGCCGATGATGCCATCAACTGGAATGAGTTGGAAACTTGGGTTAGCTTTTGCAGTTATGGGGCTGCTAACTGTGTGGCTCTCTACCCAACATTATTTTGGGGTACGGCGCGATATTGACGAAGATACGTATGAACCGTCTGATCGCTGGGTAATGCT
>DATNPI010000473.1:0-9313 GCA_036703325.1 Coleofasciculaceae cyanobacterium
AAAGATCAGCGCCGAAGAGACAAAATCCCGGATAAAACACTGGTTATAGTTGAGCGGTTCTACCTCTGGATCGAGAGCGGCTACCGAGCCAACCGGGCGTCCATAGTAGTAAATAATTGAATCTTCCAGTGCCTTCCAAGCTTCTGCGTCTATACCGGTTTGTGTTCTCATTGATACCTCTGCGTTCTCTTGCTTCACCGAAGCGCTTGATTGTTTTTATTCAAATGGCTCCTTGATGCCAACTTTTCGGGCAGCCACCATATAGCGGAAGATGTACTCTGCTATCTCCAAGTAGTTTCGGGCTCCTTCTAGTGAAGAAGCCCAAACTGTCACACCGTGGTTCCGGATGAGCAAAACACTCACTGGCGGCGGTGTAGCCTTAAAGCGCTCATAAATATCACTGGCAATCCGAGGCACCTCTAAATGGTTGGCAAACACTGGGATTGCCACTTTCGGGTTTTCTTCCCATACCCCGACGCCCTTGAGCATTTCCAAAGGCGGCAAAGGCAGAGCGTCCCCATCAGTAAACGAAGAAACTAGATTAGCCTCGATGGAGTGAACGTGATAGCAGGCCTGGGCATTGGGAAACAGCGAGTAGATTGCCTGATGAATACTGGTCTCAGCTGAAGGGCGAACGTCGGGTGATGGTTTCTCCAACACGTTGCCATCAGGCGCGATGCGGATGAAGTCATCAGTATTCAGCTGCCCTTTGTTGCGTCCACTGGCAGTAATCCAGAAACTGCCATCGGGCATTCGAGCGGAGAGATTGCCGGCTGTCCCCACCATCCAGCCCAACTGGTAAAAGTGACCAGCTGCTGTAATTAGGGTTGGTCTCGGATCGGTCTTCATTCTAACCTCAAAAATTTGCGGGGCAGAGTTTTGCTCGTTGGGACTTACGCACTCTTTACATACAAGGCGCGATGTTCTTTACAGAACCGCAACGCTTTCGCTTCAACTTCGACGAATAAACCGCCTCATTCCGACTTAAATGTCTTGCCACCGCTGGGACAGCTGCGCGCGTACATCAAAGAAGTCATTCCACGGAATGTAGGGCTTATTTTGCTTGTCGAGGTATTGGATTAAGCGATCGCGGGCAAACACTACAGGTGCGGTGAGTGCCATATTCAAGTCTGTCACTGAATCCCCAATCGCTACCTGCTCATCAGCGGGGTATTGTGCCATCACCTGTACCTTAGAGACGAGTTCCGTATCTCCTTCAAAGTCAGACTGCACACTCAGAAACTCGCCCGTCGTATCGACATCAACCGCATAGATCGCTGCCACCCGCCCTAGTAAAGACTGTTTACCTGTACTTGCTTGACTCAGCGCCGTTTCCACCATGCCTCGCAAACCACCAGAAACGACGACAAAGGGAACACCCTGAGTATCGAGAAAGTCTAGCAACTCCTCTAAGCCAGGGCGAATTGGCTTTGATTGGGTATAAGCAATGATTTCGGGATAGCATGCTGAGGGAATAGACTCTAGAATCTGCCGCACTCCGTCTCGCAGCGTCAGGCGTAGCGCGTACATTTCGGGCATCAACTGTTCAGATAACTGGGGTGCAAATTCCTTGAGCATTCCCACGAAGGTTTCTTCTGCTGTGATGGTGCCGTCGAAGTCACAGAAGACAACTCGCTTCTGTCGATTTTGGATTTTAGATTTGGGATTAGGGATTGAGGAAGAAGGTTTTTGGGACACGATGAAGCGATCGCACAACCGATAATACAAAAACTAGAATAGTTCCTAATTTCGCGGAAAAACACGGAATTAGTTAGCAAGTGTAACCTTGACTGGGTGAACTACTACACCCTTTATCCCGTTGCCAAAGGCATCTGGGACTACTTTTCTCAAGATGTTGTAACTGCCGTTGATGTCGGCGTTAAATTTAATGCCGATTTTTGATTTATACAGTCCGCGCTTGACCCTCCGACCGCTAAATGTGGCAGTTTTCGCGCCTGAGCTTCCGTAGACAGGGATGACATCGCCATCAAGGAAGCTAGCCACAGAAGTGTAGGATTCTTCAGTGATGACAACTTTTATCCCTACCAATTCCGCCTTGTAGGTCAGCATCTCAATAAATCGAGCATGAGGAACACAGGTGAAGTTCTGGTTGTTTACCCGACCAATATTTATCTCCTGTTTCCAGTTGTCATTTTTGCCAATAACAAGAGTGGCAATATTGCTTTTCACCAATTGGTCAATAACGAACCGACTGGATTTGTGAAGGTAGTCATCGAGCCTGAATCCACGTTTTGTGGATAAGCGCTGAATTCGATTTGAGGTTTTATTTTTTCCTTTGAGTAAAGACTGTAATTCAGCTTTTTTCTGGTTGTAGTAGTTGTTAATCGCCTTAACCGGTCTGCCATTAATCAGGAAAGGTTTAAAACCTTTTTGATTTGAAGCTACAGCCGCCAGGTTATTTAGTCCAACATCTACACTTGCTACCGCTTCCCCACTAACTAACTGCTGTATAGATTGCTCGTAAATGACCTCCATCACGTAGTAGTTTAATCGAGGAACAATTCGTACCTCATTGATTGGCTCCTGGCGACAGGAGAACAGCAGGTTTGTCCCCGATAGTTTTATCCATCCTTTCCTTAACTCCTTGGAGCTAATGGCTTGGATGGTGTAAACAAGTAAGTTGCGACCCTTTTCTTTATCTTTGTACTTAGGTAGTTTGGGTTTACCTAAAAACTTAGAAGGGTTTTTCCGGTAGGCTTTAGTCGCTTCTTTCCACGCTTTCCAGTTCCTATCCAAACAACGCAAGACCTGCTGAGAAACTTTTCTAGGTAGCTCACGGTAGGACTCTTCCGATTGCATCCGCGATGCCATTTCATTGTAAGAAAGAATCTGATTCGTCTCAAAGAAGTGCTGACGTATCTCGTAATTAGCTCGGTTATAAAGATTTTTGGACTTAAAGGCTAATTTATCAACCTCTTTCCAGTAAGGAGAGCTTCGTTTGATTACGTGCTTCTCAACAAGTCTCATCTTCTCCATTAGCTTTCCAGCTCCTGGATGAGTTTTTCGGTTTTGCGCTTGGCTCTACGCATTCCATAAAGCCTTGCACAAAACGAGGTTATAACTGCCGCAAAATCTGTCATCAAATCATCTTTATTGTTCTCAACGTTGTTGACAACCTCCAGTCTTCTATCTGTCTCAGACAGCAAGAGTTCAATGTAATTGGCACCAAAGCGAGTCAATCTGTCTTTGTGTTCAACGATTAGCACAGTGAAGCTTTTGTCTGACAAAGATAAGTGGAGTGCAAATTCCTTGAGCATCTCGACAAGGTTTCTTCTAATGTAATAGTGCCGTCGAAGTCTCAGAAGATGACGCGTTTAATGTGATTTTGGATTGGAGATGTTGAATTATGGATTGATTGCGAGGGGTTTTGGGAGACACTTTGCAATCGCCCAGAAAACAGAATGCAGGAGACAGAGAAACTTCATTGAGTCGGCAGTTTTCTACTGATTTCAAATTTAGCCAATTATTCTCAATTTCCTCTAAAAGCACTTTGATCAATCCGTATTGATTGAGTTCTACCGCCGGTACGCTCAAACCCGTCATTTCTCGCGTTGGTATTGGCACATCTGGGTCAAACCTAAACTGACCCTCCTTGAGTTGAAACAAGGCACATACTTGCTGCAATACCTGTACCTGGAATAGCTGTTTGAGTTGTTCAGCTTGTAAGACACCTTGATTTTTGAGGTACAAACCCAGCGGTTGATCGATTGGGCAGCACCAATGAACCAGTTTGTCAAATACGCGATCGCTGACCATCTGGTATTGCTCAATCAGAGAAACTAAACCTTGATGGTCTAACCGTTTAGCGGCTGCCACAATGTAGCCCTCGTACACCCAGATGTAATGAACCAGCGGCAACGTTGCTTGGGATTCTGGCAAAGCCCGAAGTCTCAGCAAGCCCGTTTTATGTCCTTTATCAATAAACTGAAAAATTTCTGGTAAAGAGAAGTCTGTTAGAAAACCTGTAGTAGACATAGTTTTTTAATTGAAGGCGATGGGATCAACTTAGAGAGCTAATTAGTGGGTGTTTGCAATAAACTCACCCTTACAGGACTTATGCCGTAACACTTATGCAGTAGAGGGTAAATCATTCGCCTACTAACTTCCTAGGGGGTTACACCCCCTCAGGGCCTAATTCCTACCCAAAATCACCTCAATTGCCGATTTAAAGCCAATTTTACATCCATTACTGACACTCTCAGGCATGGATTGCGTTTGAGCCATATTTCCCCTATGAACGTATCTCTCTCTCCCACAGCCAAATACAGGCTGATTTGAGTCCAGCAATTTCTAAAATCTCCTTAGGATATAAACCATTTGCCGTCGCGCTTAGACTGTTCTTCGCCATTCAATATATGAATATCTATGATCTTTTGTATATATACAAAAGATTAAGTTCTAAAAATATTGCATTTATTGCATTAGAAGATTGATTTTAATGCAATAAATGCATATTTTTAGGGCATTTGTAATTAAGAATACATAGTATATAAATTCTTAAGAGTTGAGCTTAGACTTGTATGTTATGAATGGTCTGGTGAAAATTATTAATAAATAATAGTCAAAACCTTTAAGTACATAGCTTACAGGCAGCTAGTCTCTGCTATTTTGTCTTCTAAGTATAAATTAAACAATTGTGTCCACTAAAGCTTCCCTAAAAGACGTTTCCTTACCTGAAATTTTTCAATTGATCGAGAAAGGACACAAAACTGGCTTACTAAGGCTTTGTGCCTTGTCAGAATTCCGAGCAAAGCCAGCACTAGTTTATTACATTTGGGTGTACAAAGGTCGTATTGTAGCAGCGGCTAATCAGTTAAACCAGCAAGGTTTAGTTTCTCTGATAGCGAAACACCACGGAGTCAGAGATCGCATAGTTGCCAATCTCGCTCAGTCGTGCCCACTCGATCAACCACTGGGTTTGTGCCTCAAAAATAGATTTGTCTTAGAAACCCAACAACTGGAGCATCTATTCCAGATTCAGGTATTACAGCAGATGTGTGCTTTATTTGACATCGAGAATGGTCAGTTTGAGTTTCACCAGAATGTGCCCATACCGACGCGAGAAATGACGGGTTTCAGTGTACCTCCGGCAGTCCTCAATCAATACTGTTCAATTAAGGTTCTTTCAGAGGATTTAACAATTATCCCCAGAACTTAAAATCCTTCCTGTCGTCTAACGGCGAGTTGATGAACCAAGAATCTCCGCACTTCTAGGGCCCAGAGTGTCAACTGCCCATTCCCCATTTCTCAATAGCGCGGCGCAACGCCCCATCGGGCAACATTTCCCGAGCAAAAGACTCTCCTTGCTTAACTCGTTCCAGCGCCTCAAAGAATGCTCTGACGCCAGCCGCAGGATTATCGGGATGATCCATAATCCCAGTACCAGCATTGAGAATCACATCCTGACCGTAATCCGCTAGCGCTTGGGGCACGACACCAGGATGAATGCCAGCAGAGGGGACAGGGAAGACATTACGCGATCGCAAATTATCTCGAATTCCTGCTTCCTCCGCCGAGTCAAACGGCAAACTGCCATAATGCGCGGGATAGAGCACAGCATCCGCCCCACAATGAGCCATCAGCGTTCCCAACACCACCGAGTAAGCCATACCGTGGTCAGGCGCAGCACAGATCGCTCCGGCCAAGGCGGGGTGGACAAAAATTGGTATGTTAATTTCTGGATCAGCAGCCAAGGCCTCCAGTACCGAGAAACCGTAGGTAAGGACGTTGAGTAGCAGTGCATTCGCCCCCTCTCGTACCAAAAGACGCGCTTTCTCTATTAATTTGTCAGCTGAACCTGTGACATTGATGGCATACAGCACTGTGCGACCTGTTTGCTGCTTGACCTCATCCAGTACCTTGCGGCAGGCTTCTAGACGTTTGAGCGTTGGTGCCACCTCCAAGTCAGCCATAATCTCATCATCTTTAATGATGTCCAGTCCGACACTGGCAACCTCTTGCAAAATGGCAGCATGGTCATCGGCTGAAAGTCCTAGCGCTGGCTTGAAAATTGCCATAATCAGGGGGCGGTCAAATACTCCCAGTCGTTCCCGGATACCAGTAATTCCCAATTTAGGACGCCTGCCGTAGTTTTCTGGGAGACGTACTGCTATGACTTTGGCTGCGCCAGCCATTGAGTATTTCCCAAAAATCATCGTTAGCAGGCTGGAGATGTCGTTTTCTACATTGGTTTCTGGAAAACGGATTGTGGCAAGGCTGTAGCCATCTGGTTCAGTACGACCGTTAACGACTTCACCAAGGTGCGATCGCAAAACCTCCTCACGATTGGCAAAACGAGCATCCCAGGTGCCGACGGTTTGCCCCACCGCAATAACTTTGGCTTGCCGTTCGGCATCAACACCTGGTGGAAAGCGGTAATCAACTTCAATCGTCATAACTCTGTTCCGAGACTCCAGTTGGATAGTGGCACAGCCATGTCATGCCCGCTGATTGACTGCCAACTGAAGAATCGTAACATTGACCGCGCTGTATTCTCTATGGGTCACTATTTAGAGTCGAGGCGACCAGAAAGCTCATACGTTTCACCGTCGGCACTGGCACCAGAAGCCGGAGAGAGTGCTGGCTTCAAGTTGTCCTTATCAAGGGGGTTGTGAAAGAACGCTCCTGTTTGGGGCGGTAACGTAGGGTCAAATATAACTTCTGCAAGACTTTTTCCCACACCCGTTAGCGGAATCGCTAGAATTACGCCCAATAAACCGCCTACTTTGGCTCCCAATAGTAAAGATACAAAGATAATCACTGGTGATAATCCGGTCAAGTTGCCCAAGATGCGAGGAGCAATTAAATTATCTTTGACCTGTTGCAGCGCGATCGCTACTCCCAACACTTCCAGTGCCATCCACCAGTCAATAAATGCCACCACAGTTACTACCGTTGCGATCCCCAAGGTTGCCCCTATAAAGGGAATCACCTCCATCAAGCCGATAAAAACAGCAAATAGCAGGAAAAAAGGAACTTTTAGTGCCCAGAAAGCGAGGGTTAGGGTCGTCGCCATAAACAAACCCAACAACAGCTGACCTGTAACAAATCGCTGTAAATTGCGTTGCAATGATTGGGTTAACTCATCTCGAATTTTTGGAGAAAAAATATTCGTCAGACCTCGCCAAACCCGCTCACCATCGATGAGCATATAAAACGAAATCACTAGAATTAAAATGAAATCCAAGAACCAGTTAAATGTACCCACGACTAAACCCAGGCCAGTAGAGGCGATCGCTTCTGCCTGAGTTTGCACTCGTGCCAATAGCTGAGAAGCCAAAATCCGCACATCAAACGGCAAATTGTGTGCGACACTCCAATCTTGGAAGCTAGCCAATCGCTCCTGACCTTCTTGCAGCAGGGTTGGTAAATTCGTCGCTAATTGCCGCCCTTGGTTAAACACTGGGGGTACTAGCGTCAGGGCAATCAGTACAACAGCAACGGCGGCTACTAAATAGACGAATACTGCTGCCACACTCCGGGGTAAGAAGGGTTGAACAACAGCGACTGCATAGTTAAGCAAAAAGGCAATTAGAGCAGCCGTGAGCAAAATACTGATGAGTTCACCCACATAGTTCAAGGCATTCAGCGTTACCCAACCCGTTACTAAGATCAGCAGCCAAGTGATCAGGAACTGTTGGACAGGTGAAAAGATACGATTCATGGAGATTCTCTTGTTCAGCAATTCACTGCCCGTGACATTCTCCCACGGCAAATCATAGATTGTGCCGTGGGCATCCAAACCTCACGATTTGGTTTTCCTGGTTTTTCCTTTTTTGGATTTCGCCACTTGCCTAGGCCTGGAGTTATCTCCAGCCCCCGGTAGATCGGCTGCACAGGCTGTTTCCATTCCGGTGTGTCCCACCGTACTAATTAATTTAATTCCTCTATTCCTAATGACCTGACCACTAGCAACATCTCGATCCGTCCTGTATTTACAGTGTGGACAATGATGAACTCTGATGCTCAGGTCTTTTTTTACTTCAGCGCCACATTCAGGACACTCTTGAGAAGTTCCACGAGCATCGACTTCACTCCAGAACTTCCCTCTTTTCCAACACACATACTTGAGAATAGCCCGGAACTGACCGAAGGCCGCATCAAGCATATGTTTTCCAAGCATTCCTTTGGCACTAACTCGGTAATCTAGGTCTTCCATGAAGACCATATCCCCAGCGTCACAAAGGGCATGAGCTTGTTTGAAGTGGAAGTCTTTCCTGGTGTTGTCAATGTGATGATGGAGTAGAGCCACCTTGACACGTTGTTTCTCGTAATTCTTCGACCGCTTCTGCTTCCTAGAAAGTCTACGTTGTAGCGATTTCAGCTCACTTTGTAGCTTTTTAAAGAACTTAGGTGGTTTAACTAGAACACCGTCACTGGTTGCCAAGAACTTTTCCAACCCAATGTCAACCCCAATCGGATGACCATGGGGCAGTGGGTCAGGAATGCTGACATCACACTGCATACTGATAGATGCATACCATCGGTCGGCTTTCCTCAAGATTCTCACCTGCTTGAGTGTAAACCCCGAAGGGATGGGTCGATGCAAGTTAATGGGAATTGCTCCAATTTTGGGCAACTTGATGTGTAAGTTCGTTACTGGATTCTCTTTGAATTGAGGGAACAGCAACGATTTAAACTGCCCATACTTCTTAAATCTAGGAAACCCAAATCCTCTCTCTTGGAAATATTTCCAGCCAACGTGTAACTGCTTAATGGTCTGTTGGAGAACCTGAGAAGGAACTTCACTCAATCGTGGAAATTCTTTCTTGGCTTTGGGCAAGTTGTTAAGTTGATAGACTTCGCCTGGAAACTTTAGCTCAGGAGAGAGGATGTACTCTTTTTCAAGAGAGCATCTATCTACAAAGCACTTACGACTATTACACCAATCCTTAATCTCTCGTAATGCATAATTGTACGCACTTCGGGAGATTTCCATCCACTCAATGAACATTTGCTCTTGAGTAGCATCTGGATAGATTCGGTAGCGGTAAGTGAGTGTTATCATCCTAATAATATAATTGTTTACTAGACGAAAAGCAATCTTTAAATGTTAATCCAATGGATATCGAGTCCCTTGGATTAACCGCCTTTCATCTCCCGTTACAGCGAAGCTTGATGGGAGATGAAAGGCGAAGAAGGTAACTTCCCGAACGAGAGGCGAATGCAAAACGTCGAATGTCGTTAGTACATCCAAGGCGGTAGGGGTATTCAAATATTTGCCCAAGGAAAGCAGGAAGAAAGATGAATTTTTCTGCTGAGTTAACGCTTCAGCTCTTGCTGCGACGAGTCG
>DATNPI010000476.1:0-8251 GCA_036703325.1 Coleofasciculaceae cyanobacterium
TAGGTTTGATTCGTGCAGCAGAAAAGTTTGATCATGAAAAAGGTTACAAGTTCTCCACTTATGCTACTTGGTGGATTCGGCAGGCAATAACGAGAGCGATCACCGACCAATCCCGTACTATCCGCTTACCAGTTCATCTCTATGAAACGATCTCGCGTATCAAAAAAACGACCAAAATTATTGTCCAGGAATTGGGTCGCAAACCGACAGAAGCACAAATCGCAGAACGTATGGAAATGACCATCGAAAAACTACGATTCATTACCAAATCTGCTCAGTTACCAATTTCTCTAGAAACTCCCATCGATATAAAGGTAGAGAAAGACCCTTGGTTTGATACAGGAGAAATAAAGGAAGACCTATGCTTAGGAGACTTCATCCAATCTGATGGAGAAACCCCCGAAGATCAAGTGTCCAAAAATCTTCTTCGGGAAGACCTCGAAAGTGTTCTTGACACCCTCAGCCCCGTAGAACGGGATGTAGTGCGACTGCGCTATGGGTTAGATGACGGACGCATGAAGACACTTGAGGAAATTGGTCAGATTTTCAATGTTGCTGGTGAGCGAATTCGGCAAATCGAAGCAAAAGCCCTCCGCAAGCTGCGCCATCCAGCTCGCAACAGTATTCTCAAAGATTACATTTGGGGAACTGATTCATATAACGTCCTAAAAAAGGACTATGAGGAACACTCTGAAACAAACCATAGTGATATTAAAGGATTAGAAAACTCTTCCCTAAATGCTCAGGATGCTGTTGATTTCTTCAATCAAGGGTTAGAGCGCTACAAAGTTGAAGATTTTCAGGGAGCAGTTAAGGATTTCACTCAGGCAATTCAACTCAACCCTAACGATGCTAATGCATACAATATGAGGAGTAGCGCTTATATGGCTCTAAAAGACTATCAGAGGGCAATGGAGGACTTACAAGCAGCCATAAACCTTTGCCGGAGATCTGACTTTTCACGGTAAGCCTTGAAACGACGAAATAGCGTTGATTTCCCAAAACGTGATTCGCAATTATTAATCTTCAATGAAAACAGGGGAGCATCCGGCTTTGGGAAGGTGGTTTTGGGAGCGACGGTTCCTCAACTCCTGTCGCTGTTGTTTGCCCAACGATTCAATTTCCTCAACCAAGTTTGAGATATCTAAGCAGTCCCAGACACCATCTTTGAGAAATTTAGCTTGTTCGATCGTCCAGGCATAAAAGTCTGTCTCGTATAGTCCAGAGTTTTTAGACATTTCCGTTTGTGTTTTGGTCATAGTAAGCGCAATTTACAGCCGTTATAACAAAGTAGCAGTAGAATGACAAAACGCTTAAACGACTAGCTCAACACTTTATGAGCCAGCATCTTGCTGACAACTCTCGCACAACGGCTGATGAAAAACTCAATCTTCCAGAAGAAGCAGAGGTCTTTGTCTTTCCGGCATCGTTTGCCCAGCAACGGCTCTGGTTTCTCGATAGCCTCTTC
The DNA here is from genome assembly GCA_036703325.1 of Coleofasciculaceae cyanobacterium. Classification (GTDB taxonomy): domain Bacteria; phylum Cyanobacteriota; class Cyanobacteriia; order Cyanobacteriales; family Coleofasciculaceae; genus DATNPI01. Next base: position 1,469 of record DATNPI010000476.1, read on the forward strand.
CCAGGCAATACCTTCTACAATGTATCCGCAGCACTTCGCCTGACGGGTTTGCTCAACTTAGCTGCACTTGAGGAGACGTTCAACGAAATCGTGCGTCGCCATGAAGCTTTGCGTACTACCTTTAGGATGCTGGAAGGGCAACTCGTCCAAGTCATCGTTTCCGTAGAGACGTTCCGCCGGAACGTCTCTACAATCGTACCAGTGGTAGATTTGCGGAATCTATCAGCAGCCGAACAGGAAGCTGAAACTCGGCGGTTAGCTATTGAGGAGCGATCGCATCCTTTCGATTTATCTTAAGGAAGGTTACTGCAAGTTATGCTCCTACAGCTAAACTGCTCAGAACACCTACTCCTGTCTTTGTCTTGCCGGCATCCTTTGCCCAGCAATGGTTGTGGTTCCTCGCTCGCCTATTCCCAGGCAATCCCTTCTACAATGTGTCCGCAGCATTTCGCCTGATAAAATTTTGCATATTTTTATTATAATGTGGCAAACCGTCGGTGATTATTTATATTAACCGACGGTTTGTCACAACGTGGAGGGTTATATGAATCACTCCAAAGCCCGACAACTGCTGGAATTGGTGAAAAATCAAGGCGTTATCCGACCAAGAGATCTCCAGAAACACGGGATTCAGCGGGAATACCTACGACGGCTTGAACAGCAAGGGCTACTGATGCGCTCAGGGCGTGGTATCTATACCTTTACTGATGCTGAGCTAACAGAGAATCACAGTCTGGCTGAGGCTAGCAAGCGTGTGCCTCACGGTTCTGTTTGCCTACTCTCTGCACTGCGTTTCCATGAACTCACCACCCAAGAGCCTTTTGAGGTTTGGCTGGCTATTAACGGTAAAGCACGCACTCCACAGGAGGATATTCTCCCCCTACGGATTGTCTACATGTCTGGGCAAGCTCTTAGTGCAGGTGTAGAAGAACATCAAATTGAAGGAGTGCCTGTACGAGTGTACAATCCGGCAAAAACCGTGGCAGACTGCTTCAAATATCGCAACAAAATTGGTCTCGACGTTGCACTTGAAGCTCTACGTGACTGTTGGAGAAAACGCCGTAGCACAGCGGATGAACTTTGGCACTATGCCAAAATTTGCCGTGTTTCCAACGTCATGCGCCCGTATCTAGCATCACTGGTATGAGCCAAAACCAACCTACCAAAGTGGCAGCATCCGTACAGCAGAAGTTGCGTAATAAAGCTAAGGAACAAAAGGAGGATGTTCGTGGGCTTCAGGATCGTTATGCCAGAGAACGGCTCCTTTATCGACTAAGCCAATCTGCGTATTGTGACAAATTTGTCCTCAAGGGTGCTGCTCTGTTTTCTGCATGGCTTGACAAGCCGCATCGAGCTACTCAAGACATTGATTTGCTCGGGCTTACAGATAATAGTATTCCTCATGTGGAACAAGTCTTTCGTGAAATCTGTTGCTTGGACGTTGAGGAAGATGGTCTCGAATTCAAGGAAGATACAGTTCGGGGTGAGCGGATTAAAGAAGGACACGCTTATGAAGGAGTGCGGATTCACTTAGATGCGTTTTTTGCTGGAACTAAATCCCGTTTTAACCTTCAAATTGATATTGGTTTTGAGGACAAGGTTACTCCAGAACCGGAAGTCCTACAATTTCCTACTATCTTGAATTTCCCTGTACCTTCACTGAAAACCTACCCCCGTGAAACCGTCGTTGCTGAAAAATTCCAAGCTATGGTGATGCTTGGTATGTTCAATACCAGACTAAAGGATTTCTACGATCTGTGGTTGCTTTCTCAAGAATTCCAGTTTAAAGGCGATGTACTCTGCCAAGCCATCAAAACAACTTTCAAATGGCGACAAACACCCATACCATCGGAAACTCCCACAGCTCTAACTACAGAATTCTCCGAAGACTCAGATAAACAAAAAGAGTGGAAAGGCTTTTTAAAGAAGTGGAAACCAACCGAGAACACCAAGACTCTTAGTGAAATTGTAAATGTTTTGAAAGACTTCCTAATGCCACCTACTCTTGCAATAGCACAAGGTGAAACATTTGATAAAGTCTGGCTTCCACGAGGACTTTGGCAGAATCCTGAGTAAGTAAAGATCTCTGGTAAAAGCGAATGCCATATTTCAATCAAGAACCAGAAGTTTTTGTCTTTCCGGCATCATTTGCCCAACATCGGCTGTGGTTCCTCGATCGCCTATTCCCAGACAATCCCTTCTACAATGTTTCCGCAGCACTTCGCCTGACGGGTTCGCTGAACTTAGCTGCACTTGAGGAGACGTTCAACGAAATCGTGCGTCGCCATGAAGCTTTGCGTACCACCTTTAGGATGCTGGAGGGGCAACTCGTCCAAGTCATCGCTCCCGTAGAGACGTTCCGCCGGAACGTCTCTACAATCGTACCAGTGGTAGATTTGCGGAATCTATCAGCAGTCGAACAGGAAGCTGAAACTCGACGACTAGCTACCGAGGAGCGATCGCATCCTTTCGATTTATCTCAAGAACCGTTACTGCGAGTCATGCTCCTACAGCTAGACTCGTCAGAACACGTACTCCTGCTGAATCTGCACCATATTATCTGCGATGGTTGGTCGATTGGGGTGCTAATTCGGGAACTCGGAACACTTTACACTGCCTTTTCCAACAACCAGTCATCACCCTTACCAGAACTGCCCATCCAATATGCAGACTTTGCCGACTGGCAGCGCGAATGGCTACAGGGTGAAGTTCTAGAGACTCAGTTAGCTTACTGGAAGCAGCAGTTGGACAATCTCCCCCTGCTGAACTTACCGACTGATCGGCCTCGCCCAGCGACTCTAACCTACCGAGGAGCAACGCAATTTCTAGAACTACCGAAAAGCCTGAGTGAGGAACTAGAGACACTTTCACAGCGCCAGGGGGTTACTCTGTTCATGACCCTCTTAGCGGCATTCCAAACCTTACTCTACCGCTACACGCAGCAAGAGGATATTGTGGTTGGCTCTGCGATCGCAAACCGCAACCGCTGTGAAATAGAAGGGTTAATTGGCTTTTTTGTCAATAGCTTGGTGCTGCGTACCAATTTATCAGGCGACCCAACATTTCTGGAACTGCTCGGCAGAGTACGGGAGGTAGCGCTAGGAGCGTATGCCCATCAGGACTTACCCTTTGACAAGCTGGTCGAGGAACTACATCCAGAGCGCAACCTGAGCCACCATCCCTTGTTCCAGGTGGTGTTCAGCCTCCAAAACACACCAATTGAAGCACTAGAATTGCCAGGGCTAACGCTCTCACAACTAGACTTCGACACTCCAAGCGCCAAATTCGATCTGGAGTTCCATATGTGGGAATCCCCGGAGGGTTTGAGAGGGCAGGTAATATACAGCAGCGATTTATTTGATGATGCGACCATTACCCGGATGCTGGGACATTACCAAACGCTGCTGGAAAGCATTGCCGCCAATCCAGAGCAACGCCTCTGTGAATTACCAATTTTAACCAAGGCACAGCAGCATCAATTACTGGTAGAGTTCAATCAGAATCAATCCAAAATCCCAAACCCGCCCGCAGAACGAAGTCCGAGGACGGCGAAATCCAAAATTGAGCAGTTATTTCATCAGTTGTTTGAAGCGCAGGTGGAGCAAACACCCGATGCGATCGCAGTAGTCTTTGAAGAGGAACAATTAACCTACCGCGAACTAAACATTCGAGCTAACCAAATTGCCTATCACTTGCAACAACTGGGGGTAGTCCCAGACGTTCTAGTTGGCATCTGCATAGAGCGTTCCGTGGAGATGCTTGTAGGACTATTGGGTATCCTGAAAGCGGGTGGAGCCTATGTGCCTTTAGATCCCACCTATCCTCAAGAACGCCTTAGCTTCATACTGGAAGACGCTCAAGTATCCGTCTTGCTAACTCATTCCCTTCTAGCCCCCCTTTTTAAGGGGGGGTGGGGAGATCGCCCACCTGGGTTGTCTATAGTTTGCCTGGACAAAGACACGGGTGCGATCGCCTACAGCACGGCTACGCCTAACGCTTCCCAAACAGAACAAAACCCAACCAGTAGCGCAACAGCCGACAACTTAGCTTATGTCATCTACACCTCTGGCTCAACAGGAAAGCCTAAGGGTGTTCTCGTCGAACACCGAGGACTGTCCAACTTAGCAGCAGCCCAAATTGAGGCTTTCAACCTACAGCCAAGTAACCGCATTCTGCAATTTGCCTCCTTAAGTTTCGATGCCTCAATCTTCGAGATTGTGATGGCACTGGCAACAGGAGCAACACTTTACTTAGCAAAGAAAGAATCCCTTTTGCCTGGACAAGCCCTAATCCAGATATTGCGCGACAAGGCGATTACTCATGTTACGCTCCCGCCTGCTGTACTCGCAGTTTTACCGATAGCAGAACTTCCTGCACTCCAGACTATTATTGCCGCTGGAGAATCCTGTTCCCCCGATATTGTAAAGCCTTGGACTGCTAATCGTCGGTTTTTTAACGCTTACGGCCCGACTGAAGCAACTGTCTGGTCAACCCTTGCAGAAATCAGCGACGAAAGCGGGACGCCGCCTATTGGTCGCCCAATTGCTAACACGCAAGTCTATATATTAGATACTCAGCTACAGCCTGTACCTATCGGAATTTCTGGTGAATTGTACATCGGTGGTGATGGACTGGCGCGAGGCTATCTCAACCAGCCAGAGTTAACCGTTGAGCGGTTTATTTCCAACCCTTTCAAGGATATTGGATTCAGGGGTGTTGGTGAGAATTCAGAATCTTCTAAAACTATTGAATCTAAGGATAAATCGAATAATCCAAAATCCAAAATCCAAAATCCAAAATCGAGTCGTCTTTACAAGACGGGTGACTTAGCTCGTTATCGACCAGATGGCAACATTGAGTTTTTAGGTCGTATTGACGATCAGATAAAGATTCGCGGCTTCCGCATTGAGTTGGGAGAAATTGAGGTGCTGCTGAATCAGCACCCCTTCGTGAGGGAGGCGGTGGCAATCGCAAGAGAAGACGTACCTGGCAACAAGCGCCTAGTAGCTTATATCGTTCCCAACCAGGAGCAGTTACCAACAGCAGAGCCGGAAAGTCTTGCGCCTCTGTTGCGACAATTTCTTAAGGAGAAGCTGCCTAAGTACATGATTCCCTCAGCCTTTGTGGTGTTAGAGTCTCTGCCGCTAACGCCCAATGGCAAAGTGGATCGCCGTGCCTTACCTACACTCGACTCGCTTATCCGACCAACAGAAAGAGGCTTTATCGCTCCTCGTACCCCAACGGAGGAAGCGATCGCTCAAATCTGGGCTGAGATTCTTAAGTGCGATCGCGTGGGTATTCACGACAACTTCTTCGACTTGGGAGGGGATTCACTGCTGGCTGTACGTCTGATAGAGCGCATACACAAGCAGTTTGAGCAAGAATTACCACTGTCTACCCTTTTCTTAACTCCAACTATTGAAGGTTTAGCAAACACTTTAAGCTCTGAAAGAGATTCTCTACCTTGGTCTTCCTTAGTTCCCATTCAACCCGCTGGTTCAAATCCACCTTTCTTCTGTGTCCATCCAATTTTTGGTGTTGTCTTTCCTTATTACGAATTGGCATATCATTTGGGAACAGACCAACCCTTTTACGCGCTGCAACCCATCGGTATTGACGGAAAACATCCTCCCTTAACCCGCATTGAGGATATGGCTGCTCACTACATTAAGGCGTTACGTACAGTTCAGCCAGAAGGGCCTTATTTTCTGGGAGGGTGGTCTTTTGGAGGTTTGGTTGCTTTTGAGATGGCTCAACAGTTGCGAAGGGAAGGACAGCAAGTAGCTCTACTTGCTGTACTTGACACCCTAGCACCAGTCTCCGCTAATAAGCCTTCTTTCTGGGAGGGTTGCAAGTTTCTCCTGACCACAGTCAGGCGGTCTATATGGCCTTTTGTTCTAGATTATTTTTATTTGGTGACTACTCCTGAAAAGCGCCGAAGCAATGCTTCTCAGAGGAAGCGGCAAAGCGATCGCGTTGTCCCTCGTTCTTCTAAATTAAATCAGGTTCTTCGACGGATTAGATCTCATTTGTCATGGCACTCTTTCCTCGGACAAGCGGCTATAGCTGACTTCATGCCTCAACAGTCAAAACGGCGAATATTTCGTGAACTAGCACTTCGCCCAATGTTTCCTGTCTTTAAGGCTAACAGCCAAGCTACTCTCAGCTATGTGCCACAAACTTACAATGGACGAATTACCCTCTTTAGAACAAGCGTTCAGGTAAGCAGGGTTCATCACGATCCAACTCTGGGCTGGGATGAGCTAACTCGGCAAGGAGTAGACGTTCATATAGTTCCTGGTAATCACCTTACCATGCTAAGAAAACCCAATGTTCAGGTACTTGCTGAACAGCTAAGGAGATACTTCGAGAAGGCAAACCACTCGTGAAGGTGAGTTCCCCGACTTCTTAAAGAAGTTGGGGAACTGAACCGCTGGCATATCACTGTTAACTGTCTTAGATAGAGCAATTAGGCTGGATGAGTCGCTGATTGAACCGACTTCAGAATGCCGCCCTCTAGTTGATAAATTGATGCCATAACGCCATTCTCCGGGTTATTTAGCAATGACGCTTTTACTTCCCTTAAATAATCCAGGATAGCTTCTCGTAAAACGGGTCTGTCTATCTTTATCGTGTGCTTGTAATCCCATACATCCCAAATAACAATTCCTACAGCAACAATCGGATCGAGCAACTGTGCGCCTAACTGTCCAGCAACCATACCACCCGTTTTTGCTGCCATTTTTGCAGTAGCTTTTCCCGCAAAAGATGCAGCGACTTTAC
>DATNPI010000516.1:0-15217 GCA_036703325.1 Coleofasciculaceae cyanobacterium
TTACTGCTCAAGTCCCTAACATTTGCAACTGATATAAACTTGCGTACAGTCCATTTTGCTGCAACAGTTCCTCATGACTGCCCGACTCTATCAACTGCCCACGCTTTAGTACTAAAATCCGGTCTACATTACGGATTGTTGAGAGTCGGTGGGCAATAATAATCGCAGTGCGTTTTTCCAGCAGTCGATCCAGAGCTTGTTGAATCAGTGCTTCTGTACCGACATCTAAACTTGCCGTTGCCTCATCCAAGACTAGGACACGGGGGTCACGAATCGCCGAACGGGCGAATGCCAACAATTGCTTTTGACCACCAGAAAGATTAGTACCTCGCTCTCGCAGTTGAGTGTCGTAGCCTTGAGGCAATTGTTCAATGAAACTGGCGACATTGGTTACCTTGGCTGAGGCTTGGATTTCTTCGAAAGAGTAGGTTTCTCCCAAGGTGATGTTACTCTTAACGTCACCGGCAAAGAGAAACCCTTCCTGAAGGATGACGCTCATGTAACGCCGTAGTTCTGCCTGGGGCAAATCGCGAATGTCTATGCCATCAACCAGAATCCGTCCTTTTGTCGGCTCATAGAGACGGCACAGAAGACGAATAATTGAACTCTTCCCAGCACCGGTAGGCCCAACTAAGGCAACTTTTTCACCAGGATGAATGGTAAAGTCTAGGTCTTTGAGAACGTATTCATCTTCCTTGTAGGCAAACCAGACCTGTTCAAAGCGAATTTCCCCTGAGAGGGTTGAAGGTTGAATGGGCGTTGCAGGTTGAACGTTGGGATTTGAATCTGGAACATTTAAGCTGTTAACGTTCAACTGTGTTGAATCGGCTACCTGCAATGTTCTAGCCTGTAACCCTTCAGGGTCACGGATTTCAATCGGCTCATTCATGATGTCGCTGATGCGCTCAACGGCAGTAAACCCTGCTTGGAGCATTGTGAATTTCTCAGCAAATCGGCGCAAGGGGTCAAAAAGACGTTGAGCATAGAGGATAAACGCCGACAAGACACCAAAACTCAGAGCTTCTTGCAGGACAAATTGACCACCTAACCACAGTACAGCTGCGATCGCTACCAGACTAATCCACTCCAGTGTCGCTGAAACCCCGGAATCGTAAAAGATTGTTTTGTCCACCTGAGTGATGTAGCGCTTGTTAACCTCGCGAAACATCTCGGTATTGAATTGCTCGCGACGGAACAGCTGCACAACATTAATGCCGCTAATATTTTCTTGCAGCATCGAGTTGAGCGCCGAAAGTTCTTCCCTGGCTTTGTAGTTCGCTTTGCGATACTCCTGCTGGAAGTAAATGATTAAACCAGTTACTGGCAACAGCATCAGCACCAACATCAATGCCAGTTGCCATTGCAGGAAAAACATGGTGAGGGCAATCACCAGCATCGAGAGTATGTCACCAATAATCCCAATAGCACCAGTAGAAAAGACATCTCCCAGGGCTTCGACATCGCTGGTGAGTCGGGTAATCAACCGCCCCACCGGTGTCCGGTCAAAAAATCGCACCGCCAGGGAGGTGACATGATCGAAGAGGTCCTCGCGAATCCCAGCCGTCATTTGCTGCCCGACTTTCACCACCAGGTATCCCTGAATAGCGACGAATACCAGCCGAACTACTATCGTCAGAAGCAGCAGACTGATGAGAATATTTAGCCCGTCTGACAACGAGCTGTCTTTGAGAAAAAACCAGATTTGATCTTCGGAGCGAATTAAGGATACCGCCTGCCCAATAATCAAGGGTTGAACCGCACTTGCCACAGATAGGGGCAATAGCAAACCCATAGAAATAAATAGTAAGCGTCCGTTGCGACGAGCATAAGGTACTAGCCGCAAGAAAAGTCGCCAGTCGTTCTCGCGTGTTAGCGAACCGGAGGACCCGCTCTGGCCGCGTTTCCCCTTAGGAGGCGGTGAAAAACTAATCATCTAAACCCTGAGTCGTAATTTCTGTAACGAAATCAGCTAAAAATTCAAAAAAAAGCACAAACTTTAATTAATGTAGCTCAGAATCTATGTCGTCATCATGCGTGAGATAGAGACCCCTCGACTGCGATTAAGGCAGTTCACACCCGATGATTCGGATGATTTATATCGAATTTATAGTCATCCAGATTTGTTTAAGTATATGTCCAATGACAAGCCGCTACTTTGGGAACAGACTAGGGAGGTGATTGATTCCTTTACAGAAAGTTGGCAAAAGTATCGCTTTGGGGTATGGGCAGTAATTTATAAGAGGAATCAAAAACTAATTGGTCATTGCGGACTTAAGTTCCTCGAAAACACAACAGAAATTCAAGTTGGTTACTTGCTATTAAAGGCTTACTGGGGTATGGGTTTAGGTACAGAAGCCGCCTCAGCATCGCTGAAGTATGGGTTTGAGGTAGCCAAGCTTGAAAAGATTGTTGCAGTAGCAAAACCTGAAAACGTTGCCTCACGCCGCGTGATGGAAAAAGCGGGCATGAAATACGAAAAGAATGCTCACTTCTACGAGAATGATGTGGTGTACTACTCCATCTCGCGGAAAGCTTACCAGACGGAGGCTATGCCGTTAAAGCGCACAATCAAGAATGAGAATCTTTTTGTTCCAACGCTCCAGCCCTTAGCTCCTGTTTTCAGCATGGATAGCTTGTAAGCGGCATCTCAAATCTATAAGGACACAGTTCAATTCAACCTATAAGTTTTTTTTCACTATTACCGCAAAAATACGTTTATTTATATCGGGATGCACCTTAGTTTGTAGAGGTTAGTTCATAGCTTGAAGATATCTGACATTGAGACGGCTCGGCTGCAACTAACGCAGTTTGTAGCAATTGATTTGGATAGGCTGTATCGCATTTACAGCAATCCAAAAGCAATGCAGTATGTCGAGAAAAGTAGAAGAACTAGAGATGAGATGGACGATATATTACTCTCTGTTGTGAGGGGATTATCATGCTAGAGATTATCTGTATATTATTAAAGCGACGAGATTAATAATGCTCTATAAAAATAAAATTATCATTGATAAATAGTAAATTATCCAAGTTGACTTTAAATTGAACTATATAATAAGAAAATTTCTGAATGCAGAAACAAGTTAAAGTTAAACCCAATTCTAAAAAACAAACTATAGAAGAATCCGCAGATGGTAGTCTCACGGTACATTTAAAGTCACCGCCAGTAGATGGAAAGGCAAATAAAGAGTTAATTGAGCTATTGGCAAAAAAGTTTGATGTGCCAAAGTCTCAAATCCGAATTAAGTCGGGCTTGTCCTCAAGAACTAAGCTGATTGAAATCGCTACTGATTCATAGTGAGTCGTAGAGACGTTCCAGTGGAACGTCTCTACAAGTTTATGCGGGTTAATGACCTGCCCCAGCATCGGAAAGAGAATATCGGGTTCGTTGTCAGTTGTCCTTGGTAACCCAAATAGCCTAGTTGGTTTTGGACACCCCCTAAGAGTTAACTCTGGATAGACGCACAAGGACGATCGCTCACTTTATCCTTTAATAGTGCGTTTCCTCAGTTCCCTATGCATTCTGCACCTCACAACACTCATCGCCGCAAAGAAATTTTCCGGGGTATTCTTGCCGTAGCTATCATCATCGTCGGCATCACCCATTTTCTTAGACCGGAGCAATATGCCCGGATTGTACCGCCCCCATTTCCGCCATTGGCGTCTGTCTACCTTAGCGGTTTCTTCGAAATTCTCGGCGGCATTGGCTTAATGATTCCATTGGTCAGCGTGGCGGCAGCATGGGGATTAATTGCCCTGTTTATTGCCGTATTTCCTGCCAACATCTACATGACTTTGCACAACATTAAAATTGATGGAATTCCCCAGAATCAATTGCTTTATTGGGCAAGGCTACCCTTTCAGGCAGTGTTTATTGCTTGGGCCTACTGGTACACTCGCCAACCCGAGACACAATTAGGAGCATCGAAAGTCGCAGCAGAGGCAGAGTCTTTGAGTCATCCTAAGTCCTGATTGTTTATCTGCGGTTAAAAACAAACCACGATAACCCAGCACACCCCAACAAAAGTGGTGTCAGCCAATCGCCCCAGCGCACATAAAGAGTCTGGCTTTGCCGCCGATAAATTGTATCGGCATGAATCTCATAAGTATTAATCCCAGAAATCCAGACAGTTCTGCCGTGGGGGTTTACGATACCGGAATACCCTGTATTAGTGGCTCGAACTGCCCACCTATCGGTTTCAATTGCCCGCATCACATCTTGAGCATGGTGCTGGGCTGGCATTGCTGGGCTGTAATGAGCATTGTTAGAGGCTGTAAGAATAAACTGACCACCAGCCTTTGCCTGACGCTGGAAGTGGCGAGCAAACGCCGACTCGTAGCAGATACCAACAATTGCCCGCCCAAACGGCGTATCAAACAGTTGGTTTGGCTCACCGGCTGCCAAATGAGCATCCAAAGGTGAAAGTCGGTCAACAATCTTCCCTAAAATCGATTCGAAGGGAATATACTCCCCCAAAGGTACTAGCTTCGTCTTGTCATATTCGCTGAAAGTCTCCCCTTTGCCAGTGATAGTGAATAGGCTATTTGTGAAGCTATTCCCGTGCTCTCCATAGGCTCCCACCCAGGCAAGAACGCCCTTTTCCAAAATGGCTGAGTAGAAGTCTTGGCGCTTTAGGTTAGTTAAATAAAATGGCAAAGCTGTTTCAGGTGTTAAAACAGCCTCAACTCTCTGGTTGGCTAATTTCTGATAGCCGTTGGTGTAGTTTTCCAGAGCAAGACTCTTACCTTCGGTGAAAAGTTTAATGTCGTTGCCGATATTGCCCTGAATAATACCGACTTTCAACGCGGCTTCTGTTGGTTGAAGTAGCGGTATAGCATATAGCCCAAACCCTAAAAGATGCAATCCCACTAATAGTACAATTGCCATAGTTGCAAGGGTTACTGGTTGCAGATTAGAAGACTTGTTTGAATCCTCAACCTTGGCTACGCCTGGTCGTGCTAACAACCTTTCAACCTTTAGCTGTTGTCTTCTAACTTTCAACTCTTTTGCGCTTGTACCTTGTTGATAGCTCATCCAAGCTTCGGCAATTAGACCATTTACTATAACAATGGCGGCTGTAACTGTTGCAGGCCCAGACAGCTGACCAAGGTGTAAAATCGGCAGATTATTGGGACTTTGGGTATAGGACAGGGAACTCCACCAAAGTGGGCCAGCACTCCAAAGAGCTTCTAAGGCACACCAAAGGGCTGTGCCAATTAGAACGCGAACAAAGGCTAAGAGTTTAGGCTTTTGATTAATCCAAAATAGACAACCTGCCCAGACGGCGACTAAGACGGCTCCCCAGAGGGTGATAGCAGTCCAGCAGAAAAATGCGATCGCTAGACTAGCAAGCCACGGCACCCCCATCCAAGTCATTGGGTGAACGCCAGTAATCCAAAACAACGCTAAACCGTGGTAGCCAATGCCCCAAACTAGACCGTACAAAGCACACTGACGAATGCCTTGACCATTAGCCACTAAGAACCATAGAGGAAGCAGAGCAATCCAGGCTAAGGGCCAAGCCTCTACAGGTGCCGGTGTCAGCCCCATTAGGATGCCACCAGTTAAAGTCGCAAGCAAAGGAAATGCTTGCCAAAGTCGCTTTGAAATTTTCATCCTTTAATTCACTGACCACGGGTCGCTTATCGCTGACAGTTTGGAGACACCTCGTCCTACTTGCTGTTGTTGAATTCGCTCCAAGCTGCCAGTGGGAATCGAGGCAATCAACTGGCGAGTGTAGTCCTTTGTCGGTGAGCGGTAGATGCTTTGGGCCGTGCCAATTTCTTCGATTTTGCCTCGGTTCATTACCATGATGCGATCGCTCATGAACTTCACCACGCTCAAATCATGGGAAATGAAGATATAGGTCAGACCGAACTCACCTTGCAACTCTTTGAGAAGATTGAGTACTTGTGCCTGCACTGAAACATCGAGGGCGGAAACGGATTCGTCGCAGATAATGAACTTGGGATTGAGTGCTAGTACCCTAGCAATAGACACCCGTTGGCGCTGACCACCAGAAAACTCGTGGGGATAGCGGTGCATCCAGTCGGGATTTAAGCCCACACGTTCTAACAAATAAGCTGCGCGATCGCGGCGTGCTTTAGAACTTGCTCCACGATCATGAATCAACAACGGTTCCATTACCGTTTCCCCAATCTTGAAGCGTGGGTCGAGGGAGCTAAACGGATTTTGGAATACAATTTGCATCTCCCGCCGCAATCGGCGCAGGTGCTTGCCCGTGAGCTTGGTAACCTCTTGACCTTCAAATACTACCTCACCGCTCATCGGTTCAATTAATCGCAGTAAAGTACGGGCAAGGGTCGATTTCCCGCAGCCAGATTCTCCCACTAGCCCCAACGTTTCCCCTGGGTAAACATCAAACGAGATGCCATTCACTGCCATGATGTAGCGTTTGGCTCTGCCAAAGACTCCCCGCACGGGAAAACCAACCTGAAGGTTACGGACAGCAACAAGGGGGGATTGAGATTGGAGTTCGATAGCTCGTTGCGATCGCTCGGCCTCGTGGGCGCTGCTATTATCTGAGACACCAGCGATCGCGTCTCTAAAATCAATCGCTTTTTCCTGAATCACCAGTTCGCCAGTTGGACTAGTCACAACTTCCATGAAGTCGGAAACAGTAGGCAGATATTGCTGATTCCCCTCCAACTGAGGACGACAGGCTAATAAACCCTTGGTGTAAGGATGCTGCGGATTAGAAAAAATCTGCCAGACATCGCCGCTTTCAACAATCTTTCCCTGATACATTACCGCTACAGTATCGGCAATTTCCGCAATCACACCCAAATCGTGAGTGATAAAAACCATCGACATCCCTCGGTTGTCGCGCAATTCCCTGAGCAAATCGAGAATCGTTGCCTGCACCGTGACATCAAGGGCTGTAGTGGGTTCGTCAGCAATCAACACTTCGGGATTACAGGAGATTGCCATTGCAATCATCACCCGCTGTAACTGGCCGCCGGAAAGCTCATGGGGATAGCGATCTAAAATTGCTAGTTTTTGCTGATTGATCTGGTGGTTGACTTCCTTTTCCCCTGGCAAAGGTTGACCGGGATTCTCCTGCCGGAATTCTTCTAGATAGTTCTGCCTCAATTCTTCATCGCTGGGAAGGAGCTTGACCTCTTGAAGATGGGCAGTTGCCTGACGCCGCGCTTCTGCCTGGGAAATGTTTTGGTGCTGCAAGATGGCTTCGGTCAGCTGAAACCCACAGGTATACACAGGGTTTAAGGAACTCATAGGTTCCTGAAAAATCATGGAAATTTGACCGCCCCGGTATAGTCGCTTTTGCTCGGCCGAAAGCCGCACCAGATTCACTGGTTCTGCCCCATCTTTGGAGGGACGGAAATAAATTTCTCCATTGCTAACCTTGCCGGGACTCGGCACCAGCCCCATTACCGCCAGTGATGTTACTGATTTCCCTGAACCCGACTCGCCCACAATCCCTAGCGTTTGTCCGCGCTTCAGCTTGAAGTCGATGCCGTCAACAGCTAAGACCCGCTTTTCATCAGTTTGGAATTCTACTTGCAGGTTGCGGACATCAAGAACGGTATCGGTCATGGTACTCAAGAACGGAAATTACCAGAAATTGTAACAATCTCTTCCCTCTGGAAGGGTCATTTCTGGACATTTTTTTATATGATTTGGCCTTAACGGTTTAATCGAGAAGCGCAAGTCCCAAACGAGGTGCTTGTCCTTATCCACATCCCCGACTGTTAGATGCACCCGAAACTGCACTACTCTCTCTGAACAAAGCCGCCTTACTTTGGGGGATATCGAAACTGTTTGATATATGCGATCACTTCTGACTCAACTCGGTCAACTGCTGGTCAGGGGGTCTCGAAAGGTCGAAGCTCAGAAGTAATAGAAACAGCAGAACAACTCCTTTCCAGAGATTTCGCCAGCTCCATGTTGAGCATTTTAACTATTGCTCTGAGCTTTTGAACTTCTTGTGGTGTCAATTCAAACTCGGCTAAATCAACTTTGGCTTCAGCTTGAACAACTTCTACAGCCGCCCGATTTGAGAATCTCACAGCTATTAGGAAATGCTCAATTACAGCTAAATTATCTGAGGTTTCCACGTTTTTATCTGATAAATTGAATTTTTATTATTGTTTTCTTAAAAGTTATTGTCACCTAGCCAAAGACTGATGCAGAACAAATTTCATTCTCTAGTGATGCGGAGTTGGGAGCGCTGAACAGAACTAACGTAATGTTTAGAGGTTGTGAGTGCGATCGCAAATTTTTAACCTAACCTTTATCAACTCATCACTGTGGCTGTTACCCGGATAAGACAGCATTAAGAAACCCACATTTCTCGCTATAAACGAACCCGGATTGCTCCGGTTTTTGAGACTTATCAGTAGGCTTAGGTAATAATTTGAGTCTCGCTGTGGTGCTAACGGTCTATCCTAGGAAAGGAGACCAGAGGCTCTCAATTGAGGCAGGTTCCCCGATGCACGTACCTAAATCGGGCAATCCAGGTGAAATTCGGTAGCTCGGCGTGCCAGTAAAGGCAATTTTGAGCAAGCTAACTTAAACTATGTCTCAGATTTCCCAAACAAACTTTAGACGCCGACTTTCTTTGGCGTTAGCGTTGCCATTACTCCTGATGAGCATACTGGCAGTCAGCTTGATTGGGCAGGTTAATCACCTCACCTCAGTGATGCAGTGGGTTAACCATACTGACCGAGTGATTGCCCAAGCCAATCATACTGAAAAACTGCTTATTGATATGGAAACGGGGCTGCGGGGATATCTGGTTACTGGCAATTCCGAATTTCTCGAACCCTACCAACAAGCGAGTAGGGTAATCGCCCCTACATTTAACCAATTGGGTGGTTTGATCTCAGACAACCCCTCTCAAGTTCAGCGCCTCGCGACGTTGCAATCCACTTATCAGCAGTGGCAAGGCTACGCCCAGCAGATGATCGCCCTCAGGAAGCAGGGAGGTGATTATCAAGCGTATGCCATTAATGCTCAAGGCAAGAAGCTAATGGACACAATCCGGGTTCAGATGGCATCTTTCATCAAAACTGAAGAGGCGCTACAAAATACCCGGACTCAAACCGTTCGACAAACAACCCAGTGGCTATATGT
Organism: Coleofasciculaceae cyanobacterium; assembly: GCA_036703325.1. Taxonomy (GTDB): domain Bacteria; phylum Cyanobacteriota; class Cyanobacteriia; order Cyanobacteriales; family Coleofasciculaceae; genus DATNPI01. Next base: position 9,119 of record DATNPI010000516.1, read on the forward strand.
CACCCGTATCGTCTTATCCCTTGGGGTAGGAGGCATCCTCGCATTCTTCACCAGACATCAACTTATTGCAGTAGCCCAAAGCTACGGACGCGCCCTTGCTATTGCCCAAGAACAGACAGAGGCATTGCGAGAAAGCGAAGGGGCACTCCGTCGTTCTGCTCAACGATTGGCTAGCCTACATGAAATTGACCGTGACATCCTTATAGCGGAGTCGTTGCCAGCGCTGGTTAGTGCTGCTCTTTCACGAATGGGTCAGTTAGTGCCCTACCAACAGGCTTTTGTTGTCTTGTTCAATTTTGAAACGGGCACAGCCCAGGTGCTAGCAGGCAGTGTGAAGGGAGAGTTAAATCTGCCAGAAGGCTCCACGATGGCGATAGAAGACTTTGTCTCTGCTGAAGTCTCACAACAATCAATCTGTTATGTAGAGGATATGACAGTGGCTAAGTCATCTCCCCCTGCTTTCAATCGTCTGCTGCCTGAAGACGCTCGTAGCTACATTACCGTACCTCTGAGGGTTCAAGAGATTCTCATTGGTGAACTGAACCTTGTTACCACCCAAATTGCGGCGTTTACTCCTGATCACCAGGAGATAGCCAAAGAAGTGGCGGCTCAATTAGCGATCGCTATACAACAATCCCTTCTGCGGGAACAGCTCCAGTGCTACACCGCAGAACTAGAACAACGTGTAGCCGAGCGTACCAGGAGGCTTGAGGAAACGAACGCTGAACTAGAAGCATTTAGCTATTCTGTCTCCCACGATTTGCGTGCACCCTTACGTACCATACAGGGCTTCACCCAAGCTTTGGTAGAGGACTACGGCGACAGATTAAACTCCATCGGGCGAGAATACGCCCATTACATTGTTGAGTCTGCCGTGCAGATGGACACCCTGATTTCTGATCTACTGGCTTACAGCCGACTCAGCCGTGCTGCAATCCAGGTTCAGCCGACTGACTTGTCAAATGTGATAGGACAGGCGTTGAGCCAACTCCATGCAGAACTGCAACAGCGGCAGGCTTTAGTTACCGTTGAAGAACCCTTCCCCCAAGTAATGGCTCACCGCACAACCTTATTCCAAGTTGTGGCAAATCTGCTCTCCAATGCCATCAAATTTGTGGCTCCAGATGTGCAGCCACAGGTACGGATTTGGGCCGAGGAGCGTGAGGAAGGGACAGTGGGAGATGGGGAGATAGCAAGTGGGGAAACATCATCTGCCATAGCCGATACCCCACACAAGTGGGTACGCCTATCGGTGGAAGACAATGGCATCGGCATCGCTCCAGAATATCAGGAACGGATTTTCCGCGTCTTTGAGCGTCTACATGGTACTGAAACCTACGCTGGTACGGGTATTGGTTTAGCAATTGTTCGCAAAGGCATGGAACGCTTAGGCGGTCGAGCAGGTCTAGAGTCCCAGCCTAACCAAGGCAGTCGCTTCTGGATAGAGTTACCGAAAGCTAGTGGTTAATAAACCCGCCCCTTCTCAAATCGGGCATTTGGGGCAAAGTATTCGATGTCTGGTGGATGGGTTAGTGCAAGATCTGAGAAGATCTCAGTCTTATACCAAATCCGCCTTGTACACCCCTTTTTTGCTTCAGCCGACAATCTCACCCTCTCACCCTCTCCCCCTGCTACCTCAGCATAGGTATTCTTAGATCAGCAAAGGAGTAGAACTCTAGTGTTGCCTGTGCTACAGGGGATAACTTCAGGCTCTAAACTTGACAACGGCTTCCGAAAAATCCCCACAGGACAACTAACTCCTAGCAATTAATGAACCAACCGCTCCGCATTCTTGTTATTGATGACAGCCGAAGCGATCGCCTCCTAGCTATCCGGGAGCTGAAGCGAGAGTTTCCTCAACTCCAAGCGGAAGAAATTAAAGAAGCCTCAGGTCTTGCCCAAGCAGTAGAACAGGGTAACTTCGACCTGGTAGTTACAGACTATCAATTACGCTGGACTAATGGTATAGAAATCTTACGCAGTATTAAGGAAATATACCCCCATTGCCCCGTAATTATGTTCACGAATACCGGCAGCGAGGAGATTGCCGTAGAGGCGATGAAGTCGGGACTAGATGACTACGTCCTCAAGTCACCCAATCGATACTTCCGCCTGTCTCCTGCTGTCCGAGTGGCCTTAGAACGAGCTGAAAACAAGCGACGAGCAGCCCGTTTGGAAATCCGTCTCCAGTCTCTACTCAATCAATTAAACGTGGGTATCTTTCGCTCCACCTTAGATGGACAACTGCTGGAGAGCAACCCAGCGTTTCTAAACTTACTAGGTGTGAATTCGTTGGCTCAAGCGCAAACAAAAAATTTATTGAATCAGCAAGAGTTTGACTGGCAACTTCAAGATAGCTCACTACCCCAGCGCCAAGAGCGTGAGGTACGGTTGCGTCGTGCTGACGGCACTTTCATTTGGACATTGTTAAATATAACCCTAAACACCATTGATGGAGAAACTATCGTTGAGGGCTTGATAGAAGATATCACTGCCAGTAAGCAAGCTCAAGCCGAAGTTCAGCAGCTCAATAAGACTCTCGAACAACGAGTAAAAGATCGCACACAAAAGCTAGAAGCCGCGAATCAAGAACTAGAAGCAACTAATCAGAAATTAGAAGAAGCCAATCAGGATCTAGAAGCCTTTGCCTATTCGATTTCCCATGACTTGCGGGAACCGTTGCGTTCTATTCAAGGGTTAGCTCAAGCATTACTTGAGGACTACGCCGATCAGTTAGATTCAGTGGGTCAAAACTATACCCAACGAATCTTTTTTGTTAGCCAGCAGACTGATATATTCATCCAAGAGTTGCTGATCTATAGCCGCCTCAGTCGAGATGAAATACCTCTCCAGCCGATTGGTTTAGCATCAATCGTAACAGAAGTATTAGATCGGCTAGAGCTAGACATAAGGCAACGGCAAGCTCAAATAACAGTAGAGGAACCTTTACCTGAAGTGATGGGAAATCGCATTACCCTGGTTCAGGTTCTAACTAATCTGTTTACCAATGCCATCAAGTTTGTGTCTCCAGAAGTACAACCACAGATGCAGGTATGGGCGGAGAGGGAGAGAGGGAGAGAGGGGGAACAGGAGAATGCTATATCTAAAATCCGATTGTGGGTACAAGATAACGGTATCGGCATCGCTCCAGAAAATCAGAAACGGATTTTCAATCCCTTTGAGCGCTTGCACGGCAGTGAGGTTTACCCAGGCACAGGTATTGGTTTAGCGATTGTTCGCAAAGGGATAAAACGCATGGGAGGCCAAGTTGGAGTGGAGTCTCAACTTGGTCGAGGGAGTCGATTTTGGATAGATTTGCCTAAAGTAGCAGAATGATGATGAACATGGAGCATGAAACCATTTTGGTAGTAGAGGATAATCCTAAAGATGTCCTTCTGATACAACGAGCTTGTCGGAAGGCTAACCTGACTATTCCGCTGCAAGTCGTGGAAGATGGAGAGGCGGCTGTGTTCTATTTGTCTGGAGAGGAGCCTTATGGCGATCGCGATCGCTACCCCTTACCCGTGCTAATTCTGCTAGACCTAAAGTTACCCCGCAAGTCGGGCGCTGAGGTACTGGAATGGCTACGGGAACAGCCAGAACTAAAGCGTTTGCCAGTTGTGGTGCTGACTTCTTCTAAAGAATACGCTGACATTAATCATGTCTACGATCTGGGTGCTAATGCTTACATGGTCAAACCCGTAGCTTTTGATAATTTAGTGGAAATTGTGAAGACGCTTAATATGCACTGGCTGATTCTTAACGAAAAACCCCAAGTAGGCTCGCATTAAAACGCATCTCTTATCCTACTTTTTTAGTCCCATTTTCCTACCTGATCTCTAACGAGCCAGATGTTACGGATTCTTTTAATCGATGACAACCCACATGATCGCATCTTGGCTATTCGGTCACTGGAACGGGAGTTTCCCAACCTCCAAGTCAAGGAAATTGCCAAGCTAGAAGAGCTTGAGCAAGTTCTGGAGACGGGCAACTTCGACTTGACAATCACGGATTACCAACTGCGCTGGAGTGACGGTTTGGCAGTGCTACGCACTATCAAAGCCCGTTATCCTGAGTGTCCTGTAATTATGTTCACCAATAGTGGCACCCAGGAGATTGCTGTAGAGGCAATGAAATCTGGGCTGGACGATTATGTGATTAAGTCACCCAAGCACTACATCCGTTTAGCAGCAGCGGTACGATCAGCATGGGAAAAAGCTGAAATCCATCGCAAAGCGGCTAGTCTAGAGAACCGCTTGCAGAGTCTGCTCAATCAGTTGAATGTCGGTGTCTTTCGTTTAACGGAGTCAGGTTCTTTACTAGAAGCTAACCCAGCCTTTTTCCGCCTGCTTGGGCTTAGTAAGTTGCCTTCATCTGAGGCAGCTCAATCCCTTAAGTCTTATTTTCACCCGGAAGACTATACCCAACTCCTCAATCAACTCAAGGAGAACGAGCAAATTCGCGATCGCGTTGACGCAGCGACTCCCTTAGCGCCGGGAGAAGAGCTAGCGCTGCTGTCGAGTGGAGAGCGTGAAGTGCAGTTACGACGAGCTGAGGGGAGTATGATTTGGGTGCGCTTAAGTAAGACCATCAGCACGATTGATGGCAAAACTATCATTGAAGGCTTAATGGAGGACATTAGCGATCGCAAACAATTAGAGTCGGCGCTACGGAAACAAGCTGAGGACTTAGAACGAGCCAACCGTATCAAGGACGAGTTCCTAGCTGTACTCTCCCACGAACTTCGCTCTCCCCTCAACGCCATCCTTGGCTGGACTCAGCTACTACGTAACCGCAAGTTGGATGAAACAGCTACTAGCCGTGCACTTGAGACAATTGATCGCAACGCCCGGTTGCAGACACAACTGATTGAAGACTTGCTAGATATCTCGCGCATTATGAGGGGCAAGCTCAGCCTGCATATCTCTCTAGTCGATTTGGTATCAACTATCGAGGTAACTATCGATACCATGCGTCTAGCCGCCCAAGCCAAGTCTATTCAGATTCAGTTTACGAGTGACCCGACTATAGGACTACTTGAGGGCGATCATAACCGCTTACAGCAGGTCATCTGGAACTTGCTCTCAAACGCAATTAAGTTCACACCTGCTGGGGGACGTGTCGCGATTATCTTGGAGCGCAATGGAACACAAGCTCAACTTCAAGTAACCGACACAGGCAAAGGCATCAGTCCTGAATTTCTCCCCCACGTCTTTGATTACTTCCGGCAAGCCGATAGCTCAACCACAAGGATGCACGGTGGACTAGGACTAGGGCTTGCCATTGTGCGTAATCTGGTAGAGTTGCACGGCGGAACCGTCTCGGCGTCAAGCCCCGGAGTGGGACAGGGAGCAACATTCACGGTTACTCTCCCTCTAAAAATTGACCCCACACTAGAGAATTCCGAACAAGTTCTTTCGAGTGTCAAGAGCGCACCGACGTTCAACAACAGCTCAATTCTCAATGGCAAGCGGGTACTTGTAGTTGATGACGAGGTTGACACACGAGATTTTTACGCCACTGTACTCAAAGACTTCGGAGCCTCCGTGACAGCCGTAGCCTCGGTAAGAGACGCACTTGAGGCTCTTCGTAGGCAGCGTCCGGATGTACTACTCAGCGATATTGGGATGCCTATTGAGGACGGTTACGCCTTAATCCGCCAGGTAAGAGCCTGGGAGTCGGAGCAAGGAGGACAGCTTCCCGCCGTAGCCTTGACGGCATACGCTAGAGAGATAGACCGTGAGGAGGCTCTAGCCGCTGGATTCCAGAAGCATCTGCCTAAGCCAGTCGAACCTGAGGAGTTAGTAGCTGTGGTGGCTCACCTCGCTGGACAATCTGAAGTTAAAGAAAGTCAACTTGACTTTTGAATTTAACAAAGGTCATACCAATTTCCTAAATTCTTGCTACAGATACTTTTCTTGTTCCCCCCTTAATAAGGGGGGCTAGGGCGTGTTTTCAAACCCACATTCCGCCCTCAAAGTGTCACACCCTGATAATTTTGAGGTCAAATAGGCTGTAATGCCAGATGTAACACTTTGGAATTAGTCCAGTTAATAAATGGACTAGAGGTGGGGTGATTAACTCGTATCAAGTTGTCAT
>DATNPI010000526.1:0-6445 GCA_036703325.1 Coleofasciculaceae cyanobacterium
ATTGACCTGAGGGGGTCAGCCCACTCCTTCGGAGTCGATTAGCTTACGCGCAATTGGCTACCAAAACGCACAATTGATAGAAATCACTTAGTCGTAGTTTATACCCCATATGCGGAAGGAGGAACCTGGCAATCTCTCCCTTGGTGGCGAGAGAGCTTTCGTGCGTAGTGACGCTCTTGAGAGCAGAAGAGCGCAAACACCAACACGACTTGCCAGAAAACTAAATTGTCTTTAAACATCATTTCCAGGCACACAGATCACTGCTTGGTATCAAGATAGACCATTTAATTAAAAGTGATTCAGTCTGAGGATTCGAAACGAAACGCTACTTATGATTGCAAATGCAACTGCCACTGATAACCCTTTGTTAATCGGCAAAGGGCTACCCCCCTTTGAAGCTATTAAGCCAGAGCAGGCAGTGCCTGCGATGACTCAGTTACTGGCTGAACTAGACGAAGAGCTTGCAAGCTTGGAGGCACAGGTAACGCCAACTTGGAGCGGTTTGGTTGAACCGTTAGACCGTTTAGGCGATCGCTTCAGCTGGAGTTGGGGAGTGTTGGGTCATCTGATGGGCGTCAAAAATAGCCCCGAACTGCGCGAAGCTTACGAAACCGTGCAGCCCCAAGTCATACAATTTACGAATAAGTTCAGCCAAAGCCAACCCATTTACAAAGCTTTCAAGGCGCTGCGAGAAGGCAATGATTGGAGCAGCTTGGAGCCAGCTCAACAGAGAATTGTTGAGACAGCCATTAGAAGGGCTGAACTTTCAGGTGTCGGTTTGGAGGGTGAAAAGCGAGATCGCTTTAATGCTATCCAACTAGAACTCGCAGAGATTTCTACTAAGTTCTCCAATCATGTGCTAGATGCTACTAAAGCATTTAGTATGACACTGACAAGCAAAGATGAGGTTGACGGCTTGCCGCCAAGCTTAACTAGTCTAGCTGCTCAGGCAGCTCGTGCCGCTGGTGAGGAAGGGGCAACAGCTGAAAATGGTCCCTGGCGGATTACCTTGGACTATCCCAGCTATGTCCCCTTCATGCAGCACAGCACCCGTCGGGACTTGCGTGAAAAACTCTACAAAGCCTTTGTCAGCCGCGCCTCCAACGGCGAGTTGGATAACACCCCGCTGATTGAGCGAATTTTAGAACTCCGTAAAGAAGAAGCGATACTGCTAGGCTTTGAGAGTTACGCAGAATTGAGCCTTGCCAGTAAGATGGCTCCTAACGTTGAGGCGGTAGAGGGACTGCTTGAGGAACTGCGTCACGCCAGCTATGATGCGGCTGTCAAAGATTTAGAAGAACTCAAAGCGTTTGCCACTGCTAAAGGTGCACAGGAAGCCACTGACCTGAAGCACTGGGATATCAGCTTTTGGGCAGAGCGCCAGCGGGAAGAAAAATTTGCCTTCAGTGCAGAAGAGTTGCGTCCCTACTTCCCCTTGCCGCAAGTTCTGGATGGCTTATTTGCCCTTGTGAAGCGGTTGTTTGGGGTCACCGTCACGGCGGCGGATGGGCAGGCCCCAGTGTGGCATGAAGATGTACGCTATTTTCAGATTGCTGACGAAACAGGCACTCCAATTGCTTACTTTTATTTAGATCCTTATAGTCGCCCTGCCGAAAAGCGTGGCGGTGCCTGGATGGACGAGTGTATTGGTCGCGCCAAGATTATTGAAAATGGTACGACGACCACACGCTTACCCGTAGCGTATTTGGTATGTAATCAGACACCTCCAGTAGATGGCAAGCCCAGTTTGATGACCTTTAATGAAGTGGAAACGCTGTTCCACGAGTTTGGTCACGGCTTGCAACATATGCTGACAAAGGTTGATTACGCCGGAGCCGCAGGTATCAACAATGTGGAGTGGGATGCGGTGGAACTGCCCAGCCAGTTCATGGAAAATTGGTGCTACGACCGACCCACTTTGATGGGAATAGCGAAGCATTACGAAACGGGCGAGTCGTTGCCAGAGCATTATTACCAAAAACTGCTGGCGGCACGTTACTACATGAGCGGCAGTGGGATGTTGCGGCAGTTGCACTTTAGCCGTGTTGACATCGAGTTGCACCATCGTTATGTGCCAGGTGGAGACGAAACTCCAGCAGATGTGCGTAACCGCATTGCTAAAACTACTACAGTTTTGCCACCTTTGCCAGAAGACGCGTTCTTATGCGCGTTTGGGCATATCTTTTCTGGTGGTTATGCGGCGGGTTATTACAGCTACAAATGGGCTGAAGTCCTTAGTGCTGACGCCTTTGCGGCTTTTGAGGATGCTGGTTTAGACGATGAGGAAGCGATCGCCTCTACAGGTAAGCGTTACCGTGATACGGTACTCGCTCTCGGTGGTAGCTTGCATCCGATGGAAGTATTCAAGACCTTCCGGGGTCGCGAACCGAGTACAGAACCTTTACTGAGGCACAGTGGCTTAGTTACTGCATCTTAAACTCAGTAAGAAAGGCACTCACGACTCCTAAGAGCGTGTTTGAAAAGTCAGATCGATATCATGCTCAACGCAGCGACACTGAAATGTAGACGCGATAGCGGCTTCCGCAGCGTAGCATCTCAAAACCCAGTCAAAGCATGAGATTCTAGGCTAACGCCTCGGTTCCAAGAGATATCCACTGCGTTCTGCTCAGAATGACATGAAGGCTTTTCCAACACGCTCTAAAAAACTAGCAGGGGGAGTAATTTCTTTCATCTATAGCGATTCTCAGTTGAATGCAATACACTAAGAGTCCCTTTCCCAGAATCTCTATACCTCATCAAGCGTGAGAACTGCTATATATGCGGTGCCAGGTATACGAAAGGTGGCAATCGTCATGCTCGGTCTGATTGCCCTTCAAGAGCCAGTCAAAGCCAGGGCACTCAAGTCCTCGACGGTGTGCTGCTCCGGGACTGACGTAGAAGAATTCTCGCGCAAAGAATACGTTACAGTTCCACTTCCGGTTCTCAGGGTAGCTTCGTTTTCGAGTCGATACGTAAAACAGGAACTTTTCTTATCAAAATCTCTGATAAGTTGATAACTTAGTTGATTATTAAAAACTTCAAAATCTAATCCCGCTAAGCTCCCATCCTCAAACAATACTCGGGGATATAAAGGAGAATTAAAATCACTGGCTTCCGTATAAGTTACACCCAATAACTCGAACCTGACAAATAGTCCCTCCTTGACCCCAATCTCCTCACTTCCAATTCCCGTTAAGGTCGAGTTCTTGTAGCTGAAGAAACCCTCAAACTGTTGACCGGACAACGAGCCAGAAGTCACGTATACTGTGAAGTCGTAGGTGACGGTAGCAGCTTGTGTGGGGTTAGCTTTAATCGCGGTCAAGCTCAGGGCTGCGCCTGTGGTTGCGACTGCGGAGCTTTTGACGATGTTGCTTGTCATTTTTCTCTCAAAGTAGTTGGTTTTTTAAGTAATTTGGTCATCTCCCCCAGACTGGAACAAATGCTACACATTTGTACGCCTGGGGTTCTGGTTGGGGGTAATGAGTGCATCGGAAGATGATGACTCACTGGTAGACATGAGTGGGTAGTTGAGCTGTCTACCCGCAATTTGAAGCGTAATCTACTCTTAGGATGAAGACTAGAGGTTTTACGGAAGCTTCAGCGAAACAACACATTTGATAGGTCGGGAAATTGACGGGAAAAATCAGCCAGAAGTTAGATAAGCAATTGGCGGCCGAGTGATAAACCCCTAGTAAATTCAGGAATAAATGCCAACTTTTCTATACCAAAAGGCAGATTTGGATTAAGCCATTCCTTTAATCAGCTCAGTAGCAGCCATATGAAGATACGGTAAAGAAAAGAACACCCATGCGCGGCTCACTGTCGTCACATTGAGGCGATTGCCAACAGCAATTGAGGACTTACCACTCGCCCCCAACGAACGGGTGGAACAAGATCTATGTGCCCCCAGAATTGGGAGGTAGAGGGGGGCAGAAGGTACAATTCAAATACGCTCGAACTGAAGCGATCGCTACATTAATGTCTATCACCCCAGCTACCGCCTCAATCCAATTGCTCCAACGCCAAGCAGCATCCCTGTTGCTCTATCAATCTGTCCTCAGTGGGGAAGTTGGACAAGCTTTTATCAGCTTACTGCAAGCCCTGCGTCAATGCGATCCTGATGGACTAAATTGCTTGTACGCTTACGGTCACTGGTTTAAAGCCTTGGCAGCTAGTACTCAAAGCTGGCAAGACTACCTGCTGACACAAATCCTCAGAGAGGATAATCCCTTTACCCAACAAGCCCAGTTAACGGCGTTGGAGAATTTGCCCCTCGCCCTAATCGCCGCCGCACGAAAGGACTTGCAAGCGTTGCAAAGCCTTTACCAGTGCAGCAGCGAACAACTCAGCAGCTGGGTACAAACAGCATCCCACCTGCCCGTTGCTCCGATTCCTTGGCATGAGAAGCAGGATGCACAGACACAGGGCTTTGCACCCATAGCTCGTTATTCAGTGGATGAGCAACTGCTGCGAGGGAAGCTGCAACAGTTGGAAAACTGGGCAGATGCTGTGGAAGTCTTAGCGGATTACTACCGACAATTTGGTACGGGACTATTTGGTCAGTATCGGGCCTTTCGCTGGCAGTTGGAGCAGCTAATTGGCATTGCTCACCCTGACCCCGTCCAGCTAATGGAATTGGTAGGTTACGAGGCTCAGAAAGACGCTCTGGCAAAGAATACAGAGTTTTTACTCGCCGGGTACTCTGCCCTGCATGTCTTACTCTACGGAAGTCGCGGTACTGGTAAATCTTCTTTAGTGAAGGGGTTGTTGAACAAGTATAGCGATCGCGGTCTGAGGCTAATCGAAGTTGCCAAATCCGACTTGAAAGACCTCCCGAAAATTGTTGAGCGACTGCGGGATGTTCCTCAAAAATTCATTATCTTTGTCGATGACCTCTCGTTTGAGGAAGATGACGACGCCTTCAAGGCACTCAAAGTCGTCCTGGAGGGTAGTGTAACTGCTCGACCGCAAAACGTGATTGTTTATGCAACATCTAATCGACGGCACTTGGTTCGGGAGTTTTTTGAAGATAGACCCCGTCCCCGCGATGGTGACGAAGTCCATGCCTGGGATACTGTACAGGAAAAGCTGTCATTTAGCGATCGCTTCGGCTTAACCCTCACCTTTGAACCAGCCAACCAAGACACCTATCTCAAGATAGTGCGGCACCTGGCAGCACAATCCGGAATTTCCCTCAGCCCTAACGAACTAGAATATCGTGCCTTGCAATGGGCAACCCGCCACAATGGACGTTCTGGACGCACAGCACGGCAGTTTATAGACTTCCTGCGAGGTGAATTAGCCATTTCTCAGTCAACTCTCTAACCAGAACACTGTTAGCGTGGAGAAAGAACTAGTGCAAGAAGGCAGCACTTCGACACGCTCAGTGACCAGGCAGAAGGCGAGAAAGCTTGTATACTAAGCTTTTTAACCTTTTTCAACTGGATAGTTATTTCTGCCACGCTGCACTAGGAATTCTGGAATCGGGTGCTACTCATGTAGCTTTTAGCTAGTAGGAGTCTCTTGACTTGGCTCAATAAGCAATATGCAATCAACAAAGGTCGTCAATCGGATGCTTCTCGGTTCAATTGCCTTCAGTGTCAGCTTCGGACTGGGACTGTTAGCAAACCGAGACTTGAGCAAAGCACTGCTGACTGGTGTAATTACTGTCCCTGCTACTTATGTGGGAGCCGCAGTTGCTGGCAAACGGCGAATCAATCAGGAAAAGCAGATTAGAGCCTCTCTCCAAAACCAGATTGAAGAACTTGAGGAAGAGGAAATCCAGATCCATCAGTCCCTATTTGCTGCAACGGTGACAAGACAAGAAGTAGAAGCCAGCATTAATGCCTTACAAGGTGAACGCAGCCAGCTACTCAACAGAGTTTCAGAACTACACAGCCAAAGAAATGAACTGTATCAAGAAATAAGCACATTTCAAAAGCAAAAACAGCAGTTAGAAGTAGAATTTTACAATTTACAGACGCAAGTTCAGCAGTTTGAGAGTCAGCAAGTTGACCTGAATCTATCTGTCTCCGTTAAAACCACCCAAGTCCAGCAAATAGAAACTCGCTTAAAGCTCTCCAGAGACGAACTTGATAACCTGCAAAGCCAAATTTCAGAAAAACAGAATCAACAAGAACAACTCAATTCAGGTTTAGCCACTCTAGACAAAACAAAACAGCACTTAGAAGGAGAAGTTTACGACTTACAGACGCAAATACAGGTACTTCAGCAACGTCAGGAACAACTGAATCTGGCTCTAATCCCTTTACAGTATCAGAAGCAGGAAGCTGAAGCCAGCTTGACTTCTGGGAAAGCCAAGCTCGATCAGCTACTAAGCCAAGTTTCAGAAAAAAAGAAGCAACAGAAAAAACTTAATCAAGACTTAGCGACGCTAGAAAGTCAAAAGCAGCAGTTAGAAGCAGATTATCGAAACCTACAAACC
>DATNPI010000538.1:0-8792 GCA_036703325.1 Coleofasciculaceae cyanobacterium
TCTGGACGCAGGCTTACTGCATCATTTCTGCGGGTGGCGCTCCATTGGAGATTCTCAAAACTTATATCCAGTCTCAGGACGAACCACAACCGAGCTGACCGTCGCTAACCCCTCCCTGCTGCTCTAGGAAGGGGAATGCGCCACGGAAGACTGTTCAATGTCACTGAACGCTGACGGCTCAAAAAAACGCCGTGTATTGAGATTTCATCCTTGAGCTTTCAGTTCAACCTTTAAATGACGGTTTGCCACACATTGAGGAGGTAGGAATCTTATCATCAAACGATGCTGCCTTTTCTATCATTAGATTAGGACTTACGTACTATCTGCCAAAAAGCCCCTCTCACCCCCCAATAGTGGGGAAACCAAAATTTTTTTCTCCCTGGCGTGGGGAGATAGTGCATGAGTTCTACAGATATACACTGAGATTCAAGTAGCGCCCCGTGACGACATCTGCTAAGACACTGACGCTCGTCAAAGATTCAGAACGCTTGGAAAAACGCCTCAAGGAGATTCCTCAAGAGCCAGGGGTTTATCTGATGCGTGATTCGGGCGATCGCATCCTCTACATCGGTAAGTCTAAGAAACTGCGATCGCGCGTCCGCTCCTATTTCCGCGAGTCTCAGAAACTGAGCGATCGCATCGCGATGATGGTGCGACAAGTCGTTGAAATTGAGTTCATCGTTACCGATACCGAAGCTGAAGCATTAGCATTAGAAGCCAATCTAGTCAAGCAACACCAGCCCTACTTCAACGTACTGCTCAAAGATGACAAGAAGTATCCCTACATCCTGATTACGTGGTCAGAGGAATATCCTCGTATCTTTATCACCCGCAATCGGCGTCTGGCGAAGGAAAAGGATAAATACTATGGGCCTTTTGTCGATGCTGGTTTATTACGCACCACATTACGCCTTGCTAAACGACTCTTCCCTATGCGGCAACGTCCGCAACCACTATTCAAAGACCGTCCTTGTCTAAACTATGATTTGGGACGTTGCCCTGGTGTCTGTCAACAGCTGATTTCCCCAGACGAATACCGCAAGACGATCCAAAAAATAGCGATGGTTTTCCAGGGTAGGGCTGGGGAACTGATTGATGTTCTGACCGAGAATATGAACCAGGCTGCCCAGTCACTGAACTTTGAGGCAGCAGCGCGTATTCGCGATCAGATTGCAGGGATTAAGTCTCTTGGTGCTGACCAAAAAGTGTCCTTACCGGATGATACAGTTTCGCGAGATGCGATCGCTCTCGCTGCCGGCACCCAACACGCCTGCATCCAGCTGTTCCAGATTCGCGCCGGACGCTTAGTTGGACGCTTGGGGTTTTTCGCTGAGATACCCTCCGTTTCATCCCCCCCTTACCAAGGAGAAACAGGGGGGGTAGAAGCATCTCCCCCTTACCAAGGAGGGGAAACAGGGGGAGTAGAACCTGGAGCAATTTTGCAGCGAGTGTTAGAAGAGCATTATCAGGCCGCTGAATCAGTAGAAATTCCCGCTGAGGTTCTGGTACAGCATGAGTTGCCAGAATCAGAGATGTTGGCAGCATATTTGAGCGATCGCAAAGGTCGTAAAGTCACCATTCTCGCTCCTCAGCGGCAAGCCAAAGCCGAATTGATTGAAATGGTGGAGCGCAATGCCAAGTATGAACTGGAGCGCACCCAGCGATTTGCGGATCGCAACACTCAGGCAATGCAAGACTTAGCCGACATCCTCGACTTACCAGATTTGCCTCACCGGATTGAAGGCTACGATATTTCCCATATCCAGGGTTCTAATGCCGTGGCGTCTCAGGTGGTATTTGTGGATGGCACACCCGCAAAGCAGCACTATCGCCATTACAAGATTAAGAATCCAGAGGTTAAGGCGGGTCACTCCGATGACTTTGCCAGTCTCGCCGAGGTAATCCGTCGCCGCTTCCGCAAGTATGCGGAAGACCCACAATTGCAGCGAGTTGGGAATCCAGATTGGCCAGATTTGGTAATGATTGACGGTGGCAAAGGTCAATTATCATCTGTGGTTGAAGTCTTGCAGGACATGAATTTAATGGAAGACTTGCGCGTAGTTAGTCTAGCTAAACAGCGAGAAGAAGTCTTCCTTCCCGGTGAATCACAGCCAATAGCGACTGAAGCTGAACAACCCGGTGTCCAGCTGTTACGGCGTCTGCGGGATGAGGCGCACCGATTTGCCGTGACTTTCCATCGCCAACAAAGGAGTGACAAGCTGCGCCGTTCCAGGTTAGATGAAATTCCTGGGCTAGGTTTCCATCGGCAAAAACTGCTACTGGCGCATTTTCGATCAATTGACTATATCCGAGAGGCCTCTCCAAAACAGCTAGCTGAGGTTTCGGGAATTGGCCCGCGTTTAGCCCAAGAAATCTACGACTATTTCCACCCCACAGCTTAGTCACTTTTACTAGTCGTAGAGACGTCCGCCGGAACGTCTCTACAGCGTTGTGTGGGTTGCTTTCCTCTCCCTTGTCTCTCCTATCTACTATCTTTGACTGCAACTTGGTATTAGTATCAGGCGATCGCTTACTCAAAGAACAAAAATTTCTCAATAGGGGGTGACACCCCTCACCCCTAACCACTATACTTGTGAGAAGTAGATGCACCCTGATGATCGGGAGAGTCGCCTCGGTGGCTCTCTTTTTTTTTGCTTTTTCCAAGCTAGTGCAAGAAGGCAGCACTTCGACACGCTCAGTGACCAGTCAGGAGGCAGCACTTCGACACGCTCAGTGACCAGGCAGAAGGCGAAAAAACACGCCCTAGGGGGGCACATACATAAGTCCTGATCTTGCCAAGCAACGGCAAAAGCGAGTCAAGGGTTTTCCGAAGAAGTAGGTATGCTATTCGCGAAGCGTTTCGGAGGGTAAGGCATTGCCCTACCTTCCGAGGGCAGAGGCCTCAGCTCATTTCTCCAAAAACGTTTGTACCTTACCATCCGGGGTCAAAACCAGGCGAACGATTGGATTGCCTGACACCTCTAAAGCAGAAACAAACGGTTCACCGGGTAAAGGCATATTCGTGCGATCTATGTAGTCTCCTGCTGCCTTTCCTAGTGGAAGAATTCGTTGGATTGAACCATCTGTATTCAGCGACAGACTGTACTCCAAAGTTTGCGTTAAGCCAGAAGGCGCTTTCCATCGCTGCTCGAAATAGTTTCTGATCTCTGCGACCTGTGGGATAGTGTCAGACAGTTTACTATTAGCCGCATTATCCGATGAAGTAGACTCGGATTGATTTGATTCAGCTGAGGGAGAGGCGGTGCGGGCGGTAGACGAAGGTGTATCCTGAACACCAACCTCAGGAGCGGAGGAAGTCGAGCCGAGAGATGGCAACTCCGGCAGGGGAGGTGGAAGTGTTGGTGATGCGCTTGGTGTCTTTTGCTGGACTGAGGGATTTCCAGACGACGTGCTAGGAGAAGTGGTCTTACTATTAGCTGTAGGATTGGGGCGAGATGCTATCGGACCAGGTAGAAGAGACGGAGCAGAAGAGTTTGGTGGGATAGGTATAGTTGCCGGGGAAGGGTTAACAGTAATAGTCGGGCGTTGCCTTGCTTGCAGGTCACCAAGGGTGGGAGCAGGGACGGTTACTGGAGGAGGTGGCGGCAATTTTGGGGAGGCGGCTATAGAGGGTGGCACCGCTGGTGTTGGTAAAGGAGAAATCAACAATGGCGTAGTCGGTGCAGCTGGAACCTGGGAGGTGAGCGGTGTCTGTACCCCCGTATTAGGCGTTTGACCTGTTTTTAGTGAAGCTGTTTGCTGCGTGGTCAGAGGTCGGTCAAGCGATTTAATCACAGCAGTTGTTAAACCCACACTCAACAGCACAGCCGCCGCCGTAGGAGTCCAAGCCGGCAGGGCTTTCTTCCAAGGAAGGGGGGGGTTGAGGTTCGGTAATGCCACTACATCAGCGGCATATTCATCTAGAGCTGTCGCTAAGTCGAATAGCTGTAGCACACTCAGGTCAACGACTGGGCCTGAGTCCTCAGTGGCTAGCCGACCCAGAAAGAGTTCATGGGCAAGTAAGCCTCTCGGTTGCAGATAGATTTCTGTAGCCAGTGTCTGGGGTTTGAGAGTTCGCAGTTTGGGGTTTGACTTCAGACTAGGGACTGATGATAAATCATCTAACTCGCCTGGTTTTACCTCAGGTGTTGGAGCTGTTAGTCTATCTATCTTATTGACATCAGACCTGAGATGCCGTAAATTCAGCCCATCATATTTTTTGTCAAGCGTCGAATCAGCAGCGGTGGCCGGTGTCTGGAGTGCTAGCGATTTTGTCGAGGACGGGTCAAGAAATTCCTGCACATAGCTGTTAACTGCGTCATACAAAACTTCTAGCTCAGTGCGATCGCCTCGAATTGTCACCCGTTGGTCTTCTGGCTTGCGTGGGTCATCAAAACGAAGCTCAAAGCGCAAATCCTTCAGTACAGATTGCCCCACCCAACGAGACAACGGTGAGCTTTTTGCTGCAATTTCCAGTGTGCAGGTGGGGGGAGTATAGCGTCGCAAGACTGAATTAGATAACGGCATGAGATTCACAAAGTTTTGAGTTTTGAGTTTTGAGTTAGAGTTCGGTGGTCTTAACTCCTCACTCCTCGCTCTTCACTTTTACGGCGTCAAGCCCTTTAGTTTCACGATCGCTCCAGCAATGCTAGCCAGAGACGCCGATGGCCATTGGGTCCGCTATAGAACAGCAGATCAATCAGGAGTTTGAGAGCCAGTTGAGTCAGCAGATCGGGCGAAACATTTTCCCCTTGATCCATACGCTCTTGGTAAGTGTTGCTGAACTTATCCAGGTAATCTCCCAACAGCGCCGCACGGTGCGGTTCAGTGTTTTGTTCTGCCATTTGTTCAAGTAGAGCGACAGCGCGACGAATTAGCTCCTGATGCTCTCTAGCAAGGTGGCAGATGATCAGAACAAGCGATCTCGCCTCTTCTACATCTAGCTTCTTCCGCCCTCCCGAACTTTTTCGCAGGGGATTGGACTGGCGCAGACGCCATAGACCCACCCGATCTGACACCATTGACTCTAAATTCAAATCAACAGCTGCCTGAAGCATTTCTTCAGAACCAATGCCTGCTAAAGCTTCTAGCCCCATCAGAACCAAATCCAGCTGGGCTTTAATGTTGTCCAACTGCATTGAGTCTGGTGCTTGACCTAGAGGCAAATCCTCCCACGAGGGAGATGGTGGTGGCGTCTTCACGGTAGAGCGCATAACTTTAGAGTAGGTGACTAAATCAGAGCTGGCTTTTGCAGTTACCATTCTTGAAACACGACTACCAGAGTTTAAGGCAAGTTTCCGGCCAAAGTGTGATAGTTCGGAAAGTTTTGTGTTTTCAATTAAATATTCTTAACAAAACTCTATTTTAGGTAGGCAACTGTAACACCAGTCCCTCCCTCAGCTTGTTCAGTAAGCTCAAAACGGTCAACGAGAGGGTGCTGTTCCAAGAAGGTATGAACACCTTGTCGTAGTTTACCTGTTCCCTTGCCGTGAATGATCCAGAGTGCGCCAGATTCAGTAGCCTGCGAAAGCGCTTGATCTAACGCAAATTCCGCATCTGCCACACGACTTCCCCGAATATCAATTGTATTTTTCGAGGTTCGGACAGGGGTAGCAGGGGGAGCAACAACAACAGGCGCTGGCGCTGGTTTTTTTTGTTTTACGGGTATGTCAGCTTTTTGACCATCCAGCGATTCCACATCTGCTAGCGGCACAGTCATTTTCATTATCCCGAATCGCACCGTTAGCTCACCATCATCATCAGGGGCACTCAGCACTTCAGCCGTTTGATTCAACCGGGGAATCCGGATGCGATCGCCTACTTGCGGTCGGAACGCTGGTTTCTGTTTCGGTTGCCGCGCTGCCGAAAGATGATGTTGGGCAATTTCATTGAGTGCATCTGTTGCTTTTTGGGCATTTTGAGCGATTGTCGGTCCTTGCTGTAACTTGCGAATCACTTGGGCAATTTCTTCCTTAGCTTGAGCGATCGCTTCCTGCACCGCCCGTTCCTGAGAAAGCTTCAACTCCCGTTCCCGTTCCTGCAAAAGCGTTGCCTTACGAGATACCTCCTGATGCAGACGTTCTGCTTGTTGCAGCAACTGGGTTGCCTCTGTAGCCTTAGTCTCCTGACGACGCCGTTGTGCTTCTAAACCCGCAATCACCTGGTTGATATCTTCCGAGGCACCACCCACACGAGTTTGAGCCTGGTCAACCACCTCCGGATTTAAACCCAATCGTCGTGCGATCGTCAATGCATTAGAACGCCCCGGAATTCCCCACAACAGCCGATAAGTTGGTGAAAGGCTGACATCATCAAACTCAACTGAGGCATTCTCAAACCGCTCATCTTGATATTTCAGCGCCTTGAGTTCCCCATAGTGAGTTGTGGCAACAGTTAACTGAGCTACGTCCGCTAGGTATTGTAAAAGAGCGATCGCCAAAGCACTACCTTCAGCTGGGTCAGTTCCTGCGCCCACCTCATCGAGTAAAACTAGGGACTTGGGAATTGGAGATGCTTCTGACTCCTGACTCCTGACTCCTGGCTCCTCGCCTATTGCCGCAAGAATCCGACTAATACGGCGGATATGTCCAGAAAAGGTCGATAAACTCTGCTCCAAGGACTGCTCATCGCCAATATCTGCCAGAACTTGCTCAAACCAAGGTAGTTCAACTGGCTCTCTGGCGGGGACAAATAGACCCACCTTCGCCATCAGTGCAGCCAAACCTAGGGTTTTCAGCGTGACGGTTTTACCACCTGTGTTGGGGCCAGTAATCGCCACTACCCGAATTTGCGGCTGAATCTGCACATTAATGGGAACGACTGGCGTCCCCTGTTCATGCTGCTGCTGCCACACTAACAAAGGATGGCGCAGTTCACGCAGAGTAACTATCTCTCCGGCATCGCGGTCAATGAATCTGGGGGGATTGGCTTCCAACCACAAACTATACCGTGCCCTTGCTGTTGCCAAATCAAGGGTGGTTGCTACAGCTAACAACTGCTCCAAGTCTGGCTTAACGGCTGCCACCTGTTCCGTTAGGGCGCGAAGTACTGCTTCTTCTTCTACTTGCTCCTGACGGCGATGTACTCTAAGCTGATTTCCCAGCCCCACGATCGCATTGGGTTCTATATATAGAGTTGCCCCCGTGCTAGAGGTATCGTGAACAATACCAGGAATCGCATCTTTCTGAGGCGCTTTGACAGGAATAACAAAGCGATCGCCTCGCTGAGTAATTAACTGTTGCTGAACTGCGCCGCCTTGACGCTGTAAAATCCCTTGGAGAGTCTGATAAATCCTGTCTCGCAGTGACTTAAGCTGGGCACGAATCCCCCCTAGCTTGGGGCTAGCGCGGTCAGCCACATCGCCCCGATCGTCAATACAGCGATGAATTTCTTGCTCTAGTTCTGGATAGGTGCGTACCTCTGCTACCAATTGGGTTAGCACCGGCACGTCTTCTTGGTCGTCAATCACACGACGCAAACGTCGAACACCCGCCAGCGTCGTTGCGATCGCTAGCAGTTCGTCACCTGACAAAAGTCCTTGAAGTTGCGCTCGTTCTAAAGATTCCCCAATATCCTGGATTCCTTCAAAGGAAAGTCCGGCTGTTAATCGGCCCTCCAGTTGGTATACTTCTTTAGTCTGAGTGAGCAGGAACAGACTCTCAGCCTGAGTAGCTGGTAGTTGAAGATGATTCGCCGCGATCGCTCCTAGCTTTGTAGCGGCAAATGTGGCCAAGTGCTGGCACAGGCGTGACCATTCAAGTAGTTCTAATGTCTCTGATTGAATCAAAGTTCAAATATAAAAGCTTATCCTAAGGTAATTATCGGATAATTTCCCATTAGAGAGCCAGTGGGATTAACCGTAATCTGCAATCCAAGATTCCACAATACGAACGGTCTGATACTCCTTCCCGGTTCAATGATTGGCTGTAATCGTGTACTGGTTCAAATTTGAACTTTAAGGCGGCGAGTCGCTAGGAATCGGCAAAGAGCTGTTGACCACCCAACCAGCTTCTTCCCAAGGTTCGAGAGGAACAATCGAGTAGCGAGTCACCGTCTCTTCAATTTGTCTAATCTCCTCGACCTGTACTTTCTCAAATATCTTGTCTAACGCTTCAGTATCTTGGTCGGTCAAGGGTATCATTGGATTCGCTTTATGGTTAGTCATTTTTCTACTATTTCAATTTCGCACTAGTGTTTTCATGGGCGGTTAATTATTTCTCAATTATTTTCACAACTTGACATTACGACCTCCATCAGTCTACTTAGATCTACTCTTGAGGGATTCTGACTATAGAGGGTCAACAATTCTGACTATAGAGGGAGGCTCTATCATTGCGTAAGCTTCTATGAGAAGCTGAGATGTTTTACTTAACTAGCTAGCAACCTGTCGGAAACAGAGAATTCAGTTCTCTAGATAATTCTGCTCGGTCTAGAAAACAGGGAAGCGTCGCCACTGTTGACTTATTAAGGTGAGGTAATGAGGAGAGCTATTCTCCTAGCGCTGACGCGCCACTTCGGTAACTCCAGACGCTTCGCTTACGCATTTCGAGGTTGCTGGCCGTAGCGCTGGCTTTCTTGCTGCGAATCAATATTATCGTGCTTCCCGTGGGTGGGGTGCAACTCTCGACAGCAATATCACTGAAACCAAGAGGGAAACTTTTCCTACTTTTCCTACCTTAATTTTCTTTTTTTCCCGAATACGTTAATTTGCTAAATCATTTCGCTGCAACTATAATGACTCCTTATGAGCAACGAAGAGACAAAGCTTATGAACGATAAGTTGTACGCTTGGG
>DATNPI010000122.1:0-3218 GCA_036703325.1 Coleofasciculaceae cyanobacterium
CGTGCAGTTCGACAAGCTCACTGTCCGCGCGGTAACTGAGCCTGTCGAAGTTCAGTCGAACGATTTTGGATTTTGAAAGCCTTGCCAATCGGTAGTTTCAGAAATTCAAATGTGTCAAGTTTAAGCCCAAATGGTATTAGATCTTGTTCCCCCCAAGGTTGGGGGGTTAGGGCGTGTTTTCAAACTACTCGTTATTGCGTTTCATCCTGGGAGATCCCCCTAAATCCCCCTTAAAAAGGGGGACTTTGACTGGATTCTCCCCCCTTTTCAAGGGGGGCTGGGGGGGATCTCCTTCGCAACACATGGGTAAATATAGAGTTTGAAAACACGCCCTAGGGGGGCAAGTGCGTAAGTCCTAAATATGTAGGGTCTGTCCGTAAGTCCTAAAAGCAATGGATAGGTTGTGGGGCTTATTGAGAATGCTGCAATATGTCAGTTTTTTGACAAAAGGAAACCCCGCTCGGTAGGATGAGCGGGGTTAGAAACTAACTCTGATTACAACTATCTCTTAAGTCATCCCACTTATGCAGTCGAGTGGGCAATTTAGGGCACTATTTTCTTGACAGCTCTGACTATAGATAGAGCCTACATTAGCAGGCTCATGTATAAACTCACTCAAGTTGATACCTGCCGCCTGTCGATATTTGGGATTTTCATTGTGCGGAAGCGTCAGTAGTCTCGTTAGAGATGGTTATTCCCGCCTTTGCCCTGCTCAACATCGCCTCTTTGAGGTGTTCGTCGTGGTGACGTTGCTGTGCTACTAGCTCTCGTGCGTGTTCTTGAGTAAGGTTATCTGTCCCAAGGGGTTTATCTACCTCAGCCTCTGCACGATTCAACATGGACTCTTTCAAGTGTTCGTCGTGATGACGATGCTGCGTCAGCACTTCCCGTGCTTGTTCTTCTGTACTCATGTTGTATCTCCCTGCTCGGCTGCTAAAACGTTTTTCTATGTTAAAAGTCTCACGTTTATCCTCAAACAGTAGCGAAAAGAACAGAAAAATTTACGAATCCAGTCTGTCCCGAAAGTGAGAAACAGCTGACTGGGTAATTTGTTGAATTGCGGCTAAGTCGGGAGTTGAGGTTTGGTTATCCATTCTCAGCCAGAGGAGGTACTCGATGTTACCAGCTGGGCCAGTAACAGGCGACCAGGTTAAACCTTTGTACACCCAACCTAGCTGTTGAGAAGTTTGTAGGACTTGCGCGATCGCATCGGCATGATCATTCGGGTCACGCACGACACCTTTTTTCCCAACCCGCGATCGCCCAACTTCAAATTGCGGCTTCACCAGCAACACTACCTCACGAGGCGCTTCCAGTAGGTTCCACAAAGCATCGAGAATTTTAGTTAAGGAAATAAACGAGACATCCACAACGCCCAAATCAGCAGGTTGGGCCTCACCGTACAAATCAGCAGGCTGAAGATGTCGTAGATTCGTGCGTTCCCTCAAAACTACCCGGTCATCGTTCCGCAGACTCCAGGCAACTTGTCCATAGCCAACATCAACACCGTAAATCTTTTGTGCTCCAGCTTGCAGCAAGCAGTCGGTGAAGCCACCCGTGGAAATGCCACCATCCAGGCAAATGCGACCCTGCACGGGAATCACAAACACTTCCAAGGCTTTGACAAGCTTTTCACCGCCTCTGGAAACATAAGGCGATTTCTCCTTAACTTGAATTTTTGCGGTGGTGTCAACCTCAGTTCCAGGCTTATCAATTACCTGCTGATTCACCATCACCTCACCAGCACGGATGAGTCGCTGCGCCAGCTGTCGCGATGAACACAGGTTAAGGTCTACTAATAGTGTATCGAGTCGTTGTTTAGTCAAGGTAGCTTTATAGGATTTACGCAGGAATCTAGTATGGAAGACTTAAATAGAGAGATTACATAGATGGTTAAGGGAGAACCGACTTAAGTACTACTCAAAACTGCTACCTGGGCTTACTGATGAAGAAATTCTGGCGCTTGAGGAAGCACTTTGTATCAGTTTGCCACCAGAGGTCAAACTTTTCTACAACTGGAGAAATGGGCAAGTAAGAGGTGGTGCTGAGTTAATCGAAACTGTGCGCCGCACACACAGCCACCGCGATCGCATTCTTCACGGCGACATCCTTCTGTTCTAAGATGACATTTTCCCCGACAGTGCGTTGAGCAACTACACCGCAAACGCAAGCTGCCGCGAAGCCATACACACTTGCCATTTTAAACAGGGTGCCAGATTCCATCTCATAGTTGAGTATATTCAAACGGCGATATTCTTCTGTGATGCCGTGGAGCGATCGCATTAGATGTGGATTAGCCGAATCAGTGCGTTCCTGTCCTTCGTAGAACGTATCCACGGACGCTGTGATACCAACGTAATGCTCAATCTCTAATTCCTGTGCTGCCTTAACCAACGCCACGGTGAGAAATGGATCGGCCGCTGCTGGATACTCAATCGGTGCAATATCGTTCGCCGCACCCTGCCGACACAGTGCCGCACTACTAATTACAATGCTACCGACTGGCACATGAGCTTGAATCGAGCCGCAAGTCCCAATGCGAATAATTTGCCGAATCCCCACTTGTACCAACTCATTAACCACAATGCTTAAGGAACTAGCACCCATACCACTGGTGGCAGATAAGACAGGACGCCCGTTTTGTAAGCTACCCAGATAACTATTCAGTCCCCGACTCTCAGACAACAAACACACATCCTGCAAATAGTTTTGAGCAATCAGACGAGCGCGTTCCGGGTCGCCAGATAATAGAGCAATCCTAGGAGGCTTTGAGCCAAGGTCATCTCGCCCAAAGCCAATGTGATACAAGCGGTTACTCTTCATCGGCTGACAGGAACTTCTTCTTCACTCGCTGGGTCAAATGATTCCACCTCAAGCTGGGTATGAATGAATGTCGTCATTTATCCCTTCACCTTGATGAACCACTTCACAGACTCAATTGAAACACTAAAATTCAGCTGGGAGAGTTTGCTGCAGCCATTTCAAGTTGATCCAACAGTGACGCAGCAGGTATTCTTTGACTTGGTCACAGCTTATTCTAGCGTTGGTCGGTTTTATCACACACTAGAACATATTCAGCATATTTTAGAGACGATTGAACAGATGCGTAGGCATAGTTCAACCCAGGCAGTGGTTGCTATCAATTTCCCAGCGATTCAGTTGGCGGCTTGGTTTCATGATGTCATCTATGACCCTAGAGCTAAAGATAACGAGGAAAA
>DATNPI010000643.1:0-4414 GCA_036703325.1 Coleofasciculaceae cyanobacterium
AAGGTTGATTGCCTGTTGCAGGGTTTCAATTGCCAGAGGGACATTGCCTTGTAGTGCATAGCAACAAGCTTTGTTGTACCAGGCGTAGGGGAAGTCAGACTGGATTTGAATTGCTGTGTCATAGGAGGCGATCGCTTCCTCATATCGTTGCAATTTCTCTAAGGCAATGCCTCGGTTATACCAAGCATCAGCCTCTTCAGGATTCAGCTGAATTACCTTGTCATAGGCAGCTAGCGCCTCTTTTGGCTGTTGTAATTTTTCTAGTATCAACCCTCGATAATACCAAGCATTAGCCTCTTCAGGATTCAGCTGAATTACCTTGTCATAGGAAGTAATTGCCTCTTCATACCGTTGTAATTGATATAATAAATAGCTTCTATAATACCAAGCTTCATAGTAATCTGATTTAATCTCAATTGCCCGCTCATAAGAAGCGATCGCGTCTTCATATCGTTGCAATTTTCTTAACTTATTGCCTTGGTTATACCACTTAATTTCTTTGCGTCTAAATAGCCATAAAACACCAACAAGTCCTAATATCAAAATATTCGACTGTTTCCTGAACAGCGCATATCCCATCCCTGCCATCTCTGGTGGCACTCCAAGAGTCTCGGTAATTCTATAAGTAGAATCCCAAAAAAATTGATTCAACGGTTGTACAAACCATAGCAACCCAAAAATAACCCAGACTCCGTATTCGCCAATTTTGTTGAACTGAATCTGAGCTTTCTGGGACAACCACGGCTCGATAATCCCATAACCATCAAGTGGTGGAATTGGCAGTAAATTGAGCAGAACACTAGCAATCTCCAAGACAATTAGAAATGCCAGACTGGGCCAAATCCAGTTTCCAGGCGACTGGGCAGGCCAACCCAACCAAAAGGGTATCGTTAGCAACAATGTCGCAAGGACGCTGGCAAGAGGGCCTGCGGCTGAAACGGCACTTTGCCACCAGCGATTGCGTAATCGACGCCAATCAATGTAAACTGCCCCTCCCGGCAAAGCAATTCCACCCATTACCAGAAAAAGAATCGGCAGGAGGAGACTAAAAGTGGGGTGAGTGTATTTGAGAGGATTCAGGGTCAAATATCCCTTATCTTTGACTGAAGTATCCCCGCCAAGATATGCCACCACTGCGTGACCAAACTCGTGCAGACAAACCGACACAATCCAACCGAGACATACGAAGATTGCGACAAGCCACACGGCTTCTTACTCCCAGGACTAAAAAGTACAACTTAGCGTAGCTGTAGTACTTATTGCCCTTTTATTGACCATTTATACAAGAATTTTAATGTATGGCTAGTCTAGGCAAAGTGCTGATTTCAGTTACGTCTAATCACTTATTGAGGAGAGACAACTAATCAACTCTGACCATTGGATGTGGCAGCACAGCCCACTGGGTAAGCGGATTTGTAGGTACTAGATCGCTTACCAAACCAACTATAACGATTATCGCGAACTTGCTCATAAACGCGATCGCCTACCCATTTCATCCCTGGCATTGCTCGATAAGCAGAGATAAACACATCACCTACTGGTAACAGACGCCCAATCTCTTCTGCTGCATCACTACCCTGCCACCGACGTTCTAGTGACTTGGCATCAATCAAAATCATCCCCATTTCGCAGTCTTGGGGCGTCACCCCAAAATTTTTCAAAGCTTCTTCATCCTGCATCGGAATGTAATCAAAGAGCTGTCCTTTATCCAGGTTTTCTAACACCTGTACTAGAGTCGTACAAAGATTACAGTTTCCGTCGTAAATAACGTGATAGTTCATATCGGTTGAAGTTTGTTTCAAGTAAAAAACGAGCTGGTTTTGGAATTATGAGTTAAGCTCATCCCACGAAGCAACTGATACGACCAGTTAATATCTCTCCCGAATGTGGTCATCAGTAGTTGGTAGTAGAGGAAAAGCCTTCAAGAGTCTCCCTTGTCTCCAAGAGTTCCCCTTGTCCCCTTGCTCACCAACTGGTTTTGACCGCACCCATCTCCCCTTCACCCTCTCACCCCCTCACCCCCTCATCTCCAGGAAGTGGTCAGTTACTTCTGCCAAGCTAAACTAGTGGGATATCGAGCGATCGCACCAAAAAAGCCCACTCATCCGCAAGTTCCTCAATAATCTTAGTAGTCGGCTTCCCAGCACCATGTCCCGCTTTAGTCTCAATTCTAATTAACACGGGTTTCTCTCCCGCATGAGCGGCTTGCAAAGCAGCAGCAAACTTGAAACTATGAGCAGGAACCACCCGATCATCATGGTCAGCTGTTGTAATCATAGTCGCGGGGTAAGCCGTTCCCGGTTTCAGATTATGCAAAGGGGAGTAGGCATATAAAGCCTTAAACTCTTCCGGGTTATCAGGGGAACCGTAATCAGAACACCAAGCCCAGCCTATTGTAAATTTGTGGAATCGCAACATATCCATTACGCCCACAGCGGGCAGGGCTGCACCAAATAACTCAGGGCGCTGAGTCATGCAGGCACCCACCAATAAACCGCCATTACTACCACCAGAGATGGCTAATTTTGCGGGTTTAGTGTACTGATTATCAATTAGCCACTCGGCAGCAGCGATGAAATCAGCAAAAACATTTTGCTTATTTAGCTTCGTTCCTGCTTGATGCCATTCCTCACCATACTCACCACCACCGCGCAAATTCGGTACGGCATAGACACCTCCCATCTCCATCCACACCAAATTGCTAACTGAGAAATAGGGAGTCAGGGAAACATTGAAACCGCCATACCCATAGAGAATAGTTGGGTTATTTCCATCTAACGGCAACCCCTTTTTATGAGTAATAAACATCGGCACCTGAGTACCATCTTTACTCTTGTAAAAGACTTGTGTCGTCTCATACTCATCCGGGTTGAACTCAACCTTGGGTTGCCGGAAGATTGTACTTTCACCACTCACCATGTCGTAGCGATAGATGGTTGCAGGAGTGGTGAAGCTGGTAAAGGTATAGAAGGTTTCTGTGTCATAGCGCTTGCCATTAAAACCACCAGCAGAACCAATTCCCGGTAATTCTACTTCCCGAATAAAAGAACCATCCAAGTTAAAAATCTTGATGGATGAGCGGGCGTCTTTTAAGTAGTCAGCGACAAACTGATTATTGAGTAAGCCGACGCTTTCCAAGGTTTCAGCCGCTTGGGGAATCACTTCTTGCCAATGCTCTCGTGCTGGGTTGTTGATGTCAATGGCGATTACGCGACCGCGGGGAGCATCAAGGTCAGTACGGAACCAGAAGATGTCACCATCATGATCAATAAAGCCATAGTTAGCCTCAAACTCGCTAATGAGTTCCACTACAGGGGAATCCGGTGTCTGCAAGTCTTTATAGAAAACTAGATTCCTGGGGTCAGTTCCTTGATCGATAGAGATAATTAGATAGCGACCGTCCTCGGTTACACCAGCGCCGAACATCCATTCTTTCTGGTCAGGACGATGATAAATCAGAATATCTTCTGACTGTGGCGTACCCAGCTTGTGATAATAGAGCTTTTGATAATAGTTAATATCTTCTAGTTTCGAGGCCTCGTTCGGCTCATCATAGCGGCTGTAGAAGAAGCCTTGTCCATCATGAGTCCAAGATGCACCAGAAAACTTCACCCAGTTGAGATGATCGGGAAGGTTTTCACTAGTCTCGACATCAAGTACTTTCCACTCGTTCCAATCTGAGCCAGATGTGGAAAGACCATATGCCATTAGTTTTCCATCTTCACTAATTGCTACACCAGACAGAGCGATCGTGCCATCCTCTGAAAAGGTGTTAGGGTCAAGCAACACTCTTGGTTCCGCGTCGAGGGAGGTTAAGGTGTAGAGTACGCTTTGGTTCTGAAGGCCATCATTCTTGGAATAGAAGTAGCGCTCTCCTTCTTTAAAGGGAATCCCATATCTCTCGTAATTCCATAGCTGAGTCACTCGCTGCTTAATCTGCTCGCGTGCTGGTATCTGTGCGAGATAACCAAAAGTGACTTGGTTCTGAGCTTCCACCCAAGCTTTTGTTTCTTGTGAGTCGGGGTCTTCTAGCCACCTGTAAGAGTCTTGTACTTTGACACCGTGATAGTCATCAACTTGGTCGGCTTTGCGGCTGGGTGGGTAGACGAAGGCTGACTCGTGAGATTGCATAAGGGATTTCCAATGAATAAATCGTCCTAACAATGGCTCTAGGGGCTAAGGCTAGCCTTAGCCCCTACGATAGCGCATGGGTAAAGGCACAATATGCGATCGCACACAACGAAAGTTCTTTTCTCCCCCTCTCCCTCTCCCCCCTCTTCCCCTCTCCCCCTCTATTTTCAGATTAGACACCATGAACTTCGTACACAACAAAGGATGAAGATAGATTTTTCTCGTTATCTTTATGGAAAAGGCTACTAAGCGTAAGGATGAGGAGTGCTGTATTTACTTTACG